>CAYPOY010000314.1:0-6295 GCA_964412395.1 uncultured Anaerolineales bacterium | reverse complement strand
GCGAGCAAGGGGTGGACCTGATCGTCATCGGCCAGGTAGGCCGCCGTGGGCCACGGCGCGTCCTCATCGGCAGCGTGGCCGAGCGGGTGATCGAATACGCCCCTTGCCCCGTCCTCGTCGTCAGGCACACCCCCGCCAGACGCTGACTAACCAACCCAACTACCCAACTTCGCCACCCTGCGGTATAATCCTTCTGACTTCATAAGCAAGGATGCGTCGGGCCGCGCCGCCCTGTAGGGGCATCCCCCCTCAATCCCCCCATAGGGGGGAAGTGAGGGGGGGGCCTCCAGTCCTGGCTCTTCAGGCCGGGGTAACGAGTGACGCCAATCCGCCCCGTCCTGTCAGCTATACGATGTGGAGGTGAAACTATGACTAATGGCAAACTCCAGGCCAGTGGCCTGATCCAGAATGATCACCTGGCTATGATTGGTGTAATGGACATCCCATCACGTCCAGGCGTAGGCGGCAGGCTCTTCTCTGCGTTGAGCGACCAGGGAATCAACGTCGAACTCATCGTGCACCTGATTGACTGGGAGAAAAAGGACCACACTGTCCTGTGCGTGGACCGGGACGACCTGAGTGAAGCACTGGAGGTAGTCGAACGTATACGGGAGGAGGTCGGAGGGAAAGCCATCACCTGCGACGCCGAAGTAGCGTCGGTGAGCCTCTTCGGCCTTGATTTTCGCGAGCAGCGCGGCGTCGCCAGCCAGATGTGCAAGACGCTGGGCGATTGCAACATCAACATCCGCGCCATCAGCACCTCCCTCTCGACCATCACTTGTGTGATCGAAGCCCAGCGCCTGGACGAAGCCGTCCATGCGCTGCGCGAAGCATTCACGCTGCCCTGACGGGAACCCTATGAGCATGCACCCTGCGGTGAGCAAAGTCGAACCACAACCCAGGATTGGCACCATCGTGCGCATTACCGGCCCCGTGGTAGACGTCTCTTTTGCGGGTGACGAATTGCCAGCCCTGTTGAGTGCATTGATCGTTCATAACAGCCAGCACAACGTCACTATTGAGATCCTGGAACACCTCGATCGTCACACGGTGCGCGGCATTGCGATGGCAGCAACGGCCGGGCTGCGCCGCAATATGACGGTCGAGGACACCGGTGCTCAGATACGGGTGCCGGTGGGGAAGGAGACGCTGGGGCGCGTGTTCAACGTGCTGGGACAGCCTATAGACGAAGGGCCGCCCCTGGGCAAAGTGGAGATGCGGAGTATCCACCAACCGGCGCCCCCTTTCATCCAGCAGCAGCCCTCGACGGAGCTTTTCGTCACTGGGCTGAAGGTTATTGATTTGCTGGCCCCTTACGTGCGCGGTGGCAAGATCGGCCTGCTGGGCGGCGCAGGGGTTGGCAAGACGCTGCTGATTATGGAAATGATCCGCCACACTTCGGCCGAGCACCGGGGCGTTTCGGCCTTTGCCGGCGTGGGCGAACGCACCCGCGAGGGCAACGAGCTCTACCTGCAGATGAAGCGCACAGGCGTGCTTAAAGACGCTGTGCTGGTCTTCGGGGAGATGAACGAGCCGCCGGGGGCACGCTTCCGGGCAGCGTTCACTGCCCTGACCATGGCCGAGTACTTTCGCGATGTCGAGCATCGGGACGTATTGTTCTTCGTTGACAACATCTTTCGCTATATTCAGGCCGGCGGCGAGGTGTCGGCCCTGCTGGGGCGTCTGACCAGCGCCGTGGGTTACCAGCCCACGTTGGCCACTGAGGTGGGCGCGCTGGAGGAACGCATTGTCTCTACGTCCAGGGCCGCCATCACCTCCGTCCAGGCAATCTACGTACCAGCCGATGACCTGACCGACCCGGCGCCCGCTTCGACCTTTGCGCACCTCGACGCCACGGTGGTGCTATCGCGCCAACTGGCCAGCCAGGGCTTTTATCCAGCCGTTGACCCGTTGGAATCGAATTCGCGCCTCCTCGACCCGCGCATCGTCGGCGAGGAGCACTACCAGGTAGCGACGCGCGTGCGTGAGATATTGACGCGCTACAAGGAACTGCGCGACGTGATCGCCATCCTGGGCATCGAGGAATTGGCCGAGGAAGACCGGCTGCTGGTGCGGCGCGCGCGCAAGATACAGCGTTTTCTTACCCAACCCTTCTTCGTCGCCGAAGAATTCACCGGGCAAGCAGGGGTCTTTGTGCCCCTCGAAGAAACAGTGCGTGGTTTCAAGATGATCATTGACGGCGAGTTGGACGACATCTCAGAACAGGCTTTCTACATGACCGGCGACATCAACAGCGTGTTGCGCAAGCGGGAGCATAGGAGGCTCTAGGTTCGATGAGAAAAGGCAAAATTCGCGGAGTCAGGTATTTAACTTTTATAGCCATGAGCGTGGTGACGATTTTCCTCCTCGGCAGTCTCGTTGCCCTGGCCCAGGGTGGAGAGCATGTGGACGTCGTCACTGTCAAAGGCGTCATTGATCCTCTCATTGCCCAATACGTGGGTCGAGGGATCGAGATCGCTCAGCAGGATGGAGCCCAGTGCCTGGTCATTCAACTGGACACGCCGGGCGGGTCGGATGGGCCGATGCGGGGCATTGTGCAGGATATACTGAACTCCACCGTGCCCGTCGTGGTCTACGTCTCCCCCGCCGGGGCGCGGGCGGGATCGGCGGGGGTCTTCATCACCCTCGCCGCCGACATCGCGGCTATGGCCCCCGGTACCAACATCGGGGCCGCCCACCCTGTGGGCATCACCGGGGTGATAACCGGCACGATGGATGAGAAGGCGACCAACGACGCCGCCGCCTACGCCAGGGCCATCGCCGAAAGGCGGGGGCGCAATTCCACCTGGGCGGAAGAAGCAGTGCGCGAGAGTGTCTCCATCACGGCAAGGGAGGCGGTGGAGTCCCAGGTGGTTGACCTCATCGCCGATGACCTGGCGGATCTTCTGGAGAAGATTGATGGCAGGAGTGTGTCTACGGCGGCGGGAGAACGGATCCTGGCGACGAAAGGGGCTGAGCCTCGTCAGGTGTCAATGTCGCTGTCACAGCAGATATTGCACGCCATCGTTGATCCCAACATCGCCTATCTGCTCTTCACCATCGGTATCTGGGCACTCATCGCCGAGTTTTACCATCCAGGAGCCATCATCCCCGGGATGACAGGGGCCATCTGCCTGATCCTGGCCTTCGTCGCCTTCGGGAGCCTGCCCGTGAACTGGGGCGGCATCGCTCTCATCGTCCTGGCCGTCATCCTTTTCATCCTCGACATCAAGGTCGCGGGCTACGCCTTGAGCGTGGGAGGAGCCATCGCCTTCGTCCTGGGTTCGCTGATGATCTTCAGTCCCTTCGCCCCATCCACGCCGACTATGCCCGCCCTCACCGTCTCGCGGCCTCTCATCGCCGTCATGACAGTTTTGATCGCGGCTTTCTTCCTCTTTGCCCTCACGGCTGGGATCAGGGCACAGCGGGCCAGGGTGATCAGCGGGATAGAGGCCATGGTGGGGGCAACAGGCGTGGCTACCTCCGATCTCGACCCCGGAGGCACAGTTCAGGTGAAAAGCGAGTTATGGAGCGCCGTGGCCGAGGGAGGGGCGATCATCAGGAAAGGGGAACGGGTGAGGGTAGTGGCTGTGGAGGGGGTGAGGCTTAGTGTGACAAAGGAATAACTCATAGAGTGCAGGATTCTAATCTGCCAAGTTGCTTGCTCTGCAATGTCATTAAGATAAGACCTCCGAGGTCTCCGGTAGAGCCTCACAGGCGCAAACTACGTCGCATTTGCTGTAAATCCACATCGTGCAAGAGCCACACAAGACCTCGGAGGTCTGGACGGTTGCTTAACTTAATGACATTGGCTTGCTCTGAGTTTTAGGCTTGCTCTCGGTGCAAAACGCTCTAAGCCCCCGTCTCGGGGGCGTCCCATGCAGCGAGCAATCGCTATTGACGCAATGCCCTTGTCTACGACGCCCTCGGGGACGAGGGCTGGGAGCATTCAAGAACAGTTTTGCACCGGAAACTAGGCTCAGGGCACTATACTACAAATGCATCCAAGGAGGTGCGAAATGCTATCTCAAGTGATTGGAAACATCTTTAGCGTGGGCCTGTTCCTGGTACTGGCGGTGATGATCCTCAGCATGGCCATCAAGATCGTGCGGGAGTACCAGCGCCTGGTGGTCTTCAGGCTAGGGAGGTGCATCGGCCAGAAGGGGCCTGGGATCGTATTTCTGATCCCTCTCGTTGACCGGGCCGTCTGGGTGGACCTGAGGGAGCAGTACCTGGAGATACCTCACCAGACCTGCATCACCAAGGATAATGCTCCCATCTCTGTTGACTTCCTGATCTACTGGAAGGTGGTAAACGCTGTGGACAGTGTCGTCCAGGTGGCGCACTTTGCCGGCGCCTCCCAGGGGATCTCCACTACCACACTCAGGGCAGTGATCGGCGACATCGTCCTGGACGACGTGCTGGCCAAGCGGGAGCACATCAACCAGGTGCTCAGGGTAAAACTGGACGAGGTCACCGAGCGATGGGGAGTCAAGGTCACCGCCGTGGAGATCAGGGAGATCTTGCCTCCGAAGGACGTTCAGGAAGCCATGACCCGCCAGATGACAGCGGAGCGTAACCGCCGGGCCGTAGTTCTCGAGGCTGACGGAAAACGGGAGGCGACGATCACGGTAGCCGAGGGCGATAAGCAGTCGGCGATTCTGAGGGCGGAAGGGGATCGGCAGGCCGCCATCCTCCGCGCCGAGGGGTTCTCCCTGGCCCTGGACAAGATTTTCTCCGTAGCCAAGACAGTGGACGCCAAGACCATGAGCCTGCAATACCTGGAGACCCTGAAGGCCATGGGGGCCAGCCCGGCTACCAAGTTCGTGCTGCCCATGGAGTTCACCAACCTGCTGCGTCCCTTCCTGGCCCACACTGAGAAAGCAGCCGAATAGAGCCTTGTATTGTCGCGTTACTGCTGGAGTGCAGGGGCGTGAGCCTGCCCGGTTGAGCTATTCCACACGACGAAAAGCAGACTAACGTCTGCACTCCAGAAGCGGATGGTTTCTGAATTCAGGGAAACGAGAGCACTCGAATGACTAAGACGATGCAGTTGGAGATCGTCACTCCCGACGAGATTGTCTTGAACACCGACGTGGAGGCGATTCGCGTGCAACTCTCCGACGGCTGGTGGGGCATCCTGCCACGACACGCGCCCTTTCTGGCGCATATCGTCGCCGGCATTATGCTCTATCGCCGGCAGGGAGACACCCGCTACGTGGCCCTGTACCAGGGCACGATCGAGGTGCAACGACGCTCTGGCGCTCTGCAACCAGACCGCGTGCTGGTGTTGACCGCCGCCGCCGAAGAAGGCAAAGACCTGGCAGTGTTGGAACATGCGCTGGAGCAACAACGCGCCCGACTGAACCAGATCGCCCAGGAAGCCCACATCGAATTCACGCGGGCGCGGATGGCCCTGGAGCGGGCGCTGCGCGAGACGACGAGACTGGCTCCGCTGGAGTAAGACCTCCGAGGTCTCCAGCAGACCTCGGAGGTCCAGGGGAAGGGATGAGAGGATGGACGACGAACGATCCGAGCCAACGTCTAAACAGCCGGAGGAGACCCCCCTCAATCCCCCCTCCAGGGGGGAGGAGAAGCCCGAAAACTTCTGGCAACTGACCGCTCAGGCAACCATGCTGGGCTGGAACCTGGTAGTCCCCATCGTGGGCGGCGTGCTGCTGGGACGTTACCTTGACGACCTGTTCAACAAGGAGTTCACGTGGACGCTCTCGTTGCTGCTGATGGGCGTGGCTGTGGCGTTCAACAACCTGTACGCCATGTACGTCGAGCACGGCGGCGCCAAACCGCTTCGGAAACGGCCCCACAAACGCTGCAAGAAAGAATATAACCTGGACAAGTCAAAACCGAAAGGGAGTAAGGATAGGGAGTAGGAAGTACATGCAAAGAATAAATAACCCGCTCACCCTGGTGCTCCTGATCGCGCTGGTCATCGGCCTGGCCATAGTCAGCAACCTGCTGGAGGGGCCGGCCGGTGAAGCGGAAAAGCCCGACGTCGCCGAAGAGATCACTCCATACGTGGTCTTTACCGTGGGACCGCTAGAGGTAACCTCGACGGTCATCAACACCTGGGCGATGATGCTCCTGCTCAGCGTGGGAGCCTATCTGGTCGGGCGTAACCTCAAACTGCGACCAGGGCTGGTACAGAATATGCTGGAGTGGATCATCGAAGCCATCGAGAAGTTGATCCGGGAAATGGTGGGCGTGGGGGACGTGACGATTTTCCTGCCCGTCGTGGGCACACTGGCCTTTTTCATCGGCACCGCGAACCTGATTG
>CAYPOY010000313.1:0-6306 GCA_964412395.1 uncultured Anaerolineales bacterium | reverse complement strand
ACCCATCTCTCGTCTGGGGGCGTACTTGGGCTGATTTTGGTCCACGATCTACCGGTGTTTGTTGACCGGTTGACGTATCCGCATCTTTCAGTCCCCAGGTAGAGGATATTGGGATTGTTGGGATCGGCCGCCAGGGTATTGGACCACATGCTGTGCGTTCGTTGCCATGACCATCCGCCGTTAGTGCTCTTGTAAACGCCTCCACCGAAGCCTTCAACCGCTACCAGGACGGTGTCTGTATCGCTGGGGTTCACCCAGATGTCAGAGACTCCCAGGTCTTGCTCAGAATCCCCAAGATCGAGGAATTTATGATCGGTCCAGCTTTCGCCCGCATCGGTGCTTTTGTAAATATAGATCTCATCGGTGTACTCCCAACCATCACCGACGTAGAGGGTGGCAGGAATTTGCGGGTCATAGGCAACCGCTCCCAGCTCGGCGGGTGTGGTGTCCAGATAACCGGGTTCGGTCGGAGTGCTCGCAAGATACGTCCACGAATGTCCCCCGTCGGTGGTTTGCGCCATGTAATGTCCGCGCCCTCTGATGGTTGCGAATCCTGTGTCTGAGGCCGTGGGATGAACCGCCAAGCCCTCTATGGTGGTGTTATTCAAGCCTTCACTGGATAATTGCCAGTTCTCGGCTACGTCAGTTGACTTATAAACCCCGCCTTCCTCAAGGCTGACATAGACATCCCGGTTGCGTGGATCAATCAGAATACTCGTCGGCCCTCCCTCCGGCAGGCCATTCGCTTTCGGCGACCAGGTGTCACCCCCATTCGTGCTTTGATAGAGCTGTCCCCAATAGTCCCATACGCCGACATAAACGACATTGGGATTGACCGGATCAACTACCAGCGCCGCAGGGTAGCTTGGCATCCACCAGGACGTATTCGTTGCAGTCCAACTCTCGCCGCGATCCGTGCTCTTGTAAACATCTTCATAGAGGGATATGCTAAAAGCGTAAATCACGGCTGGGTGCGAACCGCTGGGGGTCATCGCGAGGGCGTATATCTCTTCATCATTCTCTTCGTCGGGCGCGACGTGCTTGCTCACCCAGGTTTCCCCCCCATCTATGCTCTTCAGCAGACCATCATCATAACTCACGGCTATCCCACCAGCATAGATGTAGGCCGGGTTATCCGTATCAACTAGCAGAGACATGATTGCATCCCCAACGGAAATCTTTTGCTCCCAGGATTCTCCCCCATCGGTGCTCTTGAAAACACCCTTGATTTCCTCCGGTTTCAGCCACCACGGCCATCCGGTTCCGGCATAGAGGACATCAGGATCGTGAGGGTCAATGGCGATCGCATTCACCCTGGCACCGGAGAGCCCCTTTTGTCTCCAGGTGGCTCCGCCATTTTCGCTTTTGTATATGCCATCAAGTGTCCCTGCATAGACGACATCGGGATTGTCCGGCGCAACCTGAACGGCCAGAACAGAAGTATCGGGGTGGTTGGTCTTTGTCCAGGTCGCCCCACCATCAGTCGTTTTGTATACACCGCTCCCCGTTCCTGCATAGATCACGTCAGGGTTTGTCCCCGCCATCGCCAGGCTGTTTACATAGCCCCCGTAGGGGCCGCCCGTGTACCAGGGATTGAGCGTTGAGTAGACGGTGATGTAATTGGCGCGCGTGAGCACATCCGTTCCACCCACCCCGCTGACGGTCAAGCTGACGGTGTAGACACCAGTCGGTGTGTAGGTGTGAGACGGGTCAAGGCACTGGTCGCTGGTATCGCCATCCCCAAAATTCCAGGTACAGGCGTCATAGTCTCCGGTGGAATTGTTGGTAAAGTTCACCGTCAAGGGAGCCAGGCCGCTGGTGGGTGCAGCCGCAAAGTCCGCATTTACAGAAGGTGGGTAGACGGTGATGTAGTTGGCGCGCGTGAGCACATCCGTTCCGCCCACCCCACTGACGGTCAGGCTGACGGTGTAGACACCAGCCGACGTGTAGGTGTGAGACGGGTCAAGGCACTGGTCGCTGGTATCGCCATCCCCAAAATCCCAGACACAGGTATCATACTCTCCCATGGAGTCGTTGGCAAAGGTCACCGTCAAGGGAACAACGCCACTGGTAGGCGTGGCGCTAAAGTTGGCGATCACACCCCCCTCGCCGACTCGTATGTAGGCTGTCTCGATCGCTGTATCACTGCCGCCCGGCCCTGTGACGGTCAGGCTCACGGTGAATGTGCCAGTGACGTTGTAGGTATGGGTGGGGTGTTGTGTTGCGCTGGTCTCGCCATCCCCGAAATCCCAACTCCAGGTGTCAATGTCACCGGTTGACGTATCGGTAAAGACAACGGTGAGGGGGACCAGCCCGGTGGTCGGCCAGGCGGTAAAACCCGCCTGCGGTGGTTCATAGATGGAGATATAGTTTGGGCGAATTAACGTATCTGTCCCCATTGTGCCGCTCACCGTCAGAATGACGGTGAAGGAGCCGGTGGTGGTGTAGGTGTGAGTCGGGCTCTCCAGTGCGCTGGTCACGCCGTCCCCAAAATCCCACCGGCTGGCTGAATAATCCCCGCTGGAGGAGTTGGTGAAGGTCACTGTCAGCGGCGCGCCACCTGAAGTGGGCCACGCGGAAAAGTCTGCCTGTATTGGCGTGTAGGTCGTGATGTAGTTGGTACGGGTGAGCACATCCGTTCCGGCCGGGCCACTCACCCCCAGAGTGATAGTAAAGGAGCCGGTGGCGGTATAGATGTGACTCGGGTGCTGGACGGTGCTCCACCCACCGTCGCCGAAGCGCCAAAGCCAGGCATCAACGGTGCCGGTTGAGGCGTCCGTAAAGGCCACGGTGAGGGGGGCCGCCCCGCTGGTCGGTGAAGCGGAAAAGCTCGCGTGCGGCTCCTCGGCCACCTGCGCGCTCACTTCCGTGGCGAACCAGCTCTCGTTTCCATCGGTCTGGTCGTGCTCGCCGTCCGCAGCGGTGTCGTAGGCGGTGACAGAGAGATAGTAGGTTCCTTGCGCCAAACCGGTCAGGAAGAAACTGGTCACGTCCCCCACGTCAATGGGCGTGTCGCCCTCGTAGGCGCCGGTGCCGCTATACGGAAAGCCAGGCCCAATGGGGTCATAGTAGACCTTGTAGCCAGCCAGGTCCAATTCCGGGTTGGGGGACCAGTTGAGGGTGATGGTGATGCCGCTGAGAGTGGCGGTCAGCCCAGTGGGCGGTGAGATGGGGGCCACCAGGTTGTGGGAGGCGAGCCACGGGTCATAGTCCACCAGGCCCAGGTCTAAGTCGTCATACCAGTCCCAAACGTGGGCGCTGATCTCGGCCGGATTGATTGTCCCCCACCAGTTGTACTCGGCGTTCACGTCGGCCGAGCCCTGGGCGTTGTCGTTATAGAGGTCATAATCGGCGTTGTCATAGAGATTATTCTGGTTGAGAATCGGGTGATTCTGGACGCACACCCCTCCCAGGCCCTCTCCAGCCGTGTTGTGGAGAACGGTGTTATTCCTGAAGGTTACGTCGCGATCCCGGACATAGATCCCGCCACCGTTGGCCCAGGCCTGGTTATCCAGGATCGTATTGTTGCTTACCTCCGTGTCCGCGGCGGCCGACGAGATGTAGAGCCCTCCTCCGTTGTTAGCCGAGTTGCCGGCGACGATGTTGTGGCTGACCGGGCCTGATGAACCGCTGAAATGGATCCCTCCGCCTTGACTAGCTTGACTAGACGCCGAGTTGCCCAGAATGATGTTTTCGGTGATCTCTCCATATCCATAGATCCCTCCGCCTCTAACCGACGCCGAGTTGCCGATGATGGTGTTGTCCCTGATAGTCACTGTTGCATTATAAATATAGATTCCTCCGCCGCTGGTCGCCGTGTTGCCGAGGATGACGTTGCCGCCTATAAACACGGTTGTTGTGTTACCCCTGACATCAATTCCAGTGCCGCCATTGTTGTTGACAAAGTTGCCACTGATCAGCCCCGATGCGCCACCACCCACATAGATCCCCCCCTGACCATTATCCTCGATGGTGCAAAGGCTGATCACCAGCGACCCGTCGCTGTCCACATAGATGCCCCGCCCCGCATTGTCGGTAATCGTCAGGTTGCTCATCGAGGGCATTCCGTCGTTAAAGACCCGGAGGCCATCACTGGCGCTGTGGCGGATGGTGAGATGGCTCAGCGAGGGATAGGCTCCGTCCGCCCGCAGGGCGCCGTTATCGCTGACACTGGCTCCGCCCGCATACTCGACGAGGGCATACTCAATGTTGGAATGACTGGCAGGATCGGTGTTGGTGAAGAGAATGTAGCCCCAGTCGCCGGGCAATGTACCCACGTTGGAGGTGAAAACGATCATGGCGTTGCTCGCACCGTCGGCGACCAATACGCCATCTATCAGGAGCGCCTTGTCCGCATCGAACTTGACCGTGGTACCGGGCTCAATGGTCAGCGTCGCCCAACTCTGGACCAGTACGTTTTCGGTGATGATGTAGGGGCCACACTCCCGGGTCCAGGTGGTATCGGCGTTAATCGGCCCGCTGGGGACCGTCGTGGGGCCACAGGTGGACGAGAGCAAGACGTCCACTTGCTGCCCGTCCTCGACGGTCGTAAAGGTCGTGCTGTTGATCTGGTCATTGTGACTGGCCTCCACGATGACCAGTTCCCCCACCGAAACGTCCAGTGGCATGTCGCTCAGGGCTGCACGAAAGTAGGGGTTGGGACTGTCGGGGCCGGTCTGCGTGGTGAGGTTGAGGATTGCGGATTCGCTCCGGATGGTGACAGACGCCCCCGCAACGGGCGTGCCGTCAAGGTAGACATAGCCGTAGACACAGGAGGCGGGTGGGTCCGCACCGGGCGGAACCAGGCTGGTGCAGTCGGTCGGCAATGGGGGGGCAAGCGTATCAGGCCCCCTTTGCTCGCCAGGCGCAATGCCCGCATCGAGTGCGTCCTGAGCGGCAGTAGGAGGGAGAACGCCTGCCCGCGCCACGTAGGGCAGCAGCACGGCCGCAATCAACAACACTGAAAGAGATACCGTGAACCAATCGCCTCGCTTCATCGTACTCCCTCCTTTGACTGTGCTATCGAGTTGATCAGGTACGGGCAATCCTCCACTGACAACAATACTATGCCACACGTACCTCAATTTGTCTACGCCTGGCGAATGAATTCGCGGCAACATCTGCCAGGTCGCCCTGCGGCGACTGGGACAATCGGCGAAGGCCGATCTTGCAGGCGTTACACGCGGTTTCAACCGCCGTGCGGCCATCCCCGTGAACGCTTACCGCTCCTCATTGACAGACACCGGTTTCGGTGTGTGCGGCTTGTAGGTGATTGCCCCTGGTCCTGCTTCCGGCCCCGCAGCTTCCAGCGGCAGCACCGCCGCCGCACCGATGAAACGCGGCTTGCCCATCGTCAGGTTACGCTCCAGGCGGATCTCGCGCTCCAGTTAGGCCCGGCTTCCTCGCGGCGCTGACGCCAGGCGGTGAACGCTTCATACTCGGCGAAGGGCACTACAGCAGCCACCGACCGGCCTTCCCGTTCCAGGATGACCGTCTCCTGGCCTAGCGTGGCCTCGTCCAGCGATATGGTGTAGGGAGCCCGGGCTTCTTTCAGAACCACTGTGCGGGGCATACTACTGTACCTCCTCCGTCATTCTGTGAGGCAGTATAACATATCGCTCGCCATTTGACAAAATCGCCTCTCTGTGGTAAACTTGCATCCACTTAAGCATAGGACTGAGGAACGATGCATCTCATCACAATGAACGACATCCGACGACGAGCCCAAGGAGAGCCGGACTACCCGCCTGGATAGTTTCGTTTGGGCTGCGTAACCAATAGGTGAACCTAGAGCCAGCCCCCAGACGGGGGCTGGCTCTTTTTATGCGCGATGGCTACTGTACCATCGCGCTTTCGTGTACCGGGCAGAAAGTCCTACTATCTCAATTCAGGAGGAGAACGCAATGAAAGGCAAATTCAACAAAGTGGTTCTGGCCTACTCCGGCGGCCTCGATACCTCGGTCATCGTGCCCTGGCTCAAGGAGAACTATGGCTGCGAGGTGGTCACCTATACCGCCAACCTCGGACAGGGCGACGAGGAACTGGTCGGACTGGAGGAGAAGGCCGTCGCCAGCGGGGCCAGCAGGGCCTACGTCGTGGACCTGCGCGAGGAGTTCCTCACCGGGTACGCTTTCCCCACCATGCAGGCCGGCGCCATCTACGAGCGACTGTACTTGCTGGGCACCTCGTTCGCCCGCCCCGTCACCGCCAAGCACCTGGTGAAGATCGCCGAGCAGGAAGGAGCCGACGCCGTGGCCCACGGCTGCACGGGCAAGGGCAACGACCAGGTGCGCTTCGAGTTGACCG
>CAYPOY010000312.1:0-6310 GCA_964412395.1 uncultured Anaerolineales bacterium | reverse complement strand
TGCACAGCAGTGGATGTCTGAGCACAGAACAAAGGTTCTGTACGGTAGAGAATACTGGATCACCGCCTACATGGTAGACGGCATGATGACAGGATGCAGGATGCAAGATGCAGGATGCAAGATGCAAGTGCTAGACCGGTGCCATTTTGCGCAGGCGCGCCGGTAGCAGTGGCGACAGCAGCGCCCACTCCTCCGGGGTGAGGGCACGTAGTAGAACCAGCGCCGCCGGGTAAATAACCAGACCGACCGCGAGCGCCAGCGGGAGGCTGTAAGCCGCCACTACCCAGGCCACCGCCCCCATCGCCAGACCGGCCAATGCAGGCCGCCCCAACGTCCGCACCCACCCCACCGGCCCCAGGTGGCGACGCAGGTCGGCGTAGAACAGCAGCGCCAACAGCAGCTCCCCGCCAACGATGATCCACGCCGACGCGACGTAACTGAACGTCCGCACAAAGATCAAATTCGCCGCTATGGTGAAAACGACGCGCGCGCCGGAGGCCAGGAGCACGTAACGCTGGCGATTGAGCGCGATGAGCACGTAGTTGGTCAGGCTGTTGATCCAGCCGAAGATGATAGACCAAATCAACAGTCGCAGGATCACTGCGCCGTGGGGCAGGAACCTTCCTCCACTGAGTAAGCCTACCAGCACCGTCGCCAGCAGCGTGACGAGCACAGCCGCCGGTAGCGCGACCATCGTCAGCAGTTTGACGGACAGGCGGTACGACCGCCGCAGCCCGGACCGATCCTGGGCAGCCTGGCGCGACATGACGGGGAAGACAGCGAAGGTGAATAAGGAGGGAATGATGTTGAGCGCGACCACCCATTTGCACGCAGCGTCGTACCAGCCCACCACTGCGTCGCCCTGCAAGAACTGGAGAAGCACACCGTTGAGGCCGGTAAAGAGCACCTGCAACAGCAGCGAGGCCATCAGCGGCCAACTTTCGGACAGCATCGCGCGTTGCAAAGACCACACGACACGTCCCCGCGCCCGTGGCAGCCCGGCCCAGATCAGCCGCCGCGCCAGTAGCGCCAGGATCACCATCGTCGTCACGTTGGTCAGGATCGAGGCCCCCGCCAACCCGACGATGCCCAGCCCGCCCACCAGCGCCAGCACCCCCAGCGTGACCCTGACGATGGTGGTCACGGTCTGGACAGCAGCGGGGTATTCGTTTTTCTCGCAGCCGCGGAAGAGCGCCGTCAGGCTATTGGCCACGGTATTCGGCAATAAACCAGCGTAGAGCAACACAACTGCCCACACCGTCTCGGCCGCCAGCGGAGTGCCCAGCGCCTGTCGTCCCGCCAGGAACCCCCCAAACGTCGGTACCACCGCCACGAAAAGTAGCAGGCGCAATACGGTCGTGTTGACGAAGAGTTGCCGGGCGTTGGCACGGTCGCGAGCCACCTCGCGCATCAGGTACATGTCCAGGCCAAAGTTAGCGACGATGTCAAACCATCCATAGATGACAGTAGCGGTGAAGTAGCGCCCGTTGCCCACCGGTCCCAGGATGCGGGCCATCAGCGCGGCGAAGGCCATATCTATAATAGCCCGGTTGAACAGGTTGAGGACGATGGGAGCGATGGAGTTCTTCGCCACCCGCCGGACGGTGCTGGCGTCGTCCTCCTCACGATAGAAGAAGCGCCACAGGTAGAGCCCGGTCAGGAAGAGCACCAGCATCCCGGCGATGAAGCTGATGAAGGCCCCCACCTTCACGCTATCGGGGCTGTACTTGAAGCGCACCGTCCATGCGCCAGGCGAAAGTACCACGCCCCGGAAGTTGCCATCCACGCGATAAATCTCGACCTGCTGCTCTGCCTCTTCGCCAGTACCCTGCGGTCGCACGAAGGCCTTCCAACCTGGGAAGAATGAATCCGCCAACACGAGCCAACTTGACTCAGGCACGGTCGCGTCCACAAACACCTCGTTGATGGTGTAGCCGGATACCGGTTGCTGGATGCTGGATGCTGGTTGTGGTGTTTGAGGTTCCAGGTTTGAGGTTTCAGGTTCCAGTATCACATAGTTGCGCGGGTCATAGGACTGCACGGCGGCGTCGAAGTCGTCGGTTCCCAGCGTCGCCGAGGTCGGAAGTGTGAAGGCACGGGGCATTGCCGCCAGGTTCTCGTACACCCGCACCGCGTCATCTTGATAGACCAGTCGGTACTTTGGATTGGGAATCTCTACCTCGGTGATGACGTACTTGACGTTGAGCAGGTCGGTGAGCGGGCTATCGAGGCTCGACCACTCGCTGAAGGAGGCGATGCGGTTAACCAGGAGTTCGTCCTGCTCCTCAATGAGCGCCATGTAGTTGGCGTATTGGCGGGTAAAGAGCGAATCGTAGCCGGCGACGTACTGGAGGTCGTAGAACATCCCCACGTTGGCGTTCATCGTCTTGGTGGTGCCCGGCGGGGTGAAGGTCGCGTACCGCCAGAGGGAGGTGTCCTGCCGCAGGAATTCGACCACCGGCGGGGTATAGTCCAGCAGCGCCGGGTCCACGGCGGGGTTGAAACCCGCACCGAAGGTGACGAAATCCAGCACCAACAACCCCACCGCCAGAAACTCCCACACGGGCCGCCGTCGGAAAAAGATCGGGCAACGGCTCACGCGCAAGACGATGCCGGTCCCCATTAGCAACAGTCCAAGGAGCGCCATCCACTTGAACTCGTAGGAGTAAAAAGCGCGATGGTCAGGGAAAGCGGTAGGAGCCTTCGCCAGCGACAGGAACACCCGCTCCACCAGCGGCTCAATCCGGGTGAAGAAGAACCGACTAAGAGCCAATCCCGCCAGCGTGACCACCCCACCCCAGAAGGCCAACGCAGCGAACAAGGTCACTAGCGAGAAAGGGGTTTTGAGCAGAAAAAGATTAGAGATTAGAGATTGGAGACTAGAAGTTACGAATTGCCCCTTGCTTCCTGCTTCCCGCTTCCTGCTTCCTGCCTCCTGCCTCCTGCTCCTGGTGACCACCTCAACCCCAAAACCTGCCAGGATAGCGACGGACAGCGTCAGAGGGAAAACCCAGCGGAAAGGAGAATGTGATTGCTCAAGCCCCGGCAGCGCATAGACGAGGGCATAGAGTGGTGTCCCGAAGATACAGCCGAGGCAAAAGAGAGATAGCAGAGTGAAGAAGGGAATGTATGGGTGACGGAACCAACCAACCAGCCAATTAACAAACTTGTTCGTTTGTTTGTTCGTTCGTTGGTTGGTTAGCACCGCGATGGCCGCCAGGAACAGCGGCAACAGTCCCAGGTACGCTCCACCCTCGACATAGTTCTTGATGCCCCAGTCAATGTACTGGCCATCGGGGAACGTCAACGCGGGAGCCCATTGCCAGGTAAAAAGATCGAAATAGCCATGATGGGCCGGGTTGCCGAAAAAGTTCGGGATACCAAAGGTGAGCAAGCGCCGGGGGGGGGAAGCCCACTCCAGAACCTGCTGGAGGCTCGCCGCCGCCCCGCCACCACGGAAACTACCGTTAACCACTTCGTAATACGGCACAAACTGTACCGCCCCCAGCGCCAGGCCCAGCGCGAGCATCACCGCCAGCCACAGGGCGGGGCGACGGCAGCCAACAAGCCAACTAACCAACCGACTCCTGTTGGATAGTTTGTTGGTTGGTTGAGTGATGAGTCGCCATAACACATACGCCCCCGTCACCAGCAGAGTAAAGTAGGTGTTCTCTGCATGACCTGCCAGCATCTGGCAGCCCAGGCCGAGCGCCCCCAGGAGTGCCCAGGGCAATGTCGCGGGTCGTCGCCCCAATGCCGGTCGCTGCTGCATAACCAACTCAATCATCGCCAGGATAAACGGCAGCCACGACGCGGCAGCGACGAGCATCGGATGCGGCGACGACGACACGACCATGAAGCCGCTAAACTGGAAGGTGATCCCGGCGACCAGCCCCCCCAGCCGGCGAATTCCCAACACACGAGCGAAGAGATATGCAAACATCCCTGCCAGTCCCAGTTGCAGCCAGGCGAAGACCCCGTAGGCTCTCCACAGCGGGAGGACGTAAAAGACGACGCTGGGGGGATAAAGTGCCGAGTGCTGCCCGTTGGACAGGAAAGGGTGACCGGCGAAGATGTAGGGGTCCCAGAGGGGTAGTTCCCGGTTGTTGATCGCCTCCACGAGAAACTGCTTCCAGACGTAGTTCTGCAGAATCAGATCGGCGACGAGGTGATTGTGGGGAAAGGCCACTCCCAGGTCGGTGGCGACCGCCCGGTAGGGCTCGAACAAAAAGAGGTAATCAGCCGGCAACAGCGTCTTGGGCCCCAGGGCCACCGGCGCAAATAGCAGTAGGGGCAACAATAACAACAGGATGAGAATGCCCAGGTCGGGCAGAGCTTTGCGAATCATACGCCCAACCGGTCGTGTGGCTGCAGGTGGCAGTGCCGCCAGCGCACCTCCCACACCCGCAACGCCGCCTCGATCTTGACCGGCATCGTCATCTTGGAGCGGCCGATGCGTCGGTCTTCGAAGCAGATGGGGATCTCCAGCACGTGGTAGCCCAGCCGTTCGGTCACGTAAGCCATCTCGACCTGGAAGACGTAGCCCTGCGAACGGATGCGGCTCAGGTCAATGCCTTGCAGCGTCTCTCGACGCCAGCACTTGAACCCTGCCGTAGCGTCCTTGACCTTACATCTCAGGATCATCCGGGTGTAGATGCTGTTAGCCCACCAGGAAAGCAGCCAGCGGCCCCGACCCCAGTCCTCGTCCGTCTTGCCGCCCGGAACGTAACGGGACCCCACGACTACATCGTAGTCTCGGACATGCTCCAGAAATTGAGGGATATATTCAGGGGAATGAGAGAAGTCGCAATCCATCTGGGCAATGAGATCGGCGCCGTGCTCCAGAGCCCAGCGGAATCCATCTATGTAGGCTACACCCAGACCACGCGGGCCGGTACGATGCAACACGTGTACCCGACCTGAATACTGAGCCGCCAACTCGTCGGCGATGTGACCGGTGCCGTCGGGCGATCCATCATCCACGATCAGAATTTCCAAGGCAGGGATGCCCAATTCAAGCAGCGCCTCGGTCATAGGTCTGACGTTTTCAGCTTCATTGTAAGTAGGTATGACGACAGTCAGTTTCACTGATGCTCCTACTTGCAAAAAAAAACCAGGCCAGTTACAGGGCCTGGATCGTAGCCCTATCAACCGGAGACTGGGCCAGATTGCCGGGGTTCCGCCATATTCTGCTGCACTGCAAACTGGGCTGTCCTGTGCGCCTAATCTGCGCGTTGAGCGTCGATGATAGCCTTTTTCAAATCCTCCAGGCTGGAGAAAGAGCGCGCCGACGATCGAAGCACCCCCATAGTGACTTCCATGCGTGGCAACTCCGCACCGGGATCTGCTTGACTAGCCTCCCAATCTGCACGGGGGTAGAAAAAGGCCATCGCTTCGTTCAGCCGCACCGTGAGGGCTTGCTGCACCTGCTCCACCTGATCCGGCACGACGACGACGAAGAAGTTGGTGTCGTCCAGGTGGCCCACAAATGCATTGGGATCATGGCTCTCGCTCACGACGTGATTCAGCATGAGCGCCACAGCACGCACCACATCGTCCCGCGCCACGAAGCCGTAGACTTCAGCAAACTTCTTCAAGCCCTGCAAACTGACCGAGAGCACTGCCCAGTCGGAGCTAGTCAACAGTTCACGCAGACGCTCATCGGCCAGTGACGCGGCTGGCAAACCGGTGATCGGGTGAGACAGTTGCTCCAGGCTGGAACGGCGCAGCACGTTGCGCACTCTCAGACGCAGTTCCTGGATATCGAACGGCTTGGTGATATAGTCCACGGCGCCTAATTCCAGCCCCGTAAGTTTGTCCTCGCGCTCACGTCTCTCGGTCAGAAAGATAATCGGGACACACTCGACGCGCCGATGAGCACGCAGACGACGACATACTTCGTAGCCATCAATATCCGGCAGACGTATGTCCAACACCACAAGATCAGGAATAGTTTTCTCGACGAAGGCCAAAGCATCGTTTCCCCAACCTACTGAAGTGACCTCGTAGCCCTGTGTCTTGAAATATGAGGTCAGCATTTCGGCCGTGTTCGCTTGGTCCTCCACGATGAGAATATGAGGAACTACTGCCACGTCTTTACTCTCCACTCTCACATGTACGAGGGATGGGCTTGTTCAACACCTCTACCCTATCGGGTCCTTATAGATGGCATACTTGCAAGCCTCCCCCCCCATTGCTACACACTCGATTTCCTCCACCCGGAACTTGCGACCACCGCTGACCCAGTGTAGCCCTTCCTCTAACAGCCCCTTTCCCGCAAAGCAGATCGGTCGGTCAGCAGTACGCCCCC
>CAYPOY010000311.1:0-6325 GCA_964412395.1 uncultured Anaerolineales bacterium | reverse complement strand
CGCCGTTCACTAAGAGTCGCCCAAAAAGTGTCCAGTTTTAGGGGGGCACTACATTCTCTTTGTCGTCTTTGTGACGAAGACGATAGATGGGGAGCCAAAAGCCAAAAGATGGATGAGCTTCCAGAAGAAAATGGCCCACCGCCTCACCAAAATCCCCATGCCTCACCATCACGTTTGTTTGGCTTGGAAACTGCTCTTTCTGGTACAGATCCTCTGACGAGTGATAAGCTCCTGCCGCCATACGGCTCTGCACATACTTTGAAGAGGCATAGCAATGACGAAGCCACTCGCGGATCACGCATCGAATTTTGGAAGCATCACAAGATTTCTGTTCCCTAACAGAGACAATCTCGTAGCTCCCAGAGGCGGCTTTCAGTTCCTCGTCATTTGTGTTATTCGTGTCCAGATCCAGCCAAATCTCGAGCATTCTTCACCTATTGATACGGAGTTGTATCTGGCCCAATGGCGGATAACGGTTAAGATTCACAACATTAGCCGTCTGGCGAAGCTGCTCCTGCTGCCTGTTGAAATGGAGAGCAGCCTACGCTGGCTCCACAATCGCAGTCTCATTCTCCGTCAACCCGTACAACTCGTACACCAGCGCGTCAATCTCCGCGTGGGTGCTTTGGATCACGAATCAAGCGAAAGCCTACGAAAAGCACGAAACCCTTTCGCGCCTTTCGCTTCTTTTCGTGTCATTCGTGATCCAAACATCCCTCCACAATCGCCATCTCCTCCTCCGTCAACCCATACACCAGCGCGTCAATCTGCCGCTGATAGGGCTCCTTTGTGCGCAAGATCAAGGTACAGCATGAGGTTGGCGCATAGCTTCTTGGTATTGGATGATCTTCATTGTGATTGCATATACTGAGCTGGCGTAGAGCGTGTAGTGATCTTTGACCTGTTCCAATCGAACAGGGGAAGACAAATGAGCTGCCCGTCCACCCAAATCTCGAATGGAATGGAACGCAGGTCGTAGTCGGTTGGTTACTGCGTCTTTGTGCGGCACGAGCCCCGGTTCTGATTCCAACTTCCGAAAGATTACTTCAGCACGCTTCTCGATTCTCATACCCGCTGTCTTAACCTTCTGCTCAAGACTATTGCGCTTCTTGGCATCCTGTATCGAGGCTTTCGTGGAGTCTATTAGCAGATTCAGGGTGTGCTCTGCCGCAAGCCGAAGTAGAATCGCTGCGGCCCGGCCTAGATGATTTCGGAGACAAGCTAGCCCTTCAGATAAGTAGCCTTGTAGTAAGTCATCAGGTTCGGCAGTCTGTCGCAACACATCAAAGTATTGCTCGACAAAATACGGGCTGACGAGCGTTTCAGCCACAAATCTGGCGCCATAGTCAGTGAGTACCACCCAACCTTTCCCGAAGTCAAACTCAAAGTCATAGGACAACTGCCTTTCAAGCTTGAACTTCACATCAATAAGTACCCCGGCACGGATCAGCTCGAATATCTCTTCAAGAATAAGAAACTTGACGCGTGTAGGATAGTAGGCGTTGTGCGCATTCATCACAATACTGTCATTCACAGGTACAAGGGTACATCTTGCTTTGCCTGATGAGAACAAACGCTCATAGACCTCATTGACAAACTCGTTCAACGACCTGCCAACTTTGGATGTGTGATCGGACCATGCTTGTGCCATACCCGGACTACGAGACCATCTCTCAGGTTGAGAAAGCAGGAAGTTTTCTCGATTCTCGCGCAGGTAAGTCAGAACTTCCTCGCGAACCAAATCACGGGAAACTTCGATTCTGGTGAAACTCATCGGCTTTGAAGTCATCACTAATCCTCCCCAATAATGCTCCCTGTTGCCTTGCACAATGGTAATGTCTTCTAACACCGCTCCCAAACCATACAACCACATTATACCAAAAATGGAGAGGCAATGTAAGGGGCGGAGAAAATTTTCCGCCCCCCATTTACTCACTACTGTAAGGGCCTGTGTCTTTGTTCGCCTTCCATTCGGCAAGGTACGCATCCAGCGCATCGGCAAAGTTCTTGCGGATAGCTTTACGAGATTTCTTTTGACCGCGTTCGAATGGAAACTTCCCTGCTCTTGTTTGTGCCTGTCGCCACTCCCCCCACAATTGCGTTCGGAAGGCCTTAAGAGCTGGCCCATCACCCATCAGTTCGTAGGCTTGGCGATAGCGCAGGCAATAGGGCTCCAGTTCATTCGCTTCAAGTGTCCGTGTGTGCACTCTTGGCCTAGACGGATATACCAGTGACGCACGCCAGCGGTTCAAGGTTTTCACAAAGGCATCAACAGGCGCGGGGACTGGCACAGGACCGACGTGCCACTCCTGATCTCTGCGAGCATCCTTGATAGTGATTTGCACCAGCTCCATTGGCTGATTCAGAGCTATGATGCCGCTGACAAATTGATCGGAGTCGCCAACCTGCATCGGCAGTTCAGGGATTTTCTGCAGGTCACTTTCATTCATTTGTGCCTCACTTTGAGCCCCGGCAGAGATGTGAAGCTATTGATATGATCCTACGTACTTCCTTCGACCACTCTGATCTCATCCTCTGTCAACCCATACAACTCGTACACCAGCGCGTCAATCTTCGCGTCCGTCTCCGCAGTCTGCTTCTCCAAATCGGCTCTATCGGCTTCGCCGGCTGACTGAAGCTCCTTGTGCAGCGCCAACATCTGCTCCACCAACGCCACCATCTCGTCGTGGCGGGCGATGTCGGTTGGGTCGTCGAAGTTGATAGCATGGAAGGGAAGTTGTAAGATGGTTTCGATGTTTGTCTGGGCCATCACTCTACGATATGACAAAGTCACCAACCTGTAGTATCGGTTCATGACGCTTGAGTTAAGCAATCCCATGATGTAGCAAAGATCGTAGTCAGGATTACGGGAAATCGTAGCAGAACGAAACCCAAAAACGCTTAGAAGGCCGCAGGGCGCGTCTAGCGGCCTGCTCGCCGCTGAGGGTGGGGTTGATGAATTTGCCAAACGCCGCAGAACGGCTCTAAAGGGCCTTAGAGAGCCCCAGAACTGCTACGTTTTCCCATTACGCAATACAATTGCATGAAGTATATCCAGATGGTATAATCCATTACGGTCAAGCCCGACTATCATCTCATTCCCCGTCTTCCTCATCAACAGCTTAGGCTGTTTTACGATTATCTCATCAAATCCTCCACCCCACAGCAGTTTTGGAGATACATTGATGTACTTGCCTCCCCAATTGACGAGAAACCTGGTTACTTCACTGCCCTTGACCAAGCCTGGGTGCCAAGAAGCTCCCTGTTTCTCGTCAGCTTGGATTTTTGCATACCCCACCTTGGGTCTGATGCCCACATGCATACTTACGACTTCGCTTGCTGGTATTGCATTCCTTTCCATCTGCTTAACAAAGAGCATGTCCTCACTTCGAAAGAACAGACGGAAACGATCGAACCTGATTGTGCTGAAATAGCTTTGCTGGTACTTATGCTCCTGAAGAACCTGCTTTTCAAAGGCCTGCAACGTAGTCGCTAGTGTGGCGATCAGTTCATTCAAATTTCTTTTCGCAGAGTCTATTTCACGTCTGAAAATGGCAATGACGGGCAAGCCTACTACTCCGTGCTTCCAAAAGTCCTCTGTGAAAAGAACTAATCTCTCAATCCGACATGTCCCAAGGACCAAGTTGCGGAGTTTTGAAAAATACCGCCCTATCAGGAAGCTATCTGGTACGACGTAACACATTACTCCGCCTGACTGGAGCAGTTCTATTCCTTTGCCCATGAATACCGCGTATGTCGAGATCTTATATTCAGCTGAGCCAGGATAAAGACGCGCCAGAAGCTTTTTCATCTCTTTGTCTTTGGTTCGGTCTCTTTTTCCAGAGCCAGTAACTCGTGAGAATGTAACGTACGGCGGGTTAGCGATCACCACATCAAACCCGCCCTTGTCGGCAAAGACCTCGGCAAAGTCCAATCGCCATAAGAAGGACAGGCCCAGTTGGATGCGGAGACCGTCCATGTCGCGAGCCCCGGCGGGCAGTTCACCGGTCTGCATGGCTTGCACCTGGTCGTACACCGCCTTCACCTGCTCCATCAGGCCATCGTAGCGGGCCAACTCCGCCTCGGCCTCCTGCTTGGCCTTCAACTGCCGCCTGGTCAGCAGTCCCTCGCCGAAGGCGTCGAACAGCCCTGGCACCTCAGCCGACATTTTGGTCAGCACAGCGCCCCGCTTGGCCCCCACCAGCTTGGCCGCCAACTGGCACAGCAGCCCCAGGATGCGCAACTCGCGCCGCTGCTTCTCCCACAGGTTCGGTTCCTTGAAGTAGCCGCGCTTTTCGGTCTGGATGCGGTCAATCAGTCCGCGGGCCACCGCGTCGTCGGCCAGTTCGTCCAGTTGCACCGGCTCGCCAAAGAGCCGCTCGACGAGGCTGTCGCCGACGCGGATGCGGTAACTGAGGTTGGGCAGCGGGGGCACCGCTTCGCCGGCCCGCCGCTCATAGTCCACCATCAGGCTGAGCCACAGCCGTAGTTCGCAGATGCGCACCGCCTCGGGCTGCACATCCACGCCGTACAGGTTGCGCTCAATGAAGCCCCGCTTGAGGTCGTAGTCGTAGTTGCGGCGCTGAACCCGCTTCTGGCCGCGCAACCGCACGTCCAGCAGTTTGGTCAGCGCCACCATCTGGTAGAGCATCCCCACCAGGAAAGCGCCCGACCCGACGGCGGGATCGAGCACGCGCGCACCCGCCACGAGAGCGCGCAGCAGGCGGGCCTCCGGCTCGGCGATGGTGTCGCGCAATTCGGCCACCTCTTCGGGCGTCAACTGCTCGGCCGGGCCGACGCCCATCAGGGCCTCGATGCGGGCCGGGTCAAGGCTGCTTTCGGCGGCCAGGTACTCCTTGAGCGCCTGGCGGCACATGAAGTGGACGATCACGCGGGGGGTGTAGTAGGAGCCGGTGGCCTTGCGGCGGTCTTCCGCTGTCTTCTGGCCCCGCTCCAGGCCCAGCACCAGGTTCTCGAAGATCTGGCCCAGCATCTCCGGGTCAATGGCCACCTCCACGTCCAGGGGGGTGTCCTCGCGCACGGTGAAGTTGTAGCGCTCCAGGAGACCGTCGAACACCTGGCAGAAGACACGGTTGCCCACGATCAGTTGATCAGCCAGGGGCGCGCTGGCGTCCACCTCGAAGAGGCCGCCGTTGAGGAAGGGCACATCGCCCAGACTGGGGAAGGCAACGCCCTCGTTAGATAGGGCCACGAACAGGGGAAAGAGGAAGTCGCTGTAGAAATCGGTGCCATCCGGGTCAACCCGGTAGTGGGCCTGAAAGTAGCGGTGGAGATAATCGCGCTGGTCGTCGAGCCAGCCTTTCTTCTGGATGAAGTAGAGGAACAGGAGGCGGTCGAGGAGCACCTGGGCCTCGGTCTCGGCTTTGCGGCGGGGATTGCGCCGGGCGATGTCGTCGCACAACTGGCTGAAGACCTGCACGTAGTCGCGGTAGAACTGTTTGGTGACCTCCTCGACGTCGAAAGCCCGGTCGTGGAGGCTCTGGAGTTCGAGCGCACTGGTGTCGGGGGCAGGGATGGCCAGAAGGGCCATACGTTGGGCGGCGGTGTGCAGCCGCTCGGCCGGCCCGACGTGGATGCGGCGGAGGCGTGCGCGGCGGGCGCCGTCCTCGGCGCTGTACTTGACGTTGACGAAATCCCACAGCGTCAGGTCGCGGTTGGCAAAGACGAAGAGGACGTAGGGATGGAGTTTGCGCAGCGTGTGCTCGACGATGGGCCGCTCGACCGTGCGGGCCAGGTGGTCGCTGGTGAGGTGGGTGTAAATGACCTGGAAGTCGCGGTGCTGGGCCAGGTAGATGGGGGGCTCGGCCTTGCGGCTTATGAGACGCCGGACGTCGGCAGGCCAGTTGCGGATTGGGAGAGGAAGTTCATCGGCGTACTGGTAGCCCAGCGCGTCGAAGAGCTCCAGGGCGGCATCGAGGGAGCACCGTCGGGGAAGTTCGGCCAGGTGATCGTGGATTGTTTCAGGGGCGACCAGCATAGCAAGTTCCTACCACACTGATTGCGTGCTATATACGCACAAAACGCCTGCCACACCGTTCGGATGAACCCTTCGGCTTTGCTCGGGACAGGCGCTCACGGCAAAGCCTTGACGGTGGGCAGGTCTTGTGCGAGAACATCTCTTGCCAGGGCGCACCCACTGCCTCGGATTCTTCATACCCGCAAGGCGCTCTCTTTGTCAGGTGTAAATCCAGTATAGTCCAACTTTGCGCGGAAGTCAAACTTCCGCAGCGCCAACGACTAAAGTCGTTACAGCAATTCCCGTTATGGGAAGAAAGGCAAGTTGTAGCCGCGATTTCGCAATCGC
>CAYPOY010000310.1:0-6330 GCA_964412395.1 uncultured Anaerolineales bacterium | reverse complement strand
AGAGTGGCTGTGGCAGGAGCCATTGCCCCATCCATTGCGAGTCCTGGGCGAGATCGCGGGTGTGGATACGGAGTTGGTGGAGCGTTTCTTGCGGGCATTGGGAGGGGAATGACTTGCCCCAGCAGCGCACCGGGGGAGAGCCAGGTGAAAGTCCTTCACGTCGTCGGGGCGCGGCCCAACTTTATAAAGATCGCCCCGATTATGGAGGAGATGGCGCGCTACCCGGATCGCTTCCAGCAGGTATTGGTGCACACCGGGCAGCATTACGACGACGAGATGTCACAGGTCTTCTTCGACGACCTGGACATCCCCCGCCCCGACGTGTACCTGGACGCGGGCTCCGGCAGCCACAAGGAGCAGAGGAGCCGAGGAGCAGAGGAGCGGAGGTGCAGAGGTGCGGGGGTGATACGGAGTCACGAGGAACTTGACGTGTATAAGCTGGCCTTCAAAGCAGCGATGAGAATCTTTGAGGTGTCGAAGGGGTTCCCTCGTGAGGAAGTGTACTCTTTGACGGATCAGATGCGGCGGTCGTCGCGGTCGGTATGGCTAACATTGCAGAAGCCTGGCGGAAACGACGCTACGAAGCGGCTTTTGTGAGCAAGCTGAACGATGCCGAGTCCGAACTAGCAGAGACGCAAACGTGGATTTGCTTTGCCGTCGAATGGGGCTATCTGACCGTGGAGGTGTCTCATGTCCAAAGTGGTTGAAGTGGTATTCTGCGACCAACTTGTCGCTGACATCCAGCCGATGTTGATCCAGAGCAGAATGGATTTGGGCGATTACATTCTGAAGGCAGTAACATGGTATACTCGCTACCTGCGTCAGGAGCAGGCACAACCTGAGATGGTCAGTTGGTCAGACGTTGGCGCAGAAGAGCAAGCACAGCTCCTGATGCAAGTCCACGAGGAGTTGGCGCCTTACACTGTAGATGTGATGCACGCAGTTCTGGGTGAGGGTGAAGATGAAGAAGACTGGGAGGCGCTCTTTGCCTAAGCACAGCCTGCGTCGGGGAAGGTTGCTTTCATTTCGAGTGCGACGTTTAGCGTTCCACGCTCTGCGTTCGATGTGTACCGGCAAGCGCAGCAGCGCACGATGGAGGGGGACGAGCCGGTGGACGCGCTGCGGATGGGCCTGGGTGCGCAAATGCTGCGAACAGCGAATGGCGAATCGAACAGCAAGGTGGTGGACGTGCTGGGCTATCAGTCGTTGCAGTCGGTGACTTCGATTGGCGCCAACTGCCGCAAAGCCAACCGTGCCGAGTCCCGCCAGGACTTCGCCCAAATCCCAAATCCGCAATCCGCAATCTCCAATCCCCAGGGTGGGGTTGCTGCTCAACTTTGGTGCTGCGTCCCTCGAATACAAGCGCCGCATCGTCTAAATCTGTGTAACATCTGTGAAATCTGTGGTCACTTTCTCGCTGAAGTTCGTCCGCTGGGTGGTGTAGGTGGAAACCACAGACTTGCACAGACTGACATGGACAGGAACAAGAAATCAGTGAAAATCGGTGTAATCTGTGGTTGGAACCTGATGGCCAATGCGTGGCTGGTGCCGACCGACCAAGGAGCAGAGGAGCAGAGGAGCTGGGGAGCAGGGGAGCAAGGGAGCAGAGGTGAGCGAATGGACTCTCCTCCGCCCCTCTGCCCCTCCGCACATTTGCCTGACGCTGCGGGAGAACACCGAGCGCCCGGTGACGGTGACCCAAGGGACGAACACGGTTGTGGGCTGCGATCCAAAGCGAATTGTGACCGAGGCATTGGCGATACTGGACGGCAAGGGCAAGACCGGGCGAGTTCCGGAATTATGGGATGGACAGGCGGCGGGACGCATTGCAAAGGCCCTGGATTGATAGGAGGTGAGGTGATATGAGCGCCGCGGTTCGCACGCTTAGTAGACTTCAAGGTCTGGAACGACTTTATCGTCAGGGTTTCCATAGCGAGGTGGTTGACCGAGTCATCGACAAGTTGCTGACCACAGAGATTGAGCACGCAAGGACGGAACGGCGGGATTTAGAAGCTCGTCTGGCCAATTATGAGAAGCGACACCAATTGTCATCTAAAGAATTCTACCGTCGCTTCCGGGCTGGGGAGTTGGGGGATGAGATAGATTTCGTCGAGTGGAGCGTGTTCTACGAGATGTATCAGGCTATTCTTGAGCGATTGAAGGTGATGGGAGACATCTCGCAATGACCACACCCGGCGAATATGTGCTTCAACTCAAAGCCAGATTGGTGACCAGTTCTGTCGTTGTATCCTTCACCGTTGTTGAGGAAAAGGTATGGTCGGATAGAGGATATATTCGTATACGGACGGCGTTGAGCAACGGGGACTTTCTGGAAGCAGCAGAGTATTTCGTGCTGGAGGATGACGAGTGCGTTACGTACCGTTATCGGTATCAATGGATGGACAGAGAACGCCGAGAATTGCGTAAGTGGTGGGATAACGTCGAGCATTACCCCGACTTGGCGAATTTTCCTCATCACGTGCACGTTGGGGAGGAGAAGAACGTCGAGCCCGGCGAAAGGCTCAGTATCATTCAGTTATTGGATTTGTTGACAGGGATGATTCCATCGAAGGGGAATTAATGCGCAGATTGCAGCGGAAGCACTGCCCTCACTCCGCGCTACGTTTTGCTGTTACTGTTCCTGACCTTGGCAGCGATGCCAGACCTGCGCGTGACGGAGCCGCTGGGCTACCTGGAGTTCCTGAACCTGATGGCGAACGCCCGCCTGATGCTGACCGATTCCGGCGGGATCCAGGAGGAGACGACCATCCTGGGTGTGCCTTTCGGCAGGCCCTTCGACAAGCTCAGGACAGGCTCAGGGCAAGCCCTGCCTGATGCTGTGGACGAACCTGGATGCGCAAGGTGGCGACGGTGTGTTCAGGAATACCAGGCCAAGTTGGCGCTGAAAGAGAAGCGCCAACTGCTGGAGCTGATGGGGTTGTGCGCACGGCGGGGGTAGGTAGCGTTGACAGGTTGAGCGTGTGACGTTCAACGTGTAATGGCTAAGGGGAGGCGAACGATGGATCGAGCAGACCTGAGACGGATCACGGTAGACCCCAAAGTGATGGTCGGCAAGCCGGTCATTCGAGGAACGCGAGTTCCGGTAGCCTTAATCCTGAAGATGTTAGGACAGGGCATTCCGGTTGAAGAGATTCTGCGAGAGTATCCCCGCCTGGAAGAGGCGGACATCCGGGCGGCCGTGGCTTATGCCGCGCACGTGGTGGAGCACGAAGATGTGTTTCCCCTCCTGGCGGTGAGCGGGGCAGTGCCCGCATGAGGTTCCTGGTAGATGAATGTACCGGCATGTCGGTAGTGGCTTACTTGCGCAGGGCCGGTCACGATGCAGTCGCAGTGGCCGATGTGATGCCCGAGGCAGATGACGAGGACATTCTGGACTACGCGGTGACCGAAGAGCGGATTGTGGTGACCAATGACAAGGATTTTGGCGAGATGATCTTCCGCGGCGGACGGTCGCATCGGGGTGTAGTGTTGTTGCGGTTACGTGATGAGCGTGCAGAGAATCGAGTGCGAGTGATGAAGGCTGTGTTGACACAGGTTGGCGAGCGGTTGGTGAACCACTTCGTTGCAGCAACCGAGACAGGGATACGTATCCGATAGACGCTCGCTGGGGGAGATTGGAGAAATCGCTCAGCAAACACGATCTTCGGGCCGACGGCGGGGATTGATAGGACGAACCGCTGGACGCACTGCGGACCTGGATGCGCAAGGTGGAGACGGCAGCCAGGCTGTCGCTGGAGGAGAAGCGCCAACTGCGGGAGTTGATGGGGCTGCGCGCACAGCGACGGTAGGTGGCGTTGGCAGGTTGAACGGGTAACATTCCACACATTGAGGAGAACACTTTGAACATCGTCGTCATCGGTATGGGTTACGTCGGTATTCCCTGCGCGGCGCTGCTGGCCAGCATGCCGGAGTTCCGGGTGACCGGGATGCAGCGGCGGTCGGAACGATCAGGCCGCAATTTGCAGCAGGTTACTTGCTGGTATAAAATGCACCACGCCCCCGACGGCTTGTTGAAGTCAGGCAAATGACCTGCAATGGGAGGGACACGATGGAAAGTTTGAGTGTGCATATTGTTTTGTCCAGAGAAGAAGAAAAACGATACATTGCGCATTGCTTGGAGTTCGATCTGGTGGCCCAGGGTGAAAGTCCGTTGGAAGCCTTCAAAAACCTGCTGGATGCCATCGAAGTACAAGCCGCTTATGCCCAGGAAATGGGTGACCTGGGACACCTGTTTAACCCGGCACCGGCCGAATACTGGAAGGTGCTGGCTACAGCCGAGCGCTATGTTCCGAGTACAGACGGGTGGAAACTGCCTGCTTTCATCTCCAGCGCGGAGTGCGCTCTGGTGAGCGGGTGAAGACCGTGGATAGACCGATTCGCTATCGGCTGCTCCTCAAATTGGTTAAGAAGTATGGCGTTTATGAGGATCGCAGGCGTGGCAAGAGCAGCGAGCGGCTATGGATCAGGGAGTTGCCGGATGGCGCCACGCGATCCATCCCTGTAACCTGTCACGGACCAAATTACGTGCTTGGGGTGGGATTGGTCAAAGCCATTCGCCGCCGGTTGATGCTGACCCCGAAAGATGGTGTTTTGGACGAGGAGTTCTATTCGAAAAAGTAACTGGCAGGATAATAATTAGTGAAATTCGTGCAATTCGTGGCAAGAAAGAGAAAGGAGAAAGGAACAACTCGTGGCATTGAAAGCCCTCACCGTCTCCGTCACGCGCCCTGAGGCAATCAATTTGGCCCTGCTGGTTTTGGGACCAGCGGAATCCTGTGATGCGTGGGGTGATCCTCCGGATGCGAGTGTGGGCGATATTGGCGGAGAGCACGGGGTGAGTGGCGAATCTTGCCCACACATCGAGAGTATGGTAGAATCGTGCGCGCGAGTCCTGGTCTACTGAGCAAACTGATGGCTGGCGCGACAGGAGGTGGGCGATGACGGCGCTGCGGGCAGAAGAAGTGAAACAGATGGTGCTGGAAGGACTACCGGTCTGGATCGCGGAACGACCGGACCTGCGCCTGCGCCTGCGACGAGCGATCGGAGAGATACCAGGCCAGTCCCTTCAGCAGGTGCATCCCGAGCGGAGTCGAGGGGCTCAGAATATGCTCCCGCAAATGACGTATGAGGAGTTCCTGGCCTGGGCCGACGAAGACACCCTGGCCGAATGGGTGGACGGAGAGGTGGTGATGTACAGTCCGGCATCGAAGCGACACCAGGACATTGGAGGTTTCTTGTACGAGGTGCTCCGTGCCTACGTCCGGCCCCGTCGCCTGGGCGAGGTCATTCAAGCTCCCTTTCAGATGAAGCTGGAGCGTGGCCGGGAGCCGGACTTGCTGTTTGTGGCGAGTGAGCATCTGGACCGGCTGAAAGAGACCTGCCTGGATGGCCCGGCGGATTTGGTGGTGGAGATTGTGTCACCGGATAGCGTGGGCCGAGACCGGGGAGAAAAGTTCTACGAGTATGCGCGTGGCGGAGTGCCAGAGTACTGGCTGATTGATCCCCAGATGGAGTGGGTCGAGTTCTATCATTTGGAAGAGGAACGGTATGGCCTGGCTTTCAGTGGCAAAGAGGGCGAATATCACGCGTTGGCGTTGCCCGGTTTCTGGCTGCGGGTAGAGTGGCTGTGGCAGGAGCCATTGCCCCATCCATTGCGAGTCCTGGGCGAGATCGCGGGTGTGGATACGGAGTTGGTGGAGCGTTTCTTGCGGGCATTGGGAGGGGAATGACTTGCCCCAGCAGCGCACCGGGGGAGAGCCAGGTGAAAGTCCTTCACGTCGTCGGGGCGCGGCCCAACTTTATAAAGATCGCCCCGATTATGGAGGAGATGGCGCGCTACCCGGATCGCTTCCAGCAGGTATTGGTGCACACCGGGCAGCATTACAATGACGAGATGTCGCAGGTGTTTTTTGATGACCTGGGTATCCCCCGCCCCGACGTGTATCTGGGTGTAGGCTCCGGCAGCCACAAGGAGCAGAGGAGCGGAGGAGCGGAGGTGCAGAGGTGCAGAGGAGCGGAGGTGCAGAGGTGCGGGGGTGATACGGAGTCACGAGGAACTTACGTGTATAAGCTGGCCTTCAAAGCAGCGATGAGAATCTTTGAGGTGTCGAAGGGGTTCCCTCGTGAGGAAGTGTACTCTTTGACGGATCAGATGCGGCGGTCGTCGCGGTCGGTATGGCTAACATTGCAGAAGCCTGGCGGAAACGACGCTACGAAGCGGCTTTTGTGAGCAAGCTGAGCGATGCTGAGTCCGAAGCAGCAGAGACGCAAACGTGGATTTGCTTTTCCATCGAATGTGGTTATCTGACC
>CAYPOY010000309.1:0-6339 GCA_964412395.1 uncultured Anaerolineales bacterium | reverse complement strand
GCAGTCCAGTAACTACTCAGGCTGATGGGCGAAGGTCTCCCGACCGAGCCCTTTAACGCAGTCCAGTAACTACTCAGGCTGATGGGCGAAGGTCTCCCGACCGAGCCCCTTAGCGCAGTCCAGTAACTACTCAGGCTGATGGGCGAAGGTCTCCCGACCGAGCCCTTTACTGTCTATAAGCGCAGGTACGGCCCACCGCCCTCCCGCACAAGGCAGCCTTCCCGGAAGCAATGTCCCCCCAGCAGGCGACGACATTCTATCACAGAGGCGTGGGCTGTCAAACAACGACCGCGCTGATTATAGCACACTTGCACTGGGCAGGGAATTGTTAAAAAAGCGAGCGCCTTGACGAATAAGCCATTTCAGCCTACAATCCCCCTCACAAGAATGAGCCTCCAGACAAGAAAGCGACAATGAGTACATTCAAACTAAGCCTTCAAGATCAAACCAATCTGGCGACCTTCTTACGCGACCTGGTGCAGACGCCCAGCCCTTCGACCCAGGAGAGCGCGGTGGCGGAGCGCATCGTCGCCGAGATGAAACACGTGGGCTTCCGCGACGTGCGCGTTGACCGCATTGGGAACGTCGTCGGCTGGATCGGGCCGGGCCGCGGCCCGCTGCTGATGCTCAACGGCCACATGGACACGGTACGGGTCAGCGACCTCGAAGCCTGGAGCCACGCGCCCTTCGGAGCCGAAAGCGAGGACGGCGTGCTCTATGGCATAGGCGCGTGCGACATGAAAGGCGGGCTGGCGGCGATGATCTACGGAGCAAAACTCCTGCGCGACGCAGGAGTGGCACTGAAGAGTGACGTCGTCGTGGCCTGCGTAGTGCAGGAGGAACCGTGCGAGGGATTGGGGTCACGAGTGTTGATCGAGGAAGAAGGAATACGCCCGGACTGGGTCGTCCTGGGCGAACCGACCGGCCTGGACATCAGTCGCGGGCACCGAGGACGGCTGGAGATGCGCCTCGTCACCCACGGCCGCTCGGCCCACGCCGCCAGCCCTAACCTGGGCGAAAACGCCATCTACACCGCCGCCCGGCTGGTGTTCGGCCTGGAACTGTTGTCCGAACAGTTGGCAAACGACGATTTCCTCGGCCCCGGTACTTTGGCGGTGACCGACGTCTCGTCCCGCGCCAGCAGCCGCAACGCCGTGCCCGACCGCTGTGAGCTGATCATTGACCGCCGGCTGACGCTGGGGGAGAACGAGACCAAGGCCCTGGCCGAGGTGCAGCGCGTCATTGCCCGCGAGGGAGTGCGTGCGGAGGTGGAGGTGACAGAGTACCACTCCACCAGTTATACCGGCTATGCCTGCCACGCCCGCGAGTTCTACCCCGCGTGGGTGATGGCGGAGGATCATCCACTGGTACTAGCCACCGCGCGGGCCGTGCGGGCGCAGTCACAGCACCGTCCCCGGGTGAGCCGCTGGGACTTCTCGACCGAGGGGGTTTACACGGCAGGTGCAGCCGGCATCCCAACTGTGGGCTTCGGCCCGGGCGACCCCTGCCACGCCCACACCGCCGACGAGCACGTGCGGCTGGCCGACGTCTACGCCGCTGCGGAGGTGTACGCGCAGCTGGCGGTGGAGTTACTGAAGACAAGTTAAATTACTATAGGGAGGAGAGCAATGCACGTGACAAATAAGATGGAACACGATCCTGTTTGCGACCTCGACTTCCCCAACGCCTACATGTGCTGGGCAATTATGGCGATTGAGGAAACAGTTGGGGGAGCCAAGACGGCTGACATTCTGCGAGAGGCTGGGCTGGAGCGACTCATCGGTAACTTGCCGCCGGCCAACATGGAATTCGAGGGCCTCAAGTACTCCGACTATAGCGCGCTCAACAAGGCCCTCATGAACACGCTCGGCGCACCGGCCCGGGCATTGACCCGCCGCATCGGCCAACTTTCGGCCCGCTACTCCATCGAGCGGGAATCGGCGCTCTTCGGCTTCGCTACCGCCGCGCTCAAACTGATGCCGGTCAACATGCGGCTCAAGGTCGCGCTCAACAACATGGCCCAGGGCTTCCGCAAGCTGGCCGCCAGGAAGGGCCAGACGCTCGACCTGCGGGTGGAAGAGTTGCCGGACAAGTTCCTCTACATTTCTTACACCTGCCCGGTCTGCAACGGCCTCCTCTCCGACGAGCCGATGTGTCACATCTTCACCGGCACCATCCAGGAGGGAGCGGCCTGGCTCACCGATGGGAAGGAGTTCCGTGTCGTCGAGACGCAATGCCGTGCCATGGGCGCCCCGGCCTGTGTCTTTGAGTTGGACAAGACCCCGGTGCAAAAGTGAGCGCACTGCGTATAAAACCGGAGGTGGCGCGGGCATTGGCTGATGGCCGGCCGGTGGTGGCGCTGGAATCGGCGCTCATCACCCACGGCTTCGCACCCCCGGCCAATCTGGACATCGCCCGGCAGATGCAGGCAGCAGTGCGCGAGGAAGGGGCGCTGCCAGCCACCGTCGCCGTGCTGGAGGGGGAAGCACGGGTAGGGCTCTCTGACGAGGAACTGGTGCGGTTGGCCTCCGACCGGGCGGCCCGCAAGGTCAGCCTGCACGACCTGCCCCTCGTGCTCGCCCAGGCCACCAGCGGCGGCACGACCGTCGCCGCAACGATGCACCTGGCCCACCGCGCTTCCATCCGCGTCTTCGCCACCGGCGGCATCGGCGGTGTACACCGGGGCCACCCCGAGGACGTCTCGGCCGATCTCCCCGCGCTGGCATCCATCCCTATCGTCGTCACCTGCGCGGGGGCCAAGGCCATCCTCGACCTGCCGCGCACGCTGGAATACCTGGAGACCCACGGTGTGCCGGTGATCGGCTACGGCACAGACGAGTTCCCGGCCTTCTACAGCCGCCGCTCGGGACTGAGGGTGGATGCGCGGGTCGAGACGCCGGGGGAGGTGGCACGGATAGCGCAGGCACGGGCGGAACTAGGGCTCACGGCGGCGCTCCTGGTCTGCGTCCCCGTCCCCGAGAGCGACGAACTCCCGGCCAGCGAGGCCGAGGCGGCCATTGCGCAGGCGGTAGAGGAGGCGGAGGTGGCTGGCGTGAGCGGTAAGGCGCTGACGCCATTCCTGCTGGCCCGGCTGGTAGAACTGACTGGCGGGCGCGCGCGCCGCGCCAACGAGGCGCTGCTGCTCAACAACGCCCGCGTGGCAGCGCGCATCGCGCATGCGCTGGCAACTGACGACTGACTCCCTGAGAGAGAGGAGTACCCGATGTACCCGATGAACAGTCCAAGATCACTCCGCACCCTCGAAGCAACCGCCGTCTTGCTCTTCCTCGTTCAATCCATGCGCGTTCTCTTCTCCGTCCTCTTCGGCCTCATCTACGACACCATCTTCTCCGAGACAATGGCGTTCAGCACGCTGGGCACCATCATGCTCTTCGTCATCGTGGCGTTCCTGACGCCCTTGTTCACCCCGCGCCGCAACCGCCGCACATTGCTCTTTGCCACGGCCCTCGTCACCGCTCTGGCCCGCGTTCCCCTGACGATCAACCTGCCGGCGGTACGGCTCTGGAGCAGTATCCTCATCGTCGGAGCGGCTGGGATGTACGCCGTCACGCTGCTGCGGGGACAGCCTCGCATCCTCCCGACCGGACTGCTGCTGGCCTTCGCCGCCGACCAGGTTCTCCGCGCCGCCGGCAACACCTACGACATATCGCTGCGCGAGTGGTGGCTGCCGGTACAGGCAGCACTTTCGATCGCGATGGGGATCGTGGCCTGGCTGGCCTTCTCCCGTCCTCGGGCCGAATCCCCGGCCGAGGAAGGTATCGGCTTTGCGGGTGGCCTGGCTGTGGGTGCGCTGCTGTTCCTTGAGACATCGCTGCTGGACTTACCCAACGCGCTGGCCCGCTGGAGCGGCGTGAACTATACCGTCGTCGCGCCACTGCTGATGGCATCCACGCTCCTGCCGCTGATGCCCGCCGTCCGCCGGGCAAAAGATCGGCTCCTGGGCAAGCCCTTTGGCTGGGCTCAGGACAAGCGGCTGGGTGGCCTGGGGTTGATCTTCCTGACACTGGCCGGGCTGGCGGCGGGGAAGCAGGCCGACGGACCCATTGCCGTCGCGGGCTTGCTGCTGGCCCAGTTCCTCGTCCTGGCGGTGCTCCTGCGCACCACCGGCCCCCGCCACAGCGACAGAACAGGGCCGGCGCTGGCGCTGGGGTTCCTCCTGTTCCTTCTGCTCAACTTTGCTTTCGCTTTCGCTTTCACTTACCCTTACACCATCCCGGCCTTCCGTGGGATGGGGCTGCCCGTCGTCCTCGCCGCCGCCGCCGTCGCCTGCCTCCCCGCCCTTCTCCCCTCCACCCCCCCAACCAGCATCCAGCAACCAGTAACCTGGCACTGGCTACCCGCCGCCCTGGTGGTGCTCCTGACTGCGGTCTTCGCCTGGCCTCCCGCGCCCGACCTGAAGGAGGCAGGCCCCATCCGCGCCGGCACCTACAACATTCACTACGGCTACAACACCCCGTGGCAACTCAGCCTGGAGGCACAGGCCCGCACCATTGAGGAGAGCGGCGCCGACGTCGTGATGTTGCAAGAAGTGGACACAGGCCGCATCACCAGCTATGGCGTGGACGACGCGCTGTGGCTGGCACGACGGCTGCGCATGCAGGCAGTCTACGGGCCAGCGCTGGAGGGACTCTCCGGCATCGCGCTGCTCACCCGCTTCCCCATCACCGAGGCCGACACGGCACTGCTGACCAGCCAGTTGGAGCAGACCGCCATCGTACATGCCCGCGTGCGGGTCGGCGGCCGGCCGCTGGACGCCTACGGCATCTGGATGGGACTGGAGCCAGAGGAGCGGGCGCGCCAGTTGGACGACGCGCTGATTTATATCGGCGTGGCCGCCCCGGCCGTGTTTGGCGGCGATTTCAACTCCACCCCCGATTCACCCACCTACGCCCGCATCCACGCCGCCGGTTTCGACGACCCCTTCATCGCCGGCGGCTTCGACCCGGCCCCCACCTCCCCAGCCATTGAGCCTGTGGAGCGCATTGACTTCGTCTGGGCGCGCGGGCTGGAGGTGAGGGACGCGCAGGTGCTCGATTCGCTGGCCTCCGACCACCGCATGGTCGTGGTCGAACTGGCGCTGCCGTGATCCTTCATTATGCCGGTTCATCCAGGGGGCTGCGCACAGCCAGGCCGCCTCGATTGAGCACGTGGGTGTAGATCATTGTGGTCTTGACGTCTTTGTGGCCGAGGAGTTCCTGAACGGTGCGGATGTCGTAGTGAGCCTCCAGGAGGTGGGTGGCAAAGGAATGGCGGAAGGTTTGGCAACTCACCTTTTTGGGAATTTCCGCCGCCCGGGCCGCTGCCCGCACGGCTTTTTGCAGCCCGCTCTCGTGCAGGTGGTGGCGGCGCACGACGCCGCTGCGGGGGTCCACCGACAGCCGGCGCGAGGGGAAGACGTATTGCCAGATCCACTCCCGGTTGGCGTTGGGGTACTTGTGCTCCAGGGCGTAGGGCAGGTAGACGGCCCCGAAGCCTCTGGCCAGGTCCTCCTCGTGCGTCCGCTTGACGATGCGCAGATGGTCCTGGAGGGGAGCGACGAGGCTTTCGGGCAGCATTGTCACCCGGTCTTTTTCCCCCTTGCTGTCGCGCACGAGGATCTGGCGTTGGGCGAAATCAATGTCCTTGACCCGCAGCCGCAGACACTCCATCAGCCGCAAGCCGGAGCCATAGAGCAGTTTGGCCATCAGCAAGTGGTCGCCCGACAGATGGCCGAGGACCTGGCGCACCTCCTCTTTGGTGAGGACGGTCGGTAATCGTTTGGGTTTTTTGGCGCGCAGGGCGTTGATGGGGCCGTCCAGGTCTTTGTGGAGCACCTCACGGTAGAGGAACAACAAGGCGCTAAAGGCCTGGTTTTGTGTAGAAGCCGCGACGTTCTCCTTCACAGCCAGGTGGGTCAGAAAGGCTTCGACTTCGGCGGTGCCCATCTCGTCTGGATGCCGCACGTCGTGAAACAGGATGTAGCGTTTGATCCAGGAGACGTAGGCTTCCTCGGTGCGGATAGAGTAGTGTTTGAGACGGATGGCGTCACGCACCCGATCAAGCAGTTTTTTGCCAGTAGGTTCCATTGCTTTTCCTCCGACAGGATTTGGCATGGGAGAGACTTTGTGCTATAATCTTTCAGCAAGGCCACGTATTCCACGAAATGGTCTGAATGGGGTTATTATACAGGAACTTGGCGCAAATGCAACCCCTGGAGTGACCTAGGCGGAGGCCGCCCAAGATGCTGAAACGGGGAGGAAAGGCGGATTCCATCTAGTCAATAGTTGGACGAAAAACGCAAGAGATGGTAAGCTTCTATTGCTATCCTGAATACGATCC
>CAYPOY010000308.1:0-6400 GCA_964412395.1 uncultured Anaerolineales bacterium | reverse complement strand
CTGTCGCCGCCAAAGGTCGGCTAGATCGGGATCCAGGCTGCCCAGGTTGGCGCTGTAGATCATCAGCACGCCGTAGGCGGTCAGCAGAACGGTAACCACGAGCAGCACGTAGTCAAAATGGCGCCAGATACGAAACCCAGTCATCCTACTTCCTGCGCTTCCTGCTCCCGGTCAACAAGGGAATGTCAGCGACCAGGCTCGATTCGCGCGCACTCTGGGAAAAAGTCACTTGAACACCATCGGCGTCAATAGCGACGTGGCGCGAAATCACAGCGACGATTTCGTCTTTGAGCGTGTCCAGTAACGCAGGCGAGATGTCAGCACGGTCGTGAGCCAGCACCAGGCGTAGCCGCTCCTTGGCGACCCTCCCGCTCGACGACTTATCACGGCGGCCCATCAGGCGTTCAAAGAATCTCATAATTCCCCCCCAGAGCGCACAAAACGGAAAATTCGTTTGAGCATACCAGGCTCGCGCAGGGTCAGGAATGGCACGTCCTCCCCTAGCATCCGGCGAGCGATGTTGTGAAATGCCCGGCCAGCCGGGGAGCTATCGCTGAAGAGAGCGAGAGGCTGTCCCCGATTCGCAGCGGTCAGGATGGCTGTGTCCTCCGGCACAATGCCGATGAGATCAATAGCTAACAATTCGACGACATCGGCGATATCCAGCATTTCACCACGCCGCACCATGTTCGGCTTGATCCGGTTGATGACCAGCCGTGCAAGGCCTTGCTCCTCTGCCTCGATCAGGCCGATGACCCGATCAGCGTCACGCACGGCAGCCACTTCCGGGTTGGTGACGACGAGAATTTCGTCGGCTGGGGCGAGAGCGTAGCGGAAACCCTGCTCAATGCCGGCGGGAGAATCAATCAGGATGAAATCATGCTGTTCCCGCAGGCTCCCGCAGACGCGCACCATGTCGTCGGGTTGGACCGCGCTCTTGTCGCGAGTTTGCGCGGCTGGCAGCAAGAAGAGTTCCGAAAGTCGCTTGTCGCGCACCAGTGCCTGACGCAGCCGACAACGTCCCTCGATCACATCCACCAGGTCGTAGACGATGCGGTTTTCGAGGCCCAACATCACGTCCAGGTTGCGCAAGCCGACGTCGGCGTCAATGACCACCACTCGCTGTCCCCGCATCGCCAGCGCGATGCTCACATTAGCGGCGAGGGTGGTCTTGCCCACTCCACCTTTGCCCGAAGTAACCGTAAGTACTCTGGCCACCATCGAATCTCCCTACCCCGCCCGTCCCCAATATCTACTGTGCACTACCGTGCCAAGGCACAGCTACAATCTGTCCCTCGCGTACTGCAGCCATCTCCGGCACAGGCTTACGCCGTCGCTCCTCTGGGGAGCGAGCGATGTGATCGGCGATGCGGAGTTGCGTGGGGACCAGGTCGAGGGCACAGATCACAGCCCTCCCATCCCCCAGTGCACCGGCGTGCACCAACCCGCGCACCCGGCCCCACACTACGATGTCACCACCCGCCACAATTTCCGCCCCCGGGTTGACATCGCCGATGACCACGATGTGACCCGGGTGGCGCAGGCTCTGGCCAGAACGGAGTGTGCGCCGCACAACCAACCCCTCGACAAAGGGCTCCTCTCCTCCCTCAGGCGCGGCTTCCGGCCCGCGCAGGTGAGGCAGGCCGAGGCCGGTCACAATGGAAACTGCCAACCCCAATTCCTGCGCGGCTGCCTCTGTGACCGGGTTCGTGCTAACCACCGCCCACAACTCGACCTGGTGACGGATCAACAACGCACGCAACTTCTCAATCTCGGAGCGACTCAGTCCCCGCGACCCGACGTCAAAAGCAACACGGCCACCGCGAAAGAAAGAGGGACTTGCGCCGAGACGCGCCCCCAACGCGCGCAGTTCAGCACCCCAATCCCCCTCCCCCAGTGTGACGAGCAGTCCCTGACGGATGCCTTTAATAGTGATTGTGTCTGAGCCCATATACTCCCTCCCTGGCACCTCAATCGTTACAGAGAAGTTAACGTGCGTTACGCTTCCGTCTAACGCCCCTGCAGATTCCATCCCAACCAATAACTACTCAGGCTGATGGGCGAAGGTCTCCCGACCGAGCCCTTTACGCCTCGGTCAGAGACCTTCGGCGAACGTCAGAGACCTTCGGCGAACGAGGACGAGGCCTTTCTCGGCAAACTCTGCAAAGATTGAAGGTCGCAGACCCTCACAAGGCGCAAGCTGAGTAGTTACCCCAACCAGAGATCGTGGTGTAAGAACCCTAATTTGACCCGATTCTGGTCACCAAGGACAACTTTGCGAACGGATTCGAGGTTGTTCATGTGCGATTAGTAGCGGTTGAAATAATACTCCAAAACGTCGTGAGCCACCGGCACCGCCGTCACCGAGCCCTCGCCTCCATTGTAAATGAAGACGATGATGGACACTTCCGGCTCTTCCACTGGCGCAAAGGCAGCGAACCAGGCGTGCGTTGGCTGCTCTAACCCCTCGCCACAGATGCCGATTTCCTGTGCGATGTTGTCGCAGAACTGGGCTGTGCCGGTCTTGCCGGCCACGCGCAGCCCCTCGATCCGTGCGCGTGGCGCTGTGCCATAGTCCACCGCCCCTGCCATACCCTGCTGAATCAGCGACCAGTACTCCGAGCTGATGGGTAGTGTGCGGATAATCTCTGGATCGAAAGGCTGAGTCACGACCCCCTGGGCATCTGTGACGTGGTGTACGATGCGCGGGCGGTAAAGAGTGCCACTGTTGGCAACGACGTTGATAGCGTTGAGCATTTGCAACGGTGTTACAGAGAGATAACCCTGTCCAATAGCCAGGTTATAAGTATCGCCGGTGGACCAGGACTCGCTATACGTGAGCCGCTTCCAGTCCGACGTGGGCACCAGGCCGCCTATCTCGGCCGGCAGTTCCACGCCGGTTGGCTCACCGAAACCCAACAACTCGGCATACCGGGCGATGCGATCCACACCCAGTCCCTCAAAGCGGGTCTCCTCAAAACCACCACCGACCTTGTAGAAGAAGATGTCGCACGAATGGGCGATCCCCCCCACCACGTCCAACGAGCCGTGGCCGGCCCGTCTCCAGCAGTAAAAAGGCCATGCCCGGCCGGGGTCGTTGGGAGCATACTTGTCGGGCACGACGATCTTCCCAGGACACGTGAGGCGCGTGCGTGGCGTCAGCACACCTTCCTGGAGCGCGCCCGCGGCCACCACAATCTTAAACACCGATCCAGGCGGCAGGCCATCCGAGATGGCATGGTTGAGCAACGGCCGGTGGGGATCATCACCCAAACGCTCCCAATCGCGCACCGAGATACCCTGGGCGAAGAGGTTGTTATCGTAAGTCGGCAAACTGACCAACGCCAAAATCTCGCCCGTCTGCGGGTGCATCACAATCGCCACCCCGCGTGGCGAGTTGACATTCGGCTGCGCCATCTCACGCTGCAACACCTCCTCGACAAACTGCTGCAGGTCGAGATCAAGTGTCAGATAGACGTTGTCGCCAGGCACAGGCACGGCCTGCTCCTCAACCACACGGATCACCCGGCCGATCACGTCCTCCTCGACGATCTGCCGCCCTTTCCTCCCCCGCAACACGTCCTCGTAAGTCGCCTCGACACCGGCAACACCGATGCGATCCGTAGCCGATTCGTAGCCCTGCGCAACGTATTTCTCCTCATTTTCCTCAGGAATAGACAACAGGTACCCCAGCATCTGTGACACCAGCGGGCCGTAAGGGTAATCGCGCGCCGACTCTATCTGGATCGAGACGCCAGGCAAGAAGAGAGCCTGCTGTGACACCAGCAACGCTGTATCCCGATCTACCCCTCGCTCGACCACCAACGGGCGATAGCGGGCCGTGAAGTCCACCTCTTTCACCATCTCGCGCAAGCCGGGTGGAGATTCGTCTTCGCCCCTACGCGCTCCGACCGTGGTGTAGGGCATATTGAGCAGCACAGCCAGGCGGATAAGCACACTCTCCGCCTCATCCTCGTCATCGGGCAGATAAGCGGGGACGACCGTAACATCGAAACTGGGAACGTTGCGCACCAGTGGCGTGCCATCGCAGTCGTAGATGATACCCCGAGCAGCAGGGATGGTGATGGGCCGCGTGCTCTGCCGCTCCGCCCGCTTGCGATAGTATGCGCCCTGCACAAATTGCAGATTCCACAATCGCAGGCCATAAATCCCAAAGACACTCAGGATCAGCAAGCCCAACACGACAACCCGGGGGGTGCCCTTGATTGCCGCCCAGCGTGCCTGCCAGCCGCCCTGAGCAGCCTGCGACGGCGCTTCATGCGTGGTCACGGCGCGAACATCTCCCGCCGGGTTCTCTGCTCCAACCAACCCAGTGGCCGCTGGACGAATGGAGCCAGCAATGCATTGAGTAGCGCCGATGGAGCTGCCACCCGCAGCAGCGCCCACCCCCAGTCCACCGTGTGCCCAGCCCAGGCCAGGACGACCAACAAGACCAGATGATAGACAATGACACTGAGAAGTGCCACGAGCACCAGCCGTATCACTGGCGAACCGATACCTCGGCCCCACGGCTGCCCGGCCAGGAGCGCCACCGACAACAGGGCCAGCACGGTCGCGCCCAGCCCCCCCCCGGAGAGCAAATCAACGATCAGTCCGCCGATAAAACCCCACACCAGCCCCTCTTCCATGCCACTCACCACGGTCCAGGCCAGCACGACCAGCAACATCAAATCTGGCCGTGCTCCCCATAGATCCACTCGCGATAACGAAACGCTCTGGATCAAGGCGACGCTGGTCAGAAGGGGAATGGTCAGGTAAAGGTCTATCTCACACCTCCTCGACAACGTGAGAGAACGTGAATTTGCGCTACGGCTCCTCGGGCGGAAGCTCCTCGAGAGGAACCTGCTCAAATGCAGTGATCACCAACACCAATTCCAACCGCGAGAAGTCCACCGCTGGCCGCACGACAGCGGCCTGGAACAGCTCGTAGTCCATCTGCTGCACCTCGGTCACCTGGCCGATGACCAATCCTTTGGGTATGAAGCCGCCCAGCCCGGAGGTTAGCACGATATCGCCGACACTGATGCTCTCCTCCTGCGGGATGTACTCCATGCGCAACGTGCCATCAGGCTGCCCCACGACCAGGCCAGTGACACGAGAGGTTTGAAGGAGAGCAGCAACGGCACTATCAATGTCGGTGAGTAGTTGTACTTTGGCCGTGCGTGGGCCTACTTGCGCGACTCGCCCTACCAATCCAGGGCCGCGACTGACGACCGGCATCCCTATTTCTACTCCTTGCAGGGCTCCCACGTTGATGGTGACATAGCGCAGGTAGGGATTCGGTTCTGCTCCTACCACCTCGCCACACGGGAAAGTGTCACAAGCCTCTCGACCGACCACCTCGGCACCCAGGTGAGCCGAGATTGGGTATCCACTGACAAAGTTCAGCATAGCGTTGAGCTGCTGAACCTCGGCCTCATACTCTCTCAAACGCACGTTCTCGACTGTCAGAGCGTCCACCTGCGCTTGCAGTTCCTCAACCCGGGTGCGCAGTTCACGCACGTCGCGCACTGCCTGAAACAGACCACCTGTCGCGACCGCTACACGCGAGAACGCGCGCTGTAACGGGTCAAGCACGTAACGGAGCGCACTCTCCACCGGGGTAAGGTAGCCGGCCTCGTTAAACACCAGAAGCAACAGCCCGAGGACGAGCAGTACCAGGGGAAGCCACGAACGACGAGGAGATTCCCTCATAATCCCAACCAACCAGCGATCAGTCGCTGAGCACCCCACTCAACCAACATTGAGGTCAATCAAAAATCAGAGCGCCTGGGTCGCCGGTCGTCGGTGCTGACCAACACCTGGCGAAGCACGTCCAGTGACTCCAGCACCTTGCCAGCGCCACGGGCCACACAGGTCATCGAATCCTGGGCTACCCAGGCTCGCATGTTCGACTCTTCACTGATCCGCTCAGCCATGCCCTTCAACAGAGAACCACCGCCAGCCAGGCAGATGCCAGTCTCCATCAGGTCGGAGATTAACTCTGGCGGCGTCTCGTCCAGCGTGTCCTTGACCAGATCCATAATGATATTGATCGACCCACTCAACGCTTCTCGGATCTCGATGCTGCTGACCTCGACTGCCTCGGGCAACCCGGTGACCAAGTTGCGCCCGCGTAGCGTCGCCGTCATCTCCTCAGGCAGCGGGTACGCCGACCCAATATTGATCTTGGTCTGCTCGGCCGTACGCTCGCCGATATAAAGATTGTACTTTTGGCGAGCATACTGCATAATCTCCTCGTCCATCTCGTCGCCAGCGATGCGGATGGAGCGGCTGGCGACGATGCCACCCAAGCAGAAGACACCCACCTCAGTCGTGCCGCCACCGATGTCCACGACCATACTGCCGCGCGCCTCCGTAACCGGCAGCCCAGCCCCGA
>CAYPOY010000307.1:0-6489 GCA_964412395.1 uncultured Anaerolineales bacterium | reverse complement strand
AACCCTGCGATGCTGTAGATCTTGGTCACCTCCAGCGTTTCCTCGATGGTCATCGCGGGCAGGATGGAGGGCATCGAGCGGGCCAGCAGCGTCTTGCCAGCCCCCGGCGGGCCGGTCATCAAGACGTTGTGGGCACAATTCGACAGGTTATCGACTCATGATTGCCCGGCTGGTGCTGAATCCTGCCCCACCTCACGAGGCTGTTCAAGTCGGCACGTGAAACCTCTACCTTGACGGACAGAAGTGAGCCGCCCCGACTTACGTATGCGCGATGAGATGACGAACTTCCCCCCCTCTCAACGGCGGGGGGCTTCCCCTGTGTGGCACGACATTCCGAAAATCCTGAATGTGCCCAGGGAATCGTTGTGCTCACTGCATCACATGCACGCCTCTCCAGACAAGAGGGAGCGGCATTGCGCGGATGGACAAGACGTGATAAGATTATGCTGTCTGAAACACCCGGTTGACGAGTGAACTTGGTCGTAAAGTGCTGCCAAGGAATGTGAAATGGCCTCATCCCTTCTGACCACCAAACTCTATATCCCTCCCGTCCGACTCGATCCTTCGGCAAGCTCAGGACAGGTTCCTTCGACTGGCCCTTCGATTTCGCTCAGGGCAGGGCTCAGGACGAGGCTGGTGTCGCGCCCGCGCTTGATCGAGCGGTTGAACGCGGGGCGTCAGCGCAAGCTGACGCTCGTCTCCGCCCCGGCCGGTTTCGGCAAGACCACCGTGCTGAGCAGATGAATTCACCACGGCGCAACGTCAGCGTCCCGTAGCGAGGCGGAGCGGAGTGGAGTGGAACCGAGCTCAAGCGGGCGAAGGAGGTGCAAGATGAAGTATAAAAGCCCCAGGGGGCCATGGGTTATCATCACTATGGCTCTCCTGCTGATAGCCGCTATTCTGATCCTGGGGAATCAATCTCTCAAAGCCACAGAGAAGGCCACCTTCGACCAGTCCGACCAACAGTTGATCCGGTCAGCCTATCTTGGACAACTGCTCGTGGTAGGATTGGGCATCCTGGCTGTCCTTGTTGGCTCCTCTTGCGCTTTGCTTTGTCTGCGAGAATCGTATGGCCGGGTTGCTGAAGAGCAGAGCAAAGTCCTGGCGGCCATAGAGGCTTCGCGGGACGCCATCTGGGTCAGCGACGCCGACCTCCGCATGGTGATGGTAAACTCGGCGATGGAGGAACTGACCGGGCGGCGCCAGGAAGAGCTGCTGGGGCAGACCTGCCGCCACTTATTGAGTCCGCACTCCCTCGACGGAGCATCCATCTGCGACACCATCTGTCCTGTCCTGCAATCGGCTGGCGACAGCGGTAGGGTCGAAGTGTGCCTCTCCACCCCGTCGGGCAAAGAGGTCTGGAGCGAGATCAGCTACGGGCGTGTCACTGATACGAATGGTCGCCTGGCGGGGGTGGTACACATCATACACGACCTGACGCAGCGCAAGGAGATCGAGCGCTTGAAGGACGAGTTCATCTCCATGGTCTCCCACGAACTACGCACCCCTCTTCACCACATCAAGGGCTTCGCCACCACCTTGCTCCAGACCGACGTGGAGTGGGACGCAGCGACCCAGCGTGATTTCCTGGGGAGTATCAACCGTGAGGCCGACCGGCTGACCAACCTGGTAGAGAAAATCCTCCACCTGTCCCGCCTGGAGGCTAACGGACTGCCGATGGAAAAAGAGTGGTACCAGGTCGTTGATCTGGTAGATGGGGCGTTACAACGGCGGCGCAATCTGACCGCTGACCGGCAGATGAGTCTTTGCTTGTCCCCGGACCTGCCGGCGCTCTTTGTGGACGGTCGGGAGATCGAAGTCGTCCTGATGAACCTGATCGAGAACGCTGTCAAGTATTCTGATCCTGGCACACCCATCACGCTGGGAGTTGAACGCCAGGGCGACCAGGTGGTCTTTTCCGTGGCCGACCAGGGCATCGGTATCCCCCCAGAGCACATAGACCGGATCTTTGAACGGTTCTATCGCGTGGAGGATGAGGGGCATCGTGATGCCGGCACCGGTCTGGGGCTGACCATCTGCAAGCGCATCGTGGAAGCCCATGGCGGCCGCATGTGGGTCGAGAGCACGCCGGGGGCCGGTTCCCGTTTCTACTTCAGCACACCGGTGGATGGGCCAGGCAGCGCCACGTAGCGGAGGAGCAATGAAAAGACCAATGGTCCTGGTAGTGGACGATGAGCCAGAGATGATCAAGTACGTCAGCGCCAATCTGCGTGCGCGCGGCTACGACGTGCTGAGCGCCGAGGATGGCCTGACGGCGCTGAAGGTGTTCAGGGAATCCGGCGTGGACCTGGTCATCTTGGACATCAGGATGCCTGGTCCGGATGGATTCGAGGTGTGCCGGACTATCCGCCGTCGGTCTGGCGTGCCCATCATTATGCTAAGCGCGCGTGGACAAGAGGGGGACATCGTGCGCGCCCTGGACCTGGGCGCGGACGATTACCTGACCAAGCCCTTTGGGGTGGGGGAGATGCTGGCCCGGATGCGAGCCGCGCTGCGTCGCACTCCTCAGACCGGGGTCGCATCTCGTCCTCCACTGGTCATGGAGGACCTGAAGATTGATTTCGCCGCGCGGCGGATAACGGTGCGTGGCCGCGAGGTGCAACTGACCCCCACGGAGTACGACCTGCTGGTGCATCTGGCCATCAACGCCGGGCGGGTGCTCACCCACCGGGCCCTTTTGCAGGCCGTTTGGGGTCCCGAGTACGGCGACGAGACCGAGTACGTGTGGGTCTACGTCCGTCGCCTGCGGCGCAAGATCGAGCCAGACCCCGGCAACCCCCGCTACATCCTGACCCAGCCCGGCGTCGGATACTGCTTCGTCGCACCACCGTAGAGCAGGACATCATCCTGCTCCACGCTCTCCGCCAAGCCTCCCGCAGGCACTGCACCTGCGGGAGGTTCGCTTTTTCGGGAATTATTCAGGGGGAAGGGGGTTTTGTTCAGGCTCTATTCAGGCTGATGGAGTATACTGAGAGAGAGAAAAAACTCGGCTACAAAGGACGAAAGCCAGATGGACGTACACAAGATCTGGGTCATTAGCCCTGATCCCGACACCCGGCGGCTAATCGGGCTTAATCTGAACAAACGGGGATTTGGCGTCCTGGAGACATCTCCCCAGGATGGGCTGGTGCCCTTCGGCTTTGCTCAGGACAGGCCCTCTGGTGCGGAACCGTTGATCATCATCCTGGATGTGGACCCACCCGACGAGGCGGGTTGGGAAGCAGCCAGTGTGTTACGCCAGAGTCCCGGGCTACAAGAGACACCGATGATCTTGCTCCTGCCAGCTGCACCGACGGCCAGGCGGCTCGTTCCTCTTCAGCCCGTCCGGTGGCTGGAAAAGCCCTTGGACATGAATGCCCTGCTGGCCCTGGTCCGGCAGAGCCTGGGACAACAGGGAACGTGAAACGTAAGAACTGGCGACTTCCAAATCAAGGTACCGGGACGCCTCGAAATCCAAACGCATATCGGAATGGTGGAGATAGAAATGCGGTGTCTATGGGTAGATGATGCAATGGATTTCGTATTTTGGCAGGTCTATCTTAGCCTTTTACTGATGCCATCTCGATCAGCAAATGCCCAGGAGCGATATTGTTTTGGCAAATGCGTGAGCAGCCGTTGCTAACAGCATGGGCTGTTTGCGGTCAGCGCCATAATCTTCAGCCAGTGTGCGCCTAACCCTGCATGGTGCGACACGAGGCTGCTGTGCGCCGTAGTTAAGCGGTACGAGAGGAGGCTCTATGGAGAGTCAACACTAGAGAGAGGTGTTGTAAAGCACCCACCTTATCCAGACCTGGTAACAGGCTGGGGAGTGTAGCATGGTGGGAAAGGCCCAAGTTTTGTAATCCACAGCAAACGACTGAGGGCCGAGCTAGGTTGGATATGGCAAAAGTTGGATTACCTGAAGGCTAGTTCCGAGCGGTGCCTTCGTGAACACCAGGGAAAGTGGATTGTAACCCTGGCCACTCTCCCCGTCAGGTCATGCGCGGCAGCCTGACGGCTCTCTGGAGGGAGGGCGACACGCGACGAGCGTATTTAACGGAACGAACGGTCTGCCTAAGTCCAACGATGACCTCTCGTGACTGAACTACGGGATCAACCTCACCAACCCGACACATAGCCGTGAAGGTGTGTCGGAGGGAGGGCCTGAAATGGTCGCTCTGAAAATGGCGGTTGACGGAACTCTCATAGTACTCAACGTACCACCGTAGTGGGTGGCGCAAGGGGAAGGAGAGTAGCTGACCTCGATATGCAAGCGGAAAGGTGTCATGAAATATGATACAAGCCTGTGACGCACTGGTGAGGTTCCTCAAACTGAGGTTCACACAGACACGGCTGTGTGAAAGCGGAGAGCCGGATGAGGGGAAACTTTCACGTCCGGTTCGGAGGGGGACGGTTGGAAACACAGGTCAAGCTGTGCGCTGGCCGTCTACCCTACCGTGTAGCTGTTGTACCTTGAAATAGAGATATAACCGGTTGTTCTGCCAACCGTACCCTACCGGCACGTGCATCGCTGGCAACGGCGGGGTGCGAAGCTGCCGAGACAATGTACCCTCATTCCGAAAGGAAGGTCGCGGAATCGCAAGAGGAAACGACGACTACCAGCAGCAAGGTGGTCAAGGGGCTAGGATGGCGTGGTATGGTTAATGTAAGTGAACCTCTGTAAGCATCGAGAGTTAGAACAAGCGAAAACTGCTGAAGGTCTCCGCAAGAGGCCGACACGCTTGGACCAAAAGGTGAAAGGCCAGGTACAGGTGGTCATGCGTCATCTGTCGCAGATGTAGCGCCTTCGGTGTAGAGGAGGAACCTAACCCACGCGGGTACACGAGCGGAACGTGGTAAGCCCGTAGTTCTCCCCTTTGGGGAAAGCGAGCCGCAAGGCAAGCCGATGGGACTGCGGGTAAAGGATGGTGGAGAAAGCGAAAGCCGCCTTGTAATGAGGCGGATAGGGGTTGCGCCTCCCATACGGCAACATCACCTCACGCGAAAGCGGGCAGACTTCCACCTGGTCTCTCGTCACGAGAAACCTGATGGGGATGCAGAAACAGGAATTCGTAGAACAGGGAGTGACCAAAGTAGTCGCTGGCGCGAGCCTGCGTGAACCGGTGGCCTGGCACGACATCAACTGGAAGAAGTCCCACCGGAACGTGCGTCGTCTTCAGGCACGTATCGTGAAGGCCAAGAAGGAAGGGAAGAAGCGCAAGGTACGAGCCTTGCAATTCATCCTGACCCGCTCGCTGAGTGCCAGAGCATTGGCGGCGAAGCGAGTGACGACCAACCGAGGTAAGCGAACGCGAGGGGTGGACGGTGAAGTATGGGACACACCACACCAAAAGGCGCAAGCAGTGGCAGAGTTGCGAACCAAAGGCTATCACCCCCAACCGTTGAAGCGTAAGGCGATACCGAAGAAAAGCGGTGGACACAGATTCCTGGGTATCCCGACGATGAAAGACCGGGCGATGCAGGCGTTGTACGCACTGACGCTCGACCCGATAGCGGAAACGGAGGCCGACCCGAATTCGTATGGTTTTCGGCGAGAACGGTCGCCGGCGGACGCCATCGAGCAATGTTTTGGGGTGCTGGCCAGGCAGACATCGGCCCAGTGGGTGTTGGAAGGAGACATCCAGGCGTGCTTCGATCATACATGTTGATGCTCCTATGAAAAACGCAAGTTCTGGAGCTTGCCATCCTTGAGATCCTTGAACATCTCAAGGGTGGCTGGCTCATCGGGAAACAGGTAGAGCCCGGTTTCAGGATCTTTAACAACTTGGATGCGTCCATTGCTAATCCGATCATACACCCAATGGGGGGAAATGTCCAATCGCCGTGCTATCTGGGGCACTGTCAGATGGCCATCAGCGCGGCGGGGATGGGACTGACTGCGCTTTTGGAAGATGCCGTGCTTCAGGCGGACGATTTTGACGGTGTTGGGCAAGACGTGATCCATTTGCATCGGCGACCGGTGGCCCAGGGCCGTCAAATGCTCAGCGATCTCTTCGTCAGACTTTCCTTGGTGGCTGAGATCCAGGATGATCTGTTCCATCTCAGCAGCCGTTGACAGATCGGCGAAGGATCCAACAGGGACGGGAATCTCCAAAGAAGTGATGTCGCCGCCCCGCCATACGATGCGGGTTTGAACACGATCCTGCACCTGGCGATGAATGACGACCTTGTCGATAAGACATCTCAGGAGAGCCTTTTTGTTTTCTCGTGTCAACACCTCCTGGTGCCAAATCTGGGGAAGCTTCTGACCGATGGACATAAACGCTTCCTTCAATTCTGCTGGCAAAGGCAACGACGGCTCAGGGTTTGGCTGTCGCTGAGCGTCGATCTCTTCCGCTTCCCTAAGCGCACGCAGGGCAGCTTCCCATCGCTTTTCCAGTTCGGCAGCCACGAGGCGATTGTCAGGATCAACGCGATTGAATTGACGCCAAGCGAGTTCTGCTTGATATCGAAGGCGCTCCTCCTGTT
>CAYPOY010000306.1:0-6503 GCA_964412395.1 uncultured Anaerolineales bacterium | reverse complement strand
TGGCGTGGACCGAGACGTAGAGCGGGCTGAGGTGCTGCTCGCCGATGCGCTCCCAGTCTGGTTCGTCCAGGTCAGTCAACGTGACGTAGTTGCCGAAGAGGAAGGAGTACCGGTAGTCGTCGTCTTTGACGTACAGGGAGCGGCGCAGACCCGGCGGCATTTGGGCGACAAAGCAAAACTCACAGCGGTTGTTGCAGCGGCGGATAGTATCGAAGGTGGGATGAACGAACTCCAGGCCCAGTGGCTCGCTGTAGCGCCGCTCCGCCTCGACGGTGAACTCCTCTCCATCCCGGCGCACCCGTAACACCAGGTGCTCCTCGGCAGAGTAGAACCGCACGTCAATGACATCCCGCAGCGGGTGGCCATTGATGGAGAGAAGCTCATCCTCCGACTGCAGGCCGACCCGCTCGGCCAAGCTACAAGCCCTAACCGCGGAAACTGTACCTCTCATCACGCCTGCACTGGCTCAGTCACGCGCGGACATCACCCGGGCCAGCAGCCACGAGGCATTCAGAATCTCCATCCTCCACCCTCTACCCTCCATCCTCCACCCTCCATCCTCCACCCTCCACCTTCCACTCTCCACTCTCCACTCTCCATTCTCTATCAGCCGCTCTGTCTCAGCCAGCACCTCTTCTATGCCCAAATCGGTCGTGTCCAAGACGACGGCATCGTCAGCCACGTACAGCGGCGAGGCCGCCCTGCGGCTATCAATCTCATCGCGGCAGCGCATCGAGGCCAGCACCAGTTCGTAGCCGGCCTCCTCCCCTCGCGCCCGCATCTCCCGCCAGCGACGCCGCGCCCGCTCTTCTACGCTCGCATCCAGGTAGAGCTTGAGGTCAGCGTCGGGCAAGACGACGGTGCCGATGTCGCGTCCCACCATCACCACCCGCCCCCCCGCCGCCATACGCCGCTGCTGCGCGACGAGCGCCCGCCGCACGCCAGGGTAGGCCGAGACGGGCGAGACGTTGGCGTCCACCTCCGGCGTGCGGATAGCCCAGGTGACGTCCACCCCGTCGGCAAGGGCAGTGTACTGGCGGCCGTCGTTCGTCGTCGGTGGGGTGACGTCAATGCAGAGTCGCTCCGCCAGCGATGTCACCGCCGCCTCGTCCTCGATAGGGATGCCACGCTCCAACGCCGCCCAGGTCACGGCGCGATACATCACCCCGGTATCAAAATAAAGGTATCCCAGACGCCGGGCGAGCAACTCACCGATGGTGCTCTTGCCCGAGGCAGCCGGACCGTCAATGGCAATCGTGGATGGCTTCAACTCCGTCGCTTACCCCTTCGCGATTTCTGCACTGCCGACCGCAGGGCCTTCACCTCCGCGCCGGTGAGTCTGCGCCACTGCCCTGGTTTCAAATCTCCCAGATGCACCGGCCCGATGCGGATGCGGATCAGTCTATGTACCGGGTGGCCCAGCATCGCCGCCACCCGCCAGATCTGTCGCTTGCGGCTTTCTCGCAACACCACTCGTAGCCAGGTGCTACCCTTCTTCCGCCTGGCAACGGTCACCTCGGCCGGAGCCGTGCGGCGCCCATCCAGGAACACCCCGCGCCGCCACTTTTCCAGCGTCGCTTCGTCCGGCTCGCTCCCGACCAGCGCGCGATACTCCTTCTCGTGGCCGAAGCGGGGGTGAGTTAGCTGATAGACCAGGTCCCCGTCGTCGGTGAGAAGTATGAGCCCCTCGCTCCGCAGGTCCAGCCTCCCCACCGGGAAGAGGCGGCCCAGCAGCGGCACCAGGCCCCGTACTGTGGGAAAACGGCCCAAGCCATCCCCCTCATCGGAGAGGACGCCCCGGGGTTTGTGGAGAGCCACGTAGGTATGGCTCTGCTTCACCCGTACCGGTTTCCCATCCACGGTGACATGATCGTGGCCCGGGTCAGCTTTCTGACCCAACCGGGCCACCTGCCCGTTGACCACCACCCGCCCCTGGCGGATCAGTTCCTCGCAGGCGCGGCGGGAGCCGAAGCCAGCGCGGGCCAGTATCTTTTGCAGGCGATCTTCCATAGACGTGTCCCCTGGACAACCGGCGCTATTATAACGCAGGTGGGCAGAAGGGGCAAAGGGAAACCGCTCCCGTCAGGTTGCGCAAGTTTATCCTGCCAGATGCAACCCACAAAACGCACTTGCCATAACTGCCGATCTTGTGCTGCCTGCACAGCAGCAGTCCCATCTGCCCACCCCACCCCACCCACGCAGGCCAGCGCGTCCAACCACCGATAGGACAAATGTCTTACACCGCGGTACACCGGCGGTTTCTTCGAGGTCGAAGGGGCGGAGATGCTAGCGGACGGCGATGCGTTGGCGGAGCGCTTCGTAAGGGGCGAAGCGGAGCTTGTGGGCCAGGTCGGGCTGGCCGAGCAGGACGAGGGTAAGTGGAGAAGCGGAGTCCATCTGCGAAACCCTGGTACATGCGTTCGGTTTGAACACTACTCCTCTTGGGAGCCATCTGCTTGTTCCTGTTCTCTTACCCAGGCGAACTTGCGCCGCAAGGTCTTGGGATAGTAACGTTCCAAAACGTCATAGTCTACTTGTTGTCCCCACTGATAAAAGATCCGTGGGTCAATGTAGGACTTGAGGCTGGTGCTCAGATTCCAGGTGCGTCGCTTGGCGGCGATGGTGTCCTTAGTTTTGGCCTTGTCCAGAGCGGCCTGCGCCCGCTGCAGTTTGTTCCTGGCAGTCTCTATTCTCTTTTTCCCCTTCTCTATCCTTTTAGCGTATCGCACCCGCACCCTGTCGCGCTGAGCGTTCGTCTTGGCGTTGTTCTTCTTCTCCCGCGCTTCGCGCCGCAGCGCAGTCAGTGCCTCTCTGGCCTGGCGTACCTGGGAGCGACAACGTGTGACCCGCTCTTTTAGCTTCCCTCGACGCTCATTGGCACGTTGGCGGCGATCTTGCCAGTTGGCTGGGGCTGTCTTGTAATGATTACAAAGCATCGCTGCCTCGAGATTGGCCAGGGCAACTGCACCCCGCTTCTTGTATTCCGGGTCGCTCACCTCGACCCCCGAAGCCAACAGGCTGTCGCGGACAGCCTGGGTGGCGTGATGGGTGCGAAAGACCTTTGCCGTCAACCCGGGGAGGGCCTCGCCAAGGTAGGCGTTGACGTGGCTGCTGCCAATCCCCGGAAAGATCTGTGGCTTGTCGCGCGTGGGGTGGCGATTGCCATTACTGGCCGAGTTAGATGGCCGAGCCTCCCGAATGAGTTCCTCCAGGTTTTGTCGCACCACTGGGGGGAGTGGAATCTTTTCGTGCCACAGCACCGAGTCCTTGCCCAGGAACCTGAACTCGGCTGTGCCGTCGGGGTGCAGCGTAATGTGCTGGGGACGGAGGGTGGTTGCACCCACTGTATCGGCTTCACCGGGGTCTTTTTCGTCTCCCACACGCAAACAGAGCACGTCAATCAGATAGCAGACTGTCGCCACCATCCGTCGCTTGGCATCCGAATCCGTCAGGCCCCGCTCGACGTGTGCTCGAACTTGAGCCAGATTCTCGTTCAACTCCATGGCCTGGTCGAATTTGGCCGCTTCTCGTTCTTGTTTCACAGGCGCGGTGTCGCTCAGCCAGACATACTTTAGCTTGCCAGAGAGTTTATCCTTCCAGCGCGCCACCCACAGTGACTCTGGCTGCCACACGATCTCTGCCCAGTCACCAGGAGGACGAGGTGCATCGGGACTCAGGTTGAGCGTGATGTCACTCTGCTGCGGGCCTTCCTTCCACTTGCCGCGCAGTGGATGTTTGCCGCGCCCCATAAAGATGCCGCTGGGCTCGGCAACGTAGCTGCCAATCTCGACGCGCTCGCCATTCACGATGGCATAGCCATACTGTTCCTTGAGCTGTTCGCGCTTCGCTTTACGTTGGGCCGCCAGCGCCTTCCGCTCTTCCGAGGTCAACCGCTCTTTGGCGGCACGTTCGGCCTGCACGATTTCCAGGGCTGGGCCAAAATCCACCTCGTCGACTGCCAATGGCGGGGTGATGCCCAGTGCAGTGCTGAAATCCTGTAGAAAATTGCGGACGAATATCGAGTCCTCCACGTAGGAAGTGCCCTGTTTCCTGGCCCAGGCCAGCACCATCTCCATCTGCCTGGGAGACAACTCCCTGTGTTCACCACGAATCGTGAGTTCGAGGTGATGAGAGGGCAACGAAACTTGAGGTACCAAGATGCCGTTGTGCACAAGTTGTCTGAGCATGGTTTGTCTTGACCGTGAGTGATTTACTCAATGCGAGTTTGATGATAGAGGATAACGCAGATGCTCAGAGTTGTCAACTGTGTGAGTCGTGCGTGCGTATCTTCGTCAGTCAACGGAGCGAGGCGGTCACTTCGTTGGCCACGTGGTGCATCCCTGCTAACCTATCTGCTGCCAGACAGGGGGTGCGTGTGCCCAGGCGGCAATTGCTGTGGGACCTGAAAGCACCACTGATGGCAGCAAATGGGCCGCCCGCGCTTGCGCTGCCATCTCCCGAGGAGCGCCTGCGTTTCGGATCGCTTTCGGCGCGGGGACGGCTGTGGACCGAGGTGGCTCACACCGGCGTGAGTGTCCACGAGCACCTCACCGCGCTGGTGAGCGGCAAACTGCGGAGGATGGGGGGCACCCCCAGCGGGGCGCTGCCGGACCTGCGGGACGGGTGCAAGGTGTGGGTGGGCGGGGTGGTCGTGTCGGCCCAGCGGCCACCGACGGCCAAGGGCACGGCCTTTCTGGCGCTGGAGGACGAAGGAGGGCTGATCAACGTGGTACTGCGACCGAAGGTGTACGAGGCCAGCCGGAAGGCGTTGAAGTCGCCGTTTGTGGTCGTCGAAGGGCGGTTGCAGAAGCGGGGCCAGGCGATCAGTGTGCTGGCGCGCAAGGTGATCCCGGTGGAGCTGGAGACAGCGGTGGGATAACCGAGACCGGTGCAAGGACAGTAGGGCCTTGACGCCTCAACGAGGCATCGAGAACACGCTGCCAATCCGTGAATGTTAGGGAAGGCGTGCCAAATGCAAACTAGTGTACAAGACCAAACTCACGGGCAAGCTTCGCGGCCTGGGTCCGGTTCTTGGCACCAAGCTTCGAACGGATATTGGTAACATGATTCTTCGCCGTGCTTTCAGCGATTGTCAGGGCGTCGGCGATCTCCCTGTCGCTGTAGCCGTCAGCCAAGAGCGTTAGGACCTCGCGCTCGCGGGGACTCAGCGCGTCGAGAGGAGTATGTTCCGGCTCCGCGGCGGGGAAACCCTCCTCGCGGGAGGTGAGCTCTCTGATAAGACCGAGCAACTCTTCTCTGGAGAAGGTCTTCAACAGAGCTGCATCGGCACCAACACGGCGAGCATCGGCTATAAGATCTTCATAGGCAGTAATGGCAATGATCTTGACCTGTGGGTGGGATCTCTTGATCTCTCCTATGGCACTCCATCCGGCAGTGGGATCTCCAAACCACTTAAGATCCATCAGCAACACATCTGGAGCAAGCTCTAGCACCCTCCGAGTTGTCTCTTGCGCCGAGACCGCTTCGCCGACAACCTGTATGTCGTCGGCGGTCTCGAGAATCGTCTTCCAACCTTCTCGAGCAATCAGCGTGTCGTCAGCCAACAGGACTGTAGTACCTTTCTTATCCATCTTTGTTACCCTCCTCTCCTCCTTCTTGGCTTTGCTCTTACCGCTGTCGCGCATCCGCCGACGATCGGGATGCCTTGTGCCGTAATAGCTGGTCCCTATGCCAGCCGGATCAATGCAAGGTAGATGCGTCGGAGACAGTCGGTGGGATCCCCGCCATCTGCTTTCACACGCAACATTTCCAGGATCTCATCGTCCCCGAGTATCAGAATCACATCTCTGCGCCTTTTCAGCGTGCGGCGTGCCTCGCGAATAGCTCCTTTTGTCGGTGCGTTTCTGGTGACAATCACGCCGAAATGCATCAGTGGGTCGCCCAGGTAGCCTACGAGCTGCAAGACGTGCATAGCTCGCAGTGACCCTACGTTTTTTAACTCAAACAGGACTTGGCTTGTTTCGTGCTGCTGCCGGATTGCCGTCCAGAAAGGATCACTTGAGCTGTTGAATGCAACAAGATCCCATATCTCTTCGCCTTCGTGATGGCGGCACTGAAATGCGAAGTCAGTTAGGTGGCCTTCGAACAGGAACGGGAGTGCGTCTGCCATGAGTGCCTCATAGCGTCCGGCGTCACGGCGACCTGGTTTCAATCCGGCGATCCGATTGGCATACCCTGTGGCATCCAACTGCAGACGCACGGCCCAGACATCTTCGCCAGGTTGCTCGGAACATACAGCGTGGATCGTAGCCAAGAGTTCGGCGCGAGAGAAACTCTTTGGAAGAGCTCCATCTGCACCTGTCCGTCTTGCCTCCGCTAGCAGTTCTTCGTACGCGGAGACCGCGATCATCTTGGTCCCAGAGCCCTCCCTATTGAGTTGTAAAATGGCTGCCAGACCTGCTCGTCTGTCGTGGTGCCACTTTAGGTCCAATACCCGTGAATGAGTGCCCGCTCAATAAGTGCTACAACGAGGCCGGTACCTG
>CAYPOY010000305.1:0-6503 GCA_964412395.1 uncultured Anaerolineales bacterium | reverse complement strand
CATCCTGGTACAGCCGGGCGTTCTCCAGGGCCACGCTCAGGTTAGCGCCGATGCTCTCGACGAAGCCCGTTCCCTCAGGGGGGCGCTCCTCGGGCTGAGCGAGGGCCAGCACCCCCATCACCTGGTCATGGGCGGTCAGGGGGACGTATACACCGGTCTGAATTCCAGGTTGCTCGGCCAGTAGGGGCACGGCTTGCCCTTGGGCAGACGGTTCCAGCACACAGATGCGGCGTCCATCCACCACTTCAGAGAAAAGGGTGGGATTCATCTCGCGGGTCACCCGCACGCCATCGGCCAGCGGAACGTCGGCGGCATGGGCATCGTGGACTGCGACGGGGCGGAGGACCTCCTCCCCTGGCTCCCAGAGGAAGAGGGCGGAGGGCCTCTGCAGGCGACGGGAGATAACCTCCCCGGTCTGGTGGAGTAGCTCACCCGGATCAAGCGACGCCGCAATAGCCTGTTGCACTTCGTTGATGAGGGCGCGGCGCATTGCGTCGGTCCGAACCTCCTGGAACAGGCGGGCGTTTGCGATGGCGGTGGCCAACTGGTCGGCCAGCGTCTGCAAAACTGCCACATCGTCCTCGGAGAAGGCAGACTCCTGGATGGATTGGACGTCTAGCACCCCGATTACTCGCTCCTGTACTTTCAGCGGCAATGCCATCTCCGAGCGGGTGTCGGGGAGGTCAGAGTGAGCGAAGTGTGCGGTGTCCTCGCTCACATCCAGGGCAATGCGAGGTTCCCCCGTGCCGGCGACGTGGCCGACGATACCAACCTTACCGACTTTCAGTTTATGACCCCGCTCCAGCATGCGGTGCCCGCCCTCGGACGAGGCGGCCTGCAGGACGGCGTACTCGTCCTGCTCATCCAGGAGGAAGACGCCGGCGTGGTAGAAGCCAAACTGCTCGGAGATGAGATTCGCTGTCTCGTCCAGTAACTGGCCCACGTCCAGGATGGCGGTCGCATCCCGGGCGACCTCGGCGGCGGTGGCTAACTGGGTTGCCCTCCGCTGTGTCTCTTCCAGAAGGCGCAGGTTCTCGAGCGCCACGGCGGCCTGCCCAGCCAACGTCCAGTAGCCACGGATGAGCTTCTCTCTGAAGGTGGAGGGTTCGTTGCGGCCAGCAAAGATCATTCCGATCCAACGTTCCCCGACGGTGATGGGCACCATAGCGAAGGAGCGCAGGCCCGATATAGTCGCGATGAATGTGCGGCTCATTTCGTTGGCCCTGTGATCGGTGAGCACGTCTTCTACGATGACCGGCTCGTTCGGGTTCAAAAGGTTTGCCAGCGGATAGTCCTCCAGTGAGAGGCGCGTGCCGTAGGGCTGGGCCGGCCGGTTGTCCACCGTCCACTCCTCACACATCACCATGTAAGCCGGCTGTCCTTGCTCGTCGTGTTCAAAAAGCAAGACGCGGGCGACGTCCACGCCGCTGGTGGGGGCATAGTCCATCAGCGCCTGCCCTACCTCTTCGGGCGAGGTGGACGCGCCAATGGCTCGGCTGGTGCGGTAGAGGGTCTCCGTCTCGGCCAGGGTGGCCTGGGTTTGCTCGAACAGGCGGGCGTTCTCCAGCGCCAGCGCCACCTGACTGCTCACCGCCTCGACTAGGGCGATCTCGTTGGGTGACCACTCTCGGGTCCCGTCCGTCTCCTGGATGCCGAGAGCCCCAATGACCTGGTCGCGCAACTTGAGCGGCGTCGCCAGTGCTGTCCCTGTCGTCTCCGGTTCGACGAGAGCGACGGTCTCGCTGCGCTCCAGGGCCAGGTCGAGGACTGGTGCCTTTAACTTCTCTGCTGGCATGACGTCAATGCGGTCGTAGACATAGCTCAACGAGTGCTCTGACGATGCCAGTTTGGCCCAGGCGGCGGCGCTGTACTCGCCCTGGAGGAGGCTCAGTTCGCGCAGTTGAGCCTCCGCGCGCTCCATCAGGCGGGCGTTCTCTATAGCGACGGCCAACTGGTCGGCCAGTGTCTGTAGAACCGCCACGTCCTCGTCTGAGAATGCTGCCGCTTCCGTGGATTGTACATCCAGCACCCCGATAACGCGATCCTGGACCTCCAGCGGCAGCGCCATCTCCGAACGGGTGTGGGGCAGGTCGGGATTGTCGAAGAAGACGGCGTCCTCGCCGACGTCGAGGGCGACGCGGGGCTGTCTGGATCCGGCGACCCAGCCGACGATACCGACCTCGCCGACCTGCAGTTTGTGGCCCCGGGCAAGCATCTTCTGACTGCCTTCGGAGGAGGCAGCGCGCAACACCGCGTACTTCTTCGCCTCATCCAGCAGGAAGATGCCAGCGTGGTAAAAGCCGAAGCGGTCGGAGACAAGGCGGACGGTGGCATCCAGGAGTTGGGTCACATCCCGGATCGCCGCGGCCTTCCGCGCTACCTGGGCGGCGGCCTCCAATTGGACGGATCGCCGCTCCAGATCGGCCGTGCGCTCGGCCACGCGCTGTTCCAGGCTTTCCATCAATTCGCGTAACTGCGCGATCATGCTGGCGAAAGCCTGGGAGAGAACGCCAATCTCGTCATTGCCTGTCCGTGGGAGCGGGGCATCCCACTCACCAGCCCCAATCCGTTGAGCCACGGTCGCCAGTCTTTGGATCGGGCCAGTCAGGCGATTGGTCAGTAGGAGGCCAATCACCGTCACTGCAATGAGAATACCTCCGCCAACGGGCAAGATGTGTGCCAGCACCAGTGATCGGGTCGAGGTCTCCAACTCCTCCTGTAGAGTGGCCATGGCCTGGAGCACTTCGTCTGCCTTAACGACGTTGGCCAGGCTCCATCCCGTGCTTTCCAGAGGGGCATAGGCAACAAACAATTTCCTGCCGCCTACCTCCAGAGTGTCAAAACCGGTCGAGCCAGCCATCATTTTGGCCAGTACGGGGGCGAATTCCGTCGTGGTCTCGCTCAGGTCGGCCCCAAACTCGTCAGGCTCAGCGGAATGCCCCAGGATATCCTGATAACCCTGCTCCGGAAGGGCAATGGCGTGTCCTGTGTCATCAACGAGGAAAGAGTAACCACTACCAAGCAACCGGGCCTTTTCGACGCTGGCGCTGATGTCCTCCAGAGTAGCGTCGATGCCGACAACCCCCACGAATTCACCCTGGCTGGTGCAGACGGGAGCGGCGGCCGTTACCATCAAGCCTTTGCCGGTCGCGTCAACGTAGACGGGCGACCATGCCACCGCCCGCTCTGGGTTGCTCTCCGGGGCAGCGCTGATGTACCACGGACGCTGGGTAACTTGAAAGTCTGGTGGAACGACAGATCCTATGTTGATATTCGGGTAGTATCGAAGTACATCTTCTTCCGTACCCAGGTATATAGCCACCGTGTTGGGATCGCTTTCGTAGGTTGGGACCAAAATGAAATCCAAATATGCACTCAACTCCAGGACCGTCAGCAACTCATCTTCTATATCCACAAGGTTGGGCACGAAGGCATCGCTTACGTCGGTCTCATAACTCATATACTGCCCATCGGGGCCAGTGAACATGTGATCCTCAGCTTGCCAATAGGCTCCACTGGTGAAGGCATCTGGCCTCTCGAAGATGCCCGCAGCGTACTGAGCCACATTCTCAGCATCGTATTGTGCTCTCTTCAATGCGAGGTCATTCCTCTGAGCATCACCAATGGTCACCTGGCGAAGGTATTCTTCCGCCTGAGTGCGCAGCGCCTCGCCGCTGGTCTGTTGAGCACTTTGCCCCACTCTCTGGATCGAGTTAACACCCAGGTAGGCAATGGTCAGCACCGAGATTGTGGTCAAACTCAACAACAGTACCAGCAATCGCGTCCGGATACTTCGTCCGACCGTCAGTTGTGATTTTCTTTCGACCATTGCGTGTCTACTCCTGTGTGCCGTCTTTACAGTGTTCTTTCAGATGTTGCTTCTCGGACAGTTGTGTGCCCGTGCTTAACTGTACGAAAGCCCGGTCGGCGCCGAGAGCTGCGCCGAGTTGCCGCACGGCTGTCTGCAGGATAGTCTCAAGATCCATGGAAGCGCGAACCTGGGTGGTGATGTCGGCAATAATCCGCTCCCGCTCCGCACGCTGCCGGGTCTCTTCCAGCAAGCGAGCGTTCTCGATGGCCAGCGCCATCTGGTCGGCCACGGCTTCGATGAGCGCGAGCTCGTCGTCCGTCCACCGCCGCCCTCCTTTCGTCTCGTGCAAACCCAGCGCGCCAAGGGGTTCGCCGCGTAGGCTGATGGGCACCACCAGAGCGGCCTGTCCTGTCCCGTCGCCCGTATCTGATTGCACGACTGCCTGCTGCCGCGCCATCGCCCGCTCCACTTCGGGCGGCACGGTGCCGCCGAGAGGTGTCACGTCTGGTTGAGTGCGTTCGTAGATAGGGGCTTCCTGGGTGGACATGAACTCGGCCCATTGCTCGCGCACATAGCGCCTTTGACTTTCTTTCAACTTCTCCAGGTTCGCCTGGGCTTGCGCGAATAACTGCGTGTTATCAATAGCCACTGCTACCTGGTCGGCCATCGTTTGCAACACGGGGATGTCTTCCTGAGAGAAGGACTCGTGTTCGGTGCTTTGCAAGGTCAGTGCACCAATTACTCGGCCGCGGGACTGCAGCGGCAGTACCATCTCCGAGCGTGTATTCGGCAGTGATGGGGTGACTTTGACTTGCTCAATTGGACTGGCAAAGTGGACCGCCCCTGCATCCAGAGCGATACGAGCCTGGGCGTTGACAATGCACCGGCCAACCGTCGAGGAGGTGTCCACCTTGATTTTGTAGCCCTGGGCCAGCATCTGACGACCAACCTCGCCTGTGCCGGCCTGCAGTAGCGCCCACTGTCCGGATTTATCGGTCAGGAATAGGCCGACATAGTAGAGATCAAATCGGTTGTGGATCAGATCCACTACTTGCTGCACTAGCTCGTTGGGGTCAAGCACTGAGAAGGTAGTAGCGCTAGAAACCTGGGCAGCAGTTTGGAGCTGGAGTGTGCGTTTCTGTAGCAGGGCATTCGCTTTTCCCAGTTCATCTGCTCGCTCCGCAAGGAGTGACCGAGAGTGAGCTGATTCGTTGTGTTTTTGCTCCGCCTCACGGAGGGCGCTGGTTAAAGTGTGATTGAACATCCACTGTACGAATATGACACAGGCAGTTATCAGGATAAAGGTGCTAATCAGGCTTAGCACGGAGGGCAAGACATCGGGTCTATATGGAGTGCCTGGATGAAGCCAACCCTGGTGATCAGCCAGCAAGAAAGCGGTGTAGATTACGCTACTTACCACGGCAGCGATTGTGCCAGCACGTTGTTTTACGAGAAGCGAAAGCAACAGGGGTGCTGCTAGAAGGTAGAGCCCCCCTGCGCTCAGCGGGCCTTCGTTTAGCAGAGCGGCTATTCCGACGCCGTAGGCCAGCAAGATCAGGAAGCAGGCTCGCACCGTGGGGTTGCCCCGCCATGTTATGGCCAGGGCCATCAACACCACGTAAGCAGCAAAGTAGGGAATATAAACCTGTAACCACCGACTTGGTTCCTGGGCCAGGTTGATTAGCAGGAAAATGACAGCGATGGTCCCAATGCCTGCCAGACTGCCGAGCATGATGTTCAGCACCCTGAGGCGCTGTTCTCGCAATTGGGCCTCCCAGGCAAGGAAGTCTGTTGGATGAGACGCTTGCCTTTCCATCTCGATCTCTTCTAGCTTTGCCGGGACAGGCGGAGGAATTTCCACCATCGCTGGCCCGGATGCTACCAGATCGGCCTCGGCCTCGGCTTCGCCTCCGAGGAGGTCAGCGATTGCTTCCTCCAGCAGCAGTTCGGCTCCCTCTGCATCTGCCTCTGGCTCGAGCACGGCGTCGGAAAACAGCCCTTCGAGCTGGTTTCTGAGATCTTTATCCGTCATGGTTCATCAACTCCTTGGCCAGGGCGCGGTACTGTTGAGTTCCTCGGGTGTTTGGTGCATAGAGTGTGACCGGTTGACCGAACGCCGGGCTCTCCCGCAACTTGGTATCTACCTCAATAATGGTCTTAAAGAGAATGCTGTTCAGCCCTCGCTGCATCTGATCAAGTATGACCCGGCAGATCTTGTTGCGCCGATCGTACATTGTCACCAGCACGCGATAGGTCAGCCAGGGGTTCGCTTTCTCTTGTACCTGTTGAACCAGTTTCAGGAAGTGACGAAGTGAGTAAGCAGCGTAATAATCGCATTGGACGGGGATGATGAGCAAATCGGCCGCTGTCAGCCCGTTGAGGGTTAGTGTTCCAAGGGAGGGCGGGCAGTCAATCAGGACGAAGTCGTAAAAACCCTCTCCTATAGCGTCCAGCCCTTTTTTTAAGTGAAGCTGATAACCCGGTCGCCCGTAGAGGATTTTGTCGAGGACGATCAGCATCCGATTGGCAGGCACGATGTCCAGACCGAATATCGGGGTCTCGCGGCTGATGCTCACCAGCGAAGTGTTCTCCAGGAGCGCATCACCTACTGCGCGACGCAGGTTCTCGGGTCTCAACCCCAGCGAGACGGTGAGATGGGCCTGGGGGTCCAGGTCAATGAGCAGGACGCTTT
>CAYPOY010000304.1:0-6518 GCA_964412395.1 uncultured Anaerolineales bacterium | reverse complement strand
CAACTCCCCCCTGGGAGGGGGGAGTGCTCAACCCCCCTCCGGCTCCCCCCTGGGAGGGGGGAGTGCTTCGCTGCCCAGTTTCAAGATCGGCTACACCCAACTGCCCATTGAAGTCACCGAGAAGGAGTTGAACATCGCGCTGACCCCTGGCAGGTCATCCGGCGAACATTACCAGCCAGGCGAGACGGTGACCTACGACGTGAATGTCACCGATAGCAAAGGGAGACCTGTCGAGGCCGAACTGGCCCTCAACCTGGTGGACCTGTCGGTGCTCTCGCTGGCCGACCAGCAGGGGCGAGACATCGTGAGCCGCTTCTGGCACGAGCGAGGGCTGGGCGTGCGTACGGCCAGCGGGCTGACGATCTCGGGGGACCGCGTCAACCTGGCGGTGGCCCCCGAGGCCAAGGGAGGTGGCGGAGGCGGCATGGGCGAGGAATTCGGCGCCGTGCGGCACCGTTTCCCCGACACCGCTTACTGGAACCCCACTCTCCACACTGACCAAAACGGCTACGCGACGGTCAGCGTGGAGCTGCCGGACAACCTGACCACCTGGCGCATGGGCGCTCAGGGCGTCACCGCCGACACGCTGGTGGGCCAGGCCGACGTAGACATCGTGAGCACTAAAGACCTGCTGGTGCGCCCGGTCGCCCCCCGCTTCTTCGTCGTCGGCGACCAGGCGGAACTGGCCGCCGTGATCCACAACAACACCGACGGGGCGCTGGAAGTGGAGGTCGTCCTGGAGGCGGACGGGGTGCGAATCGGCGAGTCAGCGAGTCAGCGAGTTAGCATCCCCGCTGGCGACAAGGTGAAGGTGAGGTGGCCGGTGACGGTTGAGGACACGGTGGAGGTCACACTGCGCTTCGGCGCGAGGGCGGTGGGGCAGTTGGTCAGCGCCCCCCCCTCCGGCTCTCCCCTGGGAGGGGGGAGAGTTCAGCTCCCCTCCGGCTCCCCCGTGGGAGGGGGGAGAGTTCAACCCCCCTCCGGCTCCCCCCTGGGAGGGGGGAGAGTTCAGCTCCCCTCCGGCTCCCCCCTGGGAGAGGGGAGAGTTCAACCCGCCTCCGGCTCTCCCCTGGGAGGGGGGAGAGTTAACCTCCCCTCCCCTCGTAGGGGAGGGGGGGGGGGGGGGGTCTCTGATGCTGTCGAAATCACCCTGCCCGTCTATCGCTACAGCACGCCGGAGGTGGTCGCCACCGCCGGTCAGTTCGACGCTGACGGACAGCGGCTGGAGGCGGTGGTTCTGCCTCCCAGTTACGACCCCACCCAGGGCGAGTTGTCGGTGCACGTGGCCCCGTCGCTGGCGGCCGGTATGACGGATGGGCTCGACTATCTGGAGCACTACCCCTACGAGTGTACCGAGCAGACGGTCAGCCGCTTCCTGCCCAACGTCGTCACCTACCGGGCCTTCAAGGAATTGGGGCTCGACCGGCCCGACCTGGAGGAGCACCTGCCCGAGCTGGTCGGCACCGGCCTGCAACGGCTCTACAATCAGCAGCACTACGACGGCGGCTGGGGCTGGTGGACTCTCGACGAGTCTCATCCCTTCCTGACCGCCTACGTCCTGCTGGGACTGGCCGAGGCGGACCAGGCCGGATTTGTGGTAGACGAAGGAGTGATGGAGCGGGCGGTGGACTTCCTGCAGGACAGCCTGCGCAAACCCAGGGACCTGGAACAGCACTGGCAGGCCAACCGGCAGGCCTTTATCTTGTATGTGCTGGCCGAGGCTGGCCAGGGAGACCTGGGGCGCACAATCGCCCTCTTCGACCGGCGCGACGTACTGGACACCTTTGGTAAGGCCTACCTGGCAATGGCTCTGGGCCTGCTAGAGCCGGACGAGCCGACTCGTGTGAACGCCCTCCTCTCCGACATCACCAGCGACGCCATCATCAGCGCCACCGGCGCTCACTGGGAGGAGGAGCAGGTGGACTACTACGCGATGAATACCGACACCCGCTCCACCGCTATCGTGCTGGCCGCCCTGGCGCGGCTGTCATCCTCCCCCTCGGAGGGGGAGGGACAGGGAGGGGGTCTGGCCCCCAACGCTGTCCGCTGGCTGATGGCCGCCCGCAAAGACGGCTATTGGGAGACGACGCAGGAGACCGCCTGGGCCATCGTCGCACTCACCGACTGGATGGTCGCCACCGGCGAACTGGAGGGAGCGTATAACTGGCAGGTGGTCGTCAATGGCGACCCACTGGGCGAGGGGAGTGTAACCCGCGAGAACATTGCCGAGACGGTCAAGCTGCAGATCGAGGTCGCCAAACTCCTGGCCGACGAAGCCAACCGCGTCGTCATTGAGCGCTGGGCGCCCCAAGGGGAGGACGCGGGGACCGGCCGGTTGTACTACAGCATGTACCTGCGCTACTTCAAGCCGGTGGAAGAAGTGACCGCCCTCAACCGGGGCATCATCGTCAGCCGCCAGTACACCCCAGTCGATTGCGATTCTGAGGAACAGCCGTGCCAGGCGATAGACCGGGCGCTGGTGGGCGACGTGATGAGAGTGAAACTGACCATCATCGCTCCTAACGACCTGCACTACGTGGTGGTGGAAGACCCCTTCCCGGCCGGCGCCGAGGGGGTGGACCAGAGCCTCAAGACGACCAGCGTCGTCGGCGAGCCGCCCGAACTGATCCGCACTGACCAGCGCAACCCGTGGGGGGGCGATGTCAGTGGATGGGGCTGGTGGTGGTTCAGCCACACCGAACTGCGCGACGAGAAAGCCGTCCTCTTCGCCACTTACCTGCCACGCGGCACGTATGAGTACACCTACCTCATCCGCGCCAGCCTGCCCGGCAAGTACGGGGTGATTCCCACCCACGCCTACGAGATGTACTTCCCGGAGGTGTTTGGAAGGAGCGACGGGGGGGTGTTCACCATCACCGATTCGTGATACCAACCAACAGGAGAAGGAATGGACATCTTAGAGCAAGTTTTTTGGGGGAATACACTGGCGACCTGGCTCCTGGCCCTGGCGGTTGTGGGGTTTGTCTTTCTGGCCTTGAAAATCTTGAAGCGCACCATGTCCCGCAAGGTGCTTGCCTGGGTCAAAAAGACCGAGACGGACCTGGATGACCTCGTTGTTAATTTATTCAACCGGACCTGGTACCTGTTCCTGGTTATGATTTCGGTATACGCTGGTTCCCTGGTCCTCACGCTACCCCAGGTCGAGCCTTGTATCCGCACCGTTATGGTGATTCTGTTCTGGGTCCAGGTTGCGCTATGGGGCACCGGTGTGGTTGATTACCTGGTCTCTCGACAGGTGAAGAAGCCAGGCAAGAAGGATGCCGCTGCTGCCACGGTGACTAACGCGTTGGGCTATGTCGGGAAGGGGATTCTCTGGGCGGTGGTTCTGCTCCTGGCATTGGACAACATCCCCGGCGTTGAGGTTGATGCGCTGATCGCCAGCCTGGGGATCAGCGGCGTTGCCGTCGCGCTTGCTGTGCAGAGCATCCTGAGCGACCTGTTCGCATCCCTTTCCATTGTCCTGGATCAGCCCTTTGTCATCGGGGATTCCATCACCGTGGGGGAGTACGTGGGCACAGTGGAGCACATTGGCCTCAAGAGCACGCGCGTTCGCAGCCTCACCGGCGAGCAGCTCATCTTTTCCAATTCCGACCTGACGGACAGTCGCATCCGCAACTACGGGCGCATGGACGAGCGCCGCGTGTCGTTCACACTCGGCGTGACCTGTCAGACACCCTACGAGAAGTTGGTCGAGATTCCCAGGATGGTGCAGGAGATCATCGAGACCCAGCCCCAGACGCGCTTTGGTCGGGTGCACTTTAAGGCATACGGGGATTTCTCTCTGAACTTTGAAATCGTCTACCACATGTTGACGTCTGACTACAACGTCTTTATGGATATCCAGCAGGCTATCAACCTGGAGATTTTCAGACGCTTTGCAGAGGAAGGGATCGAGTTTGCTTATCCCACGCAAACCGTCTTCGTGGCGCAGTAGCATCGTTCACTCAGCCCAGCCTGCTGGGGGGCAAGCTGTAGGTCACGCTTATAGCGTGACTTCCGGGCGAATCGTCGCGCTGCAAGCACGACCTACTACCCCCTGAACGGATACGTTCCCAATACTCTGTCGCAGTTGCCCGGTTTCACATTCAATCACACTTCCCGATTCCCGAAAACTGTGCTACAATAAATTCATCGTCGGCCGGGCAGCACGAGCCACGTCGTGACTCATAGACATCGAGGACATCGAGCCCTTGGTTGCGGCTCGGAAGGATCACTTACGATGAGTAATGAGGAGGCAAAACGATGTCTGAAGAACAACAAAAGGTCATGAAGCTGTTTGCCTATTGGTTGTTCGGCACTGTAATGGTCGTCTTTGGGGCGATCACGGCTTACATTATGTTCGTCGGTCGGACGGCGGGAGCTGTCACGGCGTGGGATGCCATTAAGGCTGGCTTTCCCATCTGGGGTGTCACGACCCTGGCGGCCATCATCATCTACGCCGGTTACTACTACACCAGGCGTAAGAGCTAAGCAACCGGCCTGACAACCCAGTTCAATACTGTCGCCCGGAGCGCCTTACACGGGGGAGCGCCTGGTCAGGAATCAATCACAGCTTTTCCGCTCCCAGGCACAGGCGCTTGTTTCATGCAGCGTGCCTATCGCCTGGAGCCCGTGCTCTCTGAGCCCGACGAGCTCTCTGGCAGTGCGTGTGCGCCGTCGAAAGTCGGGGCTGGGGAATGTAGTTCCAGGCGATCAGCCAGACCAGAAATCTGGCTCCATTGCTGAGCAGGCTGTCCCCGGGCGAGAGTGAGGGTGCCTTTCGAGGAGAGAGAGGCCCACTTGCGCCGCATCGCCCGCACCTGTATCCGTCTGACCGTAGCCCCCAGTCGCTCCGCCCACACGTCCACTAACGCCCGGAGGGCCACCCGGTCCAGCGGTTCCCCAGGCGGTTCCGGCTCTGGAAGCCGTGCCAACCCCGTCTCAATGAACGCCTGAGCCCGTTCACTCTCCGGATCCACCTCGCGGGGCAGCATGACAAGCACCCCCTGCGCGCCCGCTTCTCATCCGCATCGTCCAGGTGGTACTGGCGCAGGAGGCCGGTGTCCTTGTGGTCGGCCGTGTAGACGACCCGGCTGTACTCCGGCGGCAGGTAGCGGTCCAGCTTGTGGTGGAGGATCGCGACGTGAACCTGGCGGAGAAACTGGTGAACTAGAGGGGTTGTATACCGTTCACGAGTTCATCGTCGCTGCCCACTTGGTCGTGTTGACATTCACCTCATTTTGTAGTATATTAGTAACACGTGTTACTGACTCATGTTACTAAATCGTGTTACCTTACGAAAGGGGTAACCGGTGCCCAGGTCTCGTCCTACCCAGCGCCGGATCGCCCAGGAAGCCGAAGTTTCCCGCGCGACGGTTTCGCTCGTGCTCAACGATTCCCCCGGCGTGCGCATCAGCCCTGAGACGCGCCAGCGCATCCTCGAGGTGGCGTGCCGCCTGAATCACTACCCCGACGCGGCCGGCCGCACCCTCGTCAGCGGCCGCACCCACACCATCGGCTTCATCCTTTATCAGAGCCCCGACCGCGTATTCGCCGACGCCTTCCTGCCCGAGGTGCTACGCGGCGTGGGCGACGCCGTGCAGGAGAACGACCTCCGCGTGCTGATTCATTCCGTGGAAGACGTGACCGCGCCCGAAGCCTACATCGGCCTGGTGCGCGAAAAGCACACCGATGGCATCATCCTCTCCGGCCCCCGCTCGGACGACGAGCAACTTCCACTGCTCGACTTGTCCAAACCCCCCACCGCTGCCTTCGTCGCCTGCGACCTAAGGAGGTCTACGGCGAGGCGCCGGCGCCACTCACAATGGACGACTACTGCCCCATCATCGGCGACGAGGTTATTGCAGAGATCGAGGGGCTGGCTGCGCCGCTGGAAAGTGCGCGGGTCGTCCACGTCAACGCCACAGCCTTCGACGGCGACGAGGCGGAGATGCTGATCACGCTCGTCTCATTGCCAGGGCCGACGGTGCAGGCGGTGTGTCTTCACTGGCCAAAGACACCAACAAGTTGGCGCATCCGTATCAGTGAACGGTCATATCAACCGCGACCGGCATAGTGCTTACTGGTGGCTATAAAGCCGTCCTATGGGAGACATCTGTATGCTGCGTCAATACTCTATCCTGGCAATCACGCCGGGAGGGTGAAAGGAGGAATAAGGAAGACAGAGATAAAAACATAGTATTTAAACGTCATTCCCAACGTCGTTTCACTCAGCGTAAAATGGGCTTCAGTACGATCGAAAATCACAATCAACTAAATCAGTTTAAGGAGGAACAGCAAAATGAAGAAGTATGCGTTAACCCTGGTAGCGGCCCTGGTAGTCCTGGGCCTGGTGCTTACGGCCTGCGGTGGGGCGGCGCCGACGGAGGCACCACCAGAGCCGACCGAGGAACCCGCTGCCCCCGAGCCCAAGGGCCCGACCGGTGAAGTGACGCTGTGGCACGCGTACCAGACCGGCAGTGCGGAGGAGGACACCCTGACGGTGTTGATCGAGAACG
>CAYPOY010000303.1:0-6547 GCA_964412395.1 uncultured Anaerolineales bacterium | reverse complement strand
CCGTGTTGGCCTTCTGCACAATGATCGGTTTGGGCGACGAAGCAGCCAATTCTATCAGCCGCCGTCCCTCCTCGATGCTCTCCAGATAAAGACAGATGATCTCGGTGCCGGGGTCATCCAGCAGATAAGTCAGGAAGTCCACCTCGTCCAGGTTGGCCTTGTTGCCTATGCTGACGACTTTGTTGGCCCCCAGCCTGGCCTCGCTGAGCAGATGAATATAGGTGATGGAGACCCCGCCACTCTGCGCCAGCACCGAGACCGGGCCCAGTTTGACCGCCTGCCGATCGAGGGTGGTGAAAGGCAGGCATAGCCCGTTTTCCATATTGACCGCGCTGATACAGTTCGGGCCCACGAAGCGAATACTCCAACGGCGTGCCACCGTGCAGACCCGTTCCTCCAGTTCGCGCCCTGCCCCCGAAAACTCGCTGAAGCCGCCCGACTCGATCACCGCCCGGCGGATGCCTTTCCGCCCGCAGGCATCCAGCAAGCCCGGCACCGTCGCCGCCGGAGTCAGGATCACGGCCAGGTCCACCCCATCGGGCAGCGACTCCAGCGACGGTAGGATGGGGATACCGTGCACTTCTCCGCTCCGCAGCCCGACGGCGTATATGTCACCACTGTAGTCAAACCTCAGCAGATTGCGGATGATGTTGGCCGCCAGGTTATCGGGCTGCTCCGAAACACCAATGACCACGACGCTATCGGGATAGAAAATCTTGTCCACTGCTTTGCCTCCCGCTACGATTAGACTGATTGTAACAGAGAGCCAGTAAAACGCAACTGGGGACTACGAAAGTCCCAACTTTTGTGGTACAATAGTGGCACTATGGATATCGCCCACCACCCCGAATTCATCCACCTGACCGCCTACGTCGCGCCGAACGCGACCATCATCGGCGATGTGCGCGTCGCCGCTGAGGCGAGCGTCTGGTTCGGTTGCGTGCTGCGGGGCGACAACGCACCCATCATCATCGGCCCTCGCACCAACGTTCAGGACCTCACCGTGATTCATACAGACGTGGGAGAGCCCTGCACGCTGGGTGAGGGAGTGACTGTCGGCCACCGGGCCGTGCTGCACAGCGCGACCGTCGAAGATGGTGCGCTGGTCGGCATCGGGGCTATCGTGCTCAACGGCGCGGTCGTGGGCCAGGAGGCGCTGGTCGGGGCTGGCGCGTTAGTGACCGAGGGGATGGTCATCCCACCCCGGCACCTGGCGCTGGGTGTACCGGCGCGGGTGGTGCGGGAACTTACGGATGAGGAGATCGAACGCACGCGCACTTTTGCCGCGCATTACGTTGCACGGGCGCAAGCGTTCCTGGCTATTGGATAGGGGAGGATAGTCATGTCAATTACCGAGTTGCTGCAGCGCTGTGAGTTGTTTGCCAGGCTCACACCCGAGCAGATTGAGCGGATCGCTGCTCTGGGCCAGGGGGTTGTCTACAATGCTGGTGAAGTCGTCATCCGTGAGGGTGAGCCCTCCGACGAGATGTACGTCATTCGCAGCGGCATGGTCGAGGTGCTGGTTTCTAGAGGCGTGATCCCCGACGTGCCGGGGCCGCCCCAGTTGACGCCCCTCGTCAGTCTGGGCCAGGGGCAGTTCTTCGGCGAGATGGCGCTGGTGGATCGCGGAGCTCGCTCGGCGACGGTACGCTGTGTGAGGGACGGCACCGTGCTCTACGTCATCCCACGCCAGGCCTTCTGGGCGCTTTGTGATAGCGATCATCACATCGGCTACATCGTGATGCGCAACATCGCCTCCGACCTGTCGTTCAAATTGCGCCACCGTAACATACAGGTGAAACTGGCGGGAGGCGAGCCATGATCTACAAAGTGAGTTACGTCGTCGTAGGCAAGCCACACATGGGCACGATCGTCAACCTGGATGCCCCGCCACGTGTCGGCGACCAGGTGCAACTGGGCGACGAACTGTGCGAGGTCGCTGAAGTTGTTGACCTGATTCCACCGAGTGAGGACTTCGCCTACCTCCACGTCACCTGCCGGCTGGTACAGGAGGCGGCGTAGGACGCGCTGGTAGACACGACGCGGGCGCCTCCATCCTATGGATGGGTGGCTTTGTCTCCCTATCCCCTGCCCTCCCCCATAGAGAAAGGGAGGAGATTGGGGAGGGATGGCTTCCGTACCGCTGTCTCCTTGCCTCCTCGTAGGGGGAAGGATTGAGGATGGGGGGGCAAGAGCGAGTTTGCCCTCTCCCCCGAGTTCTGCGTGCGCTCACTCTGGCCTACATCCAACCCGAGGCTCATTCTCCACCTCTGACTTCCGCTTCGCCTGCTTTCTCATCCAGCCCGGTTGCGCATCCTGTACGACTGGTAGCAGGCCTGCCGGGGCAAGCCTGACGAGATGCGCTTGAAACTGCCCACCAGTCTGCGGCGCTGGATCAACCGGATCATCCGGGAGAGGGCTGTTCATCCTCCTGCCGGGGGTTAGTGGTGGCTTTACGGTAAGAGAAGCATCGGTCGGTCATTATGCTCGCTACTGAAACCGAGAACCTGACCAAGACCTACGGCCCGCTGACTGCTGTGGACCACGTCTCCTTCGAGGTGCGGACGGGAGAGGTGTTTGCCATGCTGGGGCCCAACGGGGCCGGGAAGACAACCACCATTCGTATGCTGACCGGCCTGACTCGCCCCACCTCAGGCCGGGCGCGGGTGCTGGGGCTGGACCTGGCGCGGCACCTGCCGCGCATCAAGAAGCAGATCGGCGTGGTGCCGGAGCAATCCAACCTCTACGACGAACTCACCGCCCGCGACAACTTGCTCTTCGCCGCCGCCCTCTACGGCGTCCCCCGCCGTGAGCGTGGCACGCGGGCCGACGAACTCCTGCGCCGTTTCCGCCTGGAGGGAAAGCGGGACGTCCCCTTCGCCCGCCTCTCGCGGGGGATGAAGCGGGCGCTGACGGTAGCTGCCGCGCTGGTTCATCGCCCCCACCTGCTCTTCCTGGATGAGCCGACGGTGGGGCTGGATGTGGTCAGTGCCCACGGCCTGCGCGTCCTCATCGAACGGTTGCGGGAGGAGGGAGCAACCGTCTTCCTGACCACCCACTACCTGGAGGAGGCGGAGCGGCTGGCCGACCGAGTGGCCCTGCTGGTGCAGGGGCGCATCGTGGCGCTGGACACGGTGGAGGGTCTCAAGGCCCGCGTGCAACGAGAGGCCACGGTGGAGGTGCGCCTTGCCGGCGCGACCGGCGAGGAGCGATCGCGCTTCCATGGCGAGAGCGTGGAGGCCGCCTTGCGCGTCGCCCTGGCCCACTCCGAGGCGGAGGGAAAGCGGGTGGTGGCCGTGGACACGCTGCAGCCCACGTTGGAGGATGCTTTCATCGAACTCACCAACCTGAGCGCGGAAGTGATGCAGGCTGAGAAGGGGGGGCGGTGATGTGGCGTGACGATCTCCGTGGCATCTTCTACATCGCTCTCAAGGACATGCGGGCTTACTATTTCAAGCCACCCAACATCAGTTGGGGCATCCTCTTCCCCGGCGCGCTGATTTTGGCCTTTGCCGTCCGCACCCCCGGCGACCTGCAGGGACTGGCACCCGGGCTGGTAGCGATGACTGCTCTCTTCAGTGCCACTTCCATGGAGGCCATCGTCATCACCTTCGAACGGCGCATTGGGGCGCTGGAGCGGCTGCTCCTGGCCCCCATCACCCTGCCGGCGATACTGGTTGGGAAGGTGCTGGGCGGGATGCTGTTCGGCTTGACGGTCAGCACAGTGGTGTTGGTCGGCGTGACTGCCGGCTTCGGGCTGGCGGCCTGGCGGCTTGCCCCCGCCCTCCTGGCGCTTCTCTTTTCCACGGCGGCCTTCTCCGCCCTGGGTGCCTTCGTCTCCGTGGCGGTGCGGGAGGTCTTCGAGGCCCAGACATTGGCCAACCTGATCCGCTTCCCGATGATCTTCCTCTGCGGCGTGTTTGTGCCCCTGGAGCGCCTGCCCGCCGCTCTGCAGGTACTAGCCCGGGCGCTGCCGATGACCTACGCGGTGGATGCGCTGGAGGCCGTCCTGCTGAGCGTGCCCACCTTGTCGCTGGTCCTCGACCTGGCAGCGCTGGCCGGATTCACGGCGCTGCTCTTCGCGCTGGCGGTCGTGATCCTACGTCGGCGCCTGGATTAGGGAAGAGTGGGGATTGGTCAAGCCCGGCCCTACCTGAACCGGGTTCTGCGCGGAGCCGTCTACAACCATCAGGCCCTCAATCTTGCCTTGAAGAAGGGCGGGCGCAACATCGCCTTCTGGCCCTACAAGATCGCCATCGGTCACCTGGAGGACCGGACGGAGGCACAGAAGGTGGCGCAGGGGCTGGTGGACCTGGTGAACCGGACCTGAGCGCGGCGGGAGAGGATCGAACCGACGAGGTGCGCCGGCGACCTGGGCCGAACCGCTGGAGCGCCGCCGTGAACAGCCGGCGCTGGGTTGCAAGCGCGCCCAGCATCGGCTCTTCCAGGCCGGTGCGCTGCCCGTGATGAGACGAGAAGCGAAGAATGTCTTGGCAGATTCGTCAGTTGACCTGTAACGCAAATTCGTGTATATTTAGGTACAGGTAGGAGGGTCCCATGGCACGAGAACGTGTTCTGGTCATAGAGGATAGCTTCGAGACACAGCAACTGCTGGCCGAATTAGTGCTTGAACCCAGCGGCTATCGGCCTCTTGCGGCTATAGATGGAGAGGAGGGGCTTCGGCTGGCTCTGGAGGAGCACCCTGATCTCATCATCCTGGATATGCAACTGCCGAAGATGAACGGGCTTGAGGTACTGGAAGCACTGCGGCAACGGGAGGTGGACATCCCGGTCATCTTCACGACCGTCCGCGAGTCTGTCGAACTGGTCGTGCAGGCATTCCGGTTGGGAGCACGCGATTACGTCATCAAGCCTTTCGGTCCCCAGGAGATGCAGGAAGCGATCCATCGCACCCTTGCGTCCGATGCGTTGCGTGAGGAACGGGATCAACTCACACAGCAACTGGTAGAGGCCAACCAGCAACTTCAGCGCCAACTCCAGGAACTGAACGTCATTTACACAATTGGACGGTCGGTCACATCGCTGCTGGACCTGAACCGTGCGCTCAACCGCGTGGTCGAGGCAGCGGTATATCTGGCGGACGCGGAAGAGGGTATACTCCTTTTGCTGGACAAAGAAGGGGACGAGCTCTACCTGCGAGCGGCCAGGGGCATAGATGAAAAGATAGCGCGGAGCCTGCGCATACGCGTAGACGACAGCGTCGTGGGGCGGGTGATTCAAACGGATCGGCCTGTGCTTCTGACCGGCGATCGCGCCAAGGTCACTACCGGCTATCTGGCCAAGGCGCTGCTCTATCTGCCGCTACAGGTTCCTGACCGCGGAGTAATCGGCGTGCTGGGGGTGGTCAACCGCGAAGTGGAGCGCTCATTTTCCGAGCGAGATATTTTCTTGCTCTCGGCCCTGGCGGACTACGCGGCTATTGCCATCGAGAATGCACGGCTCTTCGGGGCAGTTGAGGCCGAGCGGGCTAAATTGGAGGCATCTCTGCGGGAGGCCCAGGATGCGGTCATCATCGTGGATGAGGAGAACAACATCCTGCTATGCAACGCGGCAGCCCGCGCCGCGCTGGACCTGGTCGAGCCCGACCTGTTGCACCGGCCTGCTGGCAAGGTCATCTCACACCCAGTTCTGCATAGTATGTTCGTCCAGGTGTGCAGGACGGGACGAGCAAGCCGCAGCGAGATACCTCTGGAGGATGGGCGCACGTTCAACGCGCAACTCACTCCCATCGAAGGGGTCGGGCGGGTGTTGATGATGCAGGACATCACACACCTGAAGGAATTGGACCGCATCAAGTCAGAGTTTGTAGCCGCTGTCTCTCACGATTTGCGGACGCCGCTGACGAGCATCCAGGGCTATATCGAGTTGCTGCCTCGGGCAGGGTCGCTGAACGCGCAACAGCAGGAATTCATCCTGCGTGCCCGCCGAAGTATGGAGAGTATCACCGGATTGCTCAATGATCTCCTCGACATTGACCGTCTCGAGGCTGGACTTGACCTGGAAATGGTGCCCTGCGACTTGATACAGGTGATCGAAGAAACAGTCAAGGACTTCCGACCGCGGGCAGAGGAGAATAAGCAGGAACTGCGCTGGGAGCCGCCCGAGGCGTTGCCGCTGGTGCGGGGCAACCCCCATCGTCTGCACCAGGTGGTAGACAATCTGCTCAGCAATGCGATCAAGTATGTGCAAGAAGGCGGATGGATCGCCGTGAGCGCAACGGAGGACGATGAGCACGTCGTGGTACAGGTAGCCGACAACGGCATCGGTCTCCTCCCGGCTCAACAGCCCTACGTCTTCGACAAGTTCTATCGTGTGGAGTCGGAAGAGACGATAGGTACCGCAGGCACCGGCCTGGGTCTGGCCATCGTCAAGGCAGTGATCGAAAAGCACAACGGGCGGGTGTGGGTAGAGAGCAGGCCGGGGGTGGGCAGTGTCTTCAGTTTCATACTGCCCGCATTAAAGGCATGACATCTGATTGACTGACAAATCTTTCAGGACGCAGATTCACGCAGATTTTCGCAGATTA
>CAYPOY010000302.1:0-6555 GCA_964412395.1 uncultured Anaerolineales bacterium | reverse complement strand
ACGTCGAGGTGGAGAGCCAGGTGGGAGAGGGAGCCACGTTCAAGGTGTGGTTGCCGGCGTGAGTAGGGTTGGCGAAGGCCGCTCTGTGAAGATCGTGAGCGAGCCTGCGCCATCAGAACAGGATAGGAGGGTGGTTGATGACAGAAGTGGTGCGTGCTCTGGTGGTGGACGACGAAGAGAGGATTCGCCTCACTCTGGGGGAGACCTTGCGACGAGTTGGACACGTCGTGGCGACGGCATCCAGCGGTGAGGAGGCGCTGGGTTTGCTGCGGGAGACCCCTTTTGACGTAGCGGTAGTGGACTTGAATCTGGGCGGCCGCATAGACGGCCTGCGAGTGCTGGAAGCGGCGCGGTGGCGCTGGCCCGGGATGGCCGTCGTCATCTTGACCGCTCACGGCTCGTTGGAGTCGGCCATAGCCGCCATCCGCGAGGGAGTAGACGATTATCTGCTCAAGCCGGCCAAGCCGGCCGAGGTACGGCAGGCTGTGCAAGAGGCCCTGAACCGGCGAAAGGCGCTGGCTCAGTCCCAGGAGAGAGGCGAGAAAAGACGTGTCGTACAATGTGGTGGCTTTTTTGTTGACCTGGAGCAACACCTGGCAACTTTGGATGGACGGCCACTGGAGTTGACGCCTCAAGAGTTCAAACTGTTGGTTCATCTGATGCAGAATGCCCCCCGGGTAGTCCCCCCACCGGAGTTAGTGCGGGTGGTACGAGATTATGAGCCCGAATATCTGCACGAGGCACGGCAGATCATCAAGTGGTACATCCACCGTCTGCGACGCCAGGTCGAACCGGATCCCTCTAATCCCCGTCATATTCTGACTGTGCGCGGCGTGGGGTACAAGTTCAAGGAATAGTAAGCAGCCTTAGTACAGCGCCAACCAAATTCCAACGTTCTTGCACCAATCTCGACAGCAGTTCCAACCGAGCTCATCGGTTCGAGACTGCTTTTTGTGTTATAATAGTAGTTGTCCAGGACTGCCGATGGAGTAGGTGTTGACCGCGCTGTCCGACGATGAAAGAGTAAAGTGCTTTTGTCGTGATCTCAATCTCAAGAGGAGCGCCTAATAGGAATGGGTGTATGTAAGCGCATACTGGTCGTTGACGACGACGAGCGGGTGCTCTTCGTCTTACGCCGCACCTTGATGAGGGTGAGTAACGGATACGAGATCGTGACTGCCCGGAATAGCCGTGAAGCCCTGGATGAAATCAGTGCGAGACCTTTCGACCTGGTTATTACAGACCTGAGAATGCCAGGCATGGACGGTGTGGAGCTTACGGAGAAGATCAGGGCTTTGAGCTCCGCTACAGTGGTGATCTGGATAACAGCCTATGGCTGCCACAAAGTGAAGGCTGAAGTGACGCGGCTGTCGGTTCATAAATGCCTGGAGAAGCCTTTGAAGGTTACCGAGATCCGGCAGATCGTGCAGGAGGCGCTGAGGAGCACCAATGGTCAAGCATCAACATAAAAGTGAAAGGAAGTTCAATCCCAGGTCACGGGCGCAAGAAACTAACAAGAACTGAAGGAGGAAAATCAATGGACAAGTGGGAATGCTTGGTATGTGGTTACATCTACGACCCAGAGGTGGGCGACCCCGACAGCGGGATAGCGCCCGGCACGTCCTTCGAGGCACTGCCCGACGACTGGGTCTGTCCCGACTGCGGGGCGGGCAAAGACATGTTTGAGAAAGTAGAGTAAGGGATGAAGCACGTCATCGTTGGCAACGGCGTCGCCGGTGTGACGGCGGCGCATGCCATCGTGCAGGCTGACCCGTCCGCCGAAGTACACGTCTTTGGCGCAGAGCCCTACCCCTACTACCGCCGCCCGCGCCTGTGGGAGTTCATCGCCGGTGAAATCGAGCAGGACGCGCTCTACTTCCGACCGCCAGACTGGTACGCTGAGCGCGGCATTCACCTGCACCTGGGGGCTCGAGCCACGGCGCTTGATCCCGCCGCCCATCGCCTTACCCTGGCCGACGGCTCACATGTGGGGTACGACCGTCTTCTGCTTGCCACAGGCGGTCGCCCCTTTGTGCCGCCTTTCGAGGGCGCTGACAAGGAGGGCGTCTTCACTCTGCGCACACTAGACGACGCGCTGGCGATGAAGACTTACGCCAGCGATGTTCGCGGGGCGGCGGTCATCGGCGGAGGGCTGCTGGGGCTGGAGACGGCGCGGGCACTGCGCACCGCCGGCCTGGAGGTGACGGTCGTCGAGTTCGCCCCCTACCTGCTGCCCCGCCAGTTGGACGCGGAGGGAGCACAGGTTCTACAAACACTGCTGGAAGCGCAGGGGCTGCACATCCTGACCGCCGCAGCGACGGAGGCCATCCTGGGCCACGCGCGCGCGACGGGCGTGCGGCTCAAGGACGGGCGTGTGGTGGACGGCGAACTGGTGCTCATCTCCACCGGCATCCGTTCGCGGATCGAACTGGCGCGGGAGGCCGGATTGGAGGTGAACCGGGGCGTAGTCGTGGACGAGCAACTGCGCACCAGCGCCACCGACGTCTACGCGGCTGGAGACGCGGCCGAGTTCGAGGGGCGGGTCTACGGCATCATCCCCGCCGCCACCGAGCAGGCCCAGGTCGCCGCGGCGAACATGGTCACCGACCCTTCGACAGGCTCAGGGCAAGGTGGCAGCGCCATCTACAGCGGCACCATACCCGCCAACACGCTCAAAATCGTCGGCATTGACCTGACCTGCCTGGGCGAGGCGACGGCCACGGGCGGCGAGTTCGCCATCCTGCGCAAGGCGGACCCGGCGGCTGGCGTGTACCGGCGGCTGGCGTTGCGTGACGGCAAGATCGTCGGCGCCATCCTGCTGGGCGACACGCAGAGCGTCCGGCCGGTGAGGCAGTTGATCGCCACCGGGCGCGATGTGTCGGCCTACGCCGATCATCTGCTGGACGATGACTTCGACCTGAAGTCGCTGCTACAGGCCAAGCCACAGGCCTAACACCCCATAGATCACGTTTCCAGGGCCAGGAGTTGCGCGAAACTGGCTCAATCCGTTGAGTGAAGGAAATGGCTGAGGGAAAGAAAAAGGAAGCAATCCGTCTGAGACCAGCAAGCGGGCCAAAGCAACCGTTGGGCCTAGCGCTTGCACCTATCGCGGGCTATCCGAGAGGAAGGATGTTGATCCTATGGTTAAGGAAATGGATTCCTGTGTGAAACCAGCAGCGGGACCATTGGTCGCAGAACCAGTCCCCGCCAAGGGTGTATCACCACCAAAGGAGGAAGTCAAAATGGCAATGGCACGTGTGGGCAAAGAAGCACCGGACTTCGAAGCGTCGGCCTACATCGCTGGCGAGGGCTTCAAGAACGTGAAACTATCGGACTATCGAGGCCAGTGGGTGGTGCTCTGTTTCTACCCCGGCGACTTTACCTTCGTCTGACCGACGGAGTTGTCGGCAGTCGCCGTCAAGTATCCGGAGTTGAAGGAACTGGGCGTTGAGGTGCTGTCTATGAGCACCGACAGCCGTTTCACCCACAAGATCTGGAACGAGGTGGAGTTGTCCAAGATGGTGGAGGGCGGCATCCCCTTCCCCATGCTCTCCGATCAGGGTGGACGCATCGGCACTGTGTACGGGGTGTATGACGAGGCAGCGGGTGTGAACATCCGTGGCCGCTTCACTATTGACCCTGATGGGATCATACAGGCTATGGAGGTGCTCACCCCATCGGTGGGCCGCCACATTAGCGAGACGATCCGCCAGGTGAAGGCCTTCCAGCACGTGCGGGCCACAGGCGAGGCCACGCCGTCTGGCTGGCAGCCGGGCAAACTGACCCTCAAGCCCGGCCCCGACCTGGTTGGGAAGGTTTGGGAGGTTTGGAAACCAGAGAATTAAGGAGGCGGTTATGGAATTGAAGGGCAAACGCATCGCCATTCTGGCTGAGGATAACTATCAGGAGTTGGAACTGTGGTATCCGCTCCTGCGCATGCGCGAGGCCGGCGCCGAGGTGACCGTCGTCGGCATGCCCGGCGTGCAGGAATACCACAGCAAACTGGGCTATCCGGTGGAAGTGGACGCCGCTGCCAACGCGATCTCGGCGGACGACTTTGACGCCGTGATCATACCAGGCGGTTACGCGTCCGATCGGATGCGCCGCCACCAACCTATGCTTGACCTGGTGAGGGGCGTCTTCGAGCGCGGCGGCGTCGTGGCCGCCATCTGCCACGCTGCGTGGGTGCCCATCTCGGCGGGCATCATGAGAGGCAAGCGGGCCACGTGCTTTTTCGCAGTCAAAGACGATGTGATCAACGCCGGGGCTACTTACGTTGACGCGGAAGTGGTGCAGGACGGCAATCTGATCACCTCACGTGTGCCGAGCGACCTGCCCGCTTTCTGTCGGACGATCATCACGGCGCTGAAGTGAGCGATGCACTACAACGGATAGTGAATAAAACGGAAAGAGGAGGCAAGTACCATGACACAACTGAGCGAACACATTCAAAGGGCAGACTGGAAGAAGGAGAAGCACGTGCCGGTCATCGAGTGTCCGGACCAGGTGAAGGCGGGCGAACTCTTCGAGGTGAAGGTCAGCCTGGGGAAGGAGATTGCCCACCCCAATACCACCGAACACCACATCCGCTGGATTAGCCTCTACTTCCATCCAGAAGGTGACAAGTTCACCTACGATGTGGGCCACTTCGAGTTCAATGCCCACGGCGAGGCCGTCGCCGGTCCGAACCAGGGTCCCGTCTACACACATCACGCGGTGACCACGTCGCTGAAGATCAGCAAGCCCGGCATGCTGCACGCCCTGGCCTATTGCAACATCCACGGGCTGTGGGAGGGCAGCAAGGAGATCAGGTTGATTTAGAACAAATCAGGCTCCCACGCCCGGCACGTGGGGGCGTGGGAGCCACCCGCAGAAACACAAGGAGGTAAGAAAATGCCCGAGTTTCTCAACCCTTTCAGCGGCAAGTTGCCGGATCGCGAACTCACCAACGAAGAGTTGATCCGTGCCATCCGTCTGGATCTTGCCGCCGAGCACGAGGCAGTCCATCTCTACATGGCCCACGCCGAGGCCACCGACCATCCCCTGGCCAAGAAGGTGCTCATTGACATCGCCAATGAGGAGCGGGTTCACGCCGGTGAATTCGCCCGCCTGTTGCAAATCCTGACCGGGGACGAGGACAAATGGCTGGCGGAGGGCGCGGAGGAGGTGAACGAAATGGCCGCTGATGTCGGTGGCGCTGAGGCCCCGGCGGCCAGCGGGGAGGAGGCGACCATCGGGTCGCTCAAGGAGTGACATAGATCACTCCGATTGACAAAGAAGGAGGACGAACCATGACGAACAAGTATCTGGCTCGAGAGGACGCGCCCTTCGGATCAGAGACGTGGGGCGTGCTGGACGGGGCGATGACGGAGGCGGCCAAAAGCCAGCTTGTGGGCCGTCGCCTGTTGCACATCGAGGGGCCCTTCGGCCTGGGGCTGAAGGTGGTGCCCTTGCAGGACGTCGAGGTGGAATCAGGCCTGATCACCAGTCAAGTCATCCCCGTGTCGCTGATCCAGACGACGTTCACTCTCGGCAAGCGCGATCTGGCGAGCCACGAGCGCGACGGGGTGACGCTCGACACGACCGCCGTGATGAAGGCCGCCATCGAGTGCGCAGGCCTGGAGGATGGCCTGATCTTCAACGGGACCTCGGGCGTGCCCGGCCTGCTGACGGTGGACGGCTCTAACAGCCTGGGCCTCTCCGCCTGGGACGAGGTCGGTGTGGCCGCCGACGACATCATCAAGGCTATGACCACCCTCGATAGCGCCGGTTTCCACGGCCCGTACTGTCTGGCGCTGGCGCCCGACCGGTACAATCTCCTGTTCCGGCGCTACCCCAGGGGGAACTTCAGCGAGATGGAGCACGTGAAGACGATGATGACGGACGGCGTCTTCAAGGCGCCGAACCTCGAGAGCGGCGGGGTGCTGCTGGCATCCGGTCGCCAGTACGCCTCCATCGTGCTCGGGCAGGACATGTCCATCGGCTTCATCGGCCCTGTCGGGGATAAGTTGGAATTCTCGATCTCCGAAAGCCTGGCGCTGCTCATCCGTCAGCCCCAGGCCATCTGCGTGCTCGAGTAAGTCACCCCACGCGGTGACCACGTGGCTGAAGATTGACAAGCCCGGCACGCTGCACGCGCTGGCCCTGTGCAACATCCACGGGCTGTGGGAGAGCAGCAAGGAGATCAGCGTGGATTAGTGGTTGGTAGACTGGTAGATTGGTAACTGGTAGATTGGGTGGCATGTGCGAGGAGTTCTCTCCACCGATTTACCAGTTTACCAATTTACCACCCAGCCACCCACCAATCTAGCGAAGGAAGTGGGAAAATGGATATCAGCAAAGAGTTGCGCGAGCAACTGCTGGTTTACCAGAGAAATGAGATTACCGAGCATCACATCTACAAGAGGTTGGCCGAAATGGTCAAAGCCCCTCAAAACAGGCGGGTTCTGGAAAAGATTGCCGATGACGAACTCCGACACTACCGACGTTGGCGAATCTATACGCAGCAGGATGTCAAACCCGACAAACTGATGGCCTGGAAGTATTACTTGATCA
>CAYPOY010000301.1:0-6556 GCA_964412395.1 uncultured Anaerolineales bacterium | reverse complement strand
AAGGCTGAGACGGAGTGTGCTTTGTGCGAAAAATTGGGTATTCTTCATTGCTGGTATCTGTTGGACAGGCTTGGCGAAAACGCAGTGGCCTTTCTGCGAGCATTTGCCTGAAGGAGACTCTGTCATTTGTCGCAGTCGAATCGGTCATTTGACACAGCGAAGACCGCCCCAAAAGCGGTCTTTTTGTTTGAGTCAGAACCTGTCTTCTGACCGATGTGCGCCAGCACGATACGTGGTATGATGACGCCGAATTGGGATGACTGAAGCTAATTGAGGAGACTGCCACGAAATGACAAGCAATCGTGTATCTGCATTGATAGTGGCCAGGCCAGGTCCGCTGCGCGACGGTTTGCAGGCGCTGGTGACCGCGATGCCCCAGATAGAGGTTGTGGACGGAGTAGACGACATCTCTTCGGCGCTGAATACGAGCTTTGAGCATTACCCGGCCCTGGTGCTATTGGACTCCGGCCTGGTCGGCAGCGAGATCTGGATTACGGTGCAACGGGCCAGGGCCAAGTGGCCTCAGGCCCGGTGCGTCTTCCTGGTCAACGATGTCCATCAGCACCAGGAGGCCGAAGCCGCCGGCGCTGACGCCGTGCTGCTCAAAGGGTTCCCGGCAGCGAGGCTTACTGCGACTATAGGGAGACTGCTGCCCCGGCAGAGAAAGCAAGAAGAAAATAACGATGTTGATGTTGTTGCATCTATCCCCGGGCGTAAGACGTGGCACTGGGATAAGCAGCACAGAGTAGTGCTATAACCAAATGGTTGTCCAACTGGGCAGACGTGGGGACGCGGCGAGGGAGCAGAAGAGATGAAGGCAAAGCTGCTGAATACACTGCCGTTGATCACGCTGTTGGCGCTGGGAGTTGGCTGGCTGCCTTTGTCAGGCCTGCTCTCTCTTCCCAACGATGAGGTGACCGTCAGCGCCTATCTGCGAGATCGTGGCGTGTGGGGGATATTGCTGCTGGCTCTCGGCCAGCTCTTGCAGGTCGCTATCGCCGTCATACCGGGGAGTGTCTTCACGATCTTGGGCGGTTACGTGTACGGGTTCAGCAGCGGTCTTGCGATCAACCTGGTAAGTACCGTCGGGGCCAGTCAACTTACCTTTGCCCTGGCGAGATGGGGTGGTCAGCCGATGGTGCACCGCCTGGTGCCAGCCAGTATGCTAGATCGCTGGAACAAGATAGCTGAGCGGCAAGGGTTCTCACTCTTTCTGTTCTCTTTTCTGCTGCCTATCTTTCCGTGCGACGTGATGAACTTCGTGGCTGGCCTGAGCCCGATCTCACCGTGGCACTTCCTGGTCGCCAGCCTGCTGGGGCGGCTGCCCGGTGTGATTCTGCTGACTCTGGTCGGATCTCACGGACTCGAACTGCCACTGCAAGCATGGGCCGGAATCTCGGCCAGCATCGCTGGTATGTTCTTGGTCTGGCGCTATTGCATTCCGAAGCAGGCGCATCACTATCTCAAGACCTTCGCCTTGAGCGGCGCACTTGCGCTGAAGGTATTGAGATGGTCGAGGAAGTGAGGAGAAAACGATGGGCGTCTCTACTATTCGTCAACCTGTATGGCGAATCCCGGGCCTGTTCAGCGAGAAATCCACAGCAGAAAACGATCGCGCGTGGAGAAGATCTGTGGCCTGCCGTCTTCGCCTTCTGCTCAAGATCGGGATCGGACTGCTGATCATCGTGTGGCTCCTGGGCGTGGTGTGGGTGGTATCGGTGTCCTGAGCCGCAGACGTGTCGGTGAACAGACGCCGTCATTTGTCGTAGGCCGTTCGGCCGTTTGACACGGCCTGGAGCACTTTGTAAACCGCCTTTTTGCTCGATCGGACCTTCGACGTTCAAACCTTAGCGCACGACGTTGCGCACAATGAAAGGAGATGATGAAATGAAAAGCCAAGTAAAAAACCAAACAAGGCATCTGATCATCGCAGTTGTCATTGCACTGACTATCCTTTGGTTGGGCGTGCCGGCGACGCCCGCAGCCGCCCAGGGCACGTGGTACGCCGAGTACTTCCCCAACCGGGATCTCGCCGGGGGGCCAGCTCTCACCCGCTACGAACGCAAGCTGCACTTCGAGTGGGGTAACGGCAGCCCCGGAGGGGGCATCCCCAGCGATGGTTTCTCCGCCCGCTGGACCCGCGACGAGTGGTTCGAGAACAGCACCTATCGCTTCTCCTATCGCTCCGACGACGGGATCCGCATCTGGGTGGGCGACGTGCTGGTCGTGGACGACTGGCGGGAAAGGCCCGCGGCCTGGGTATCCGTCGAACGATTCATTAGCCGAGGCACCCACCGCGTGCGCGTGGAGTACTTTGAGCACACCGGCACAGCGGTGCTCCAGGCGGGCTGGGAACGGGTCAGCGGCGGCACTAGTTGGCGGGCGGAATACTACGGCAACCGCAAGCTCGCCGGCGCGCCGGTCCTGGTGCGCTACGACCCAGCCATTGACTTCGATTGGGGGCTCGGCAGCCCGGATCCCGCCGTCCCGGCCGACGACTTCTCCGTGCGCTGGATGCATGTCCTGGGCTTCACCCCTGGCACGTACCGCTTCTACGCCAGTTGTGACGACGGCGTGCGCGTCTTCGTGGACGGCCAGCACATCCTGGACGCCTGGCGGGATCAGAGGCTGCCCAACACCACCACGGGCGAGATTACGCTCTCTGGCGGGCAGCACACCGTGGTCGTGGAGTACTACGAGCGCGGCGACAGGGCCAGCGCCCACGTGTGGTGGAACCTGCTGACCACCTTCCAGGGCTGGGAGGGCCGTTACTACGACAACGCCGAGTTGCGCGGCGGCCCGGCACTCATCCGCGATGACGCCGCCATCGACTTCAACTGGGGCGAGGGTGCCCCCGCCGACTGGATGCCTGCCGACAACTTCTCGGTCGTATGGACGCGCCAGGTCAACTTCAGTCCTGGCTACTACCGCTTCAACGTCCGCTCCGACGACGGCGTACGGGTGTGGCTGGACGGCGGGCTGCTGATGGACTACTGGCAGCCGCAGGACTATGCATGGCACTACGTGGATGAGACCTACTTGACGGGTGTCCACAGGCTCCGGGTGGAGTACTTCGAACGGACCGGCGGCGCCCGCATTCGCTTCTGGTGGGAGCCGAGCAGCACGACGCCCTCTCCTGGTGACAGCGCGCCGGCACCCGTCCCCACACCTGCTCCCGCTCCTATCGGTCCCTGGAAGGGAGAATACTTCGACAACGGGAACCTGGCGGGCTCACCCGCCGTGGTGCGCACCGATGCCGCCATCGATTTCAACTGGGGCTGGGAAGCCCCCGCGCCGGGGATAGACCGCGACAATTTCTCCGTGCGCTGGAGCGGCAGCTTCCCGTTCGAGGCCGGTCGGTACCGCTTCACCACCACCACCGACGATGGCGTGCGGCTCCACGTGGACGACCAGCGGATCATTGACGCCTGGCGTGCGATGCGTGGGAGTCGGGTGGGCTACGTCACACTCGCCCAGGGGAACCACGCGGTGCGCGTGGAGTACTTCGAGCGCAGCCAGGCGGCCATGGCCCGCGTGACCTGGCAGCGGGCCGGCGCAGCGACCGTTCCCCCCAAGCCCGTCTCCCAGCCTGACGCGTGCGCGGGTGGTCCGTTGCGGCTTGACGCCTGGCCTGTGGGCTCGGTGTGCACTGCGGGCGGCGGCTGGACAGCTACGATCTTTGTGGAAGGGCGCGGCGGAGACTGCCAGTACACGTATGCATGGGAGCGGCAGATCAAGGGCGGGCCAACGCCAGGCTCGATGACCTTCGAGGTCAAGAGTGCCAGCCGTGGCATCGCCATCGTGGGCGAAGCGTCGGTGACCTCGACTGGGCAGACCGCCGTTGTCAAGCTGCACGTGCGGCCGCCGGACTGCGGTCGTTGGATGAAACTGGACAATTAGGTGGGGCCGGAAGGCTCTCCTCCACCTGAACGACGCAGGAGGGCCTTCCAAGCTGGAACCGACGACGTGTTTCCGACGTCTGGTAGCGAGGAAGGTGGCATATTCTCATGCCTGGGGAGAGCAGGTGAGGAATCCAAAACCATATCAGATTGGAGGTGTGGCATGCGTAAGACTATTCTCATACTCGTTTTGGCCGTTCTGGTCATTGCTGCTGGCAGTGCCTTCTACTACATGCGCGCTCAGCAACTCAAGCAGCTCACCATACAGATGGACGGCAAAACGGTCGTCCTCAAGCCCGGCGAGGACGTCGCCCCCGAAGTCTACGAGTTGGCCGGGATCGATCCAGAGTTCGCCGCTAACTCCGAGTGGGTGTTGATCGAGGGGAAGTGGGAGCCGTCGGCGAAGGGCGTGACCACTCCCCTGGAGGCGGGGCAGATCATCCTTCCAGATGGCCACCCTGAATTCCCGCTTGACACCGTCTGGTTGATCGTGCAGGGAGAAGAAGGCCCAATCGAGGTACCTGTTCCTCTCGATGTCCCCGCCAGTTGGGCCGATAAGTATCAGGTCCGGGTGGATGGGAACACGGTTTACTATGAGTACGCCGTCAGTTCGGACGTGAAGGAAAAGCTCTTTTCGATCACCGCGCTGACAGAAGCGCAGTGGGAGGCGGTCCAATCGGAACCCCACGGCGAGGCCCTGCTGGCTTACAGTGGCATCGTGTGGGTCTACCAACCTGCCTTGGACACCCCTTACACCGGCGCACAGGCGGAAGAGTTCAGCCAGATGGTCGGAGAAGCGCGGAACATCGCCGGCAGCCTGGCTACCTACTTTGGCGTGACCGTTCCCTATTGACTGGAGAACCTGATTGGGACTAGAGAACGTCATTGGGCAACGGGAGGGCAAAATGAAAGAGAATACGGTGCGGTCCAAGATTCTTACAGCTCTGGTGTTGATTCTGATGGCGCTAGGATCAGCGAGTTGCCAGGCCGGCTCAGCGGGGCAGGTGGAGCACAAGACATCGCCGCCACAGCTGACCCTGGAGCCAACTCCCATACCGCTGCCCACCGAAACGCCTGCCCCGACGCCATCTTCCATTCCTGTCCCACTCCTGCGCCTGCCTGGCTGGCGTACCGCTTTGCCAGCGGCGTCACGCTGGAATACCCTGCCAGTTGGGCAGTCGAAGTGGGAGACGCGCCTGGCGGGCCTGAGAGCGCCTGGTTCCGGCCGGGAGACCCCTCGCTACCGGCAGTCGGCGTTGACATCTACCATCGCTCTCTGGCTGAGCAAAGCGTGGCGGATCCTCACACCTGGCAGCCGAACGAGGGCGGGTACGACGTGCGCTGGTCTCAGGCCGTCAAGGCCGATGACCTGAAAGGGATACTGTTTATCTGGGGCGCTTTGCTGGAGGGCGAGTGGGATGGGCCGTCCTGGTTGATAGTCATCTACTGCAGCCCGGATCACGAACTGGACATTCGGCTAACCACCGAGTTCACCTCGATAGACCCGGAACAGGCCGAGACCATTGGCCTGGCAGAGATCGTGACGACCCGGTTCGCAGAGTTCCGGCACATGATCGAAAGCGTTCAAATCGAACCTGCCCAAGCTCCGGTCACTTTCCGGGGCACCGTCAGGAGCGGGGCGGAACTGGGCGAGGTCAAGGCGTACTGCCCGGAGGGTTTGTATCTGGTAGCCGACGAGAGCTCTCCGATGGGGCAGCCCAAGATGGTGCTCTTGCGGGTCCCGGATGAGACCGACCAGGCCGCGATGCTATCCGATCGGCAGTACAACGGCAAGAAGGTCGTGGTGGTAGGGGAGTACCCTGCCCAGGAGGTCTCTTGCGAGGCGTTGATATGCGGATGCGAGGACTATATCCTGGTGGAGCAAATCGAGAGTCACGAGTGAAAGCCGGGCTACTGCTATCCGGGTGCTAGAACGGAGGTAAGGCATGAGCACGAAGAATCAAATCATTCTTGAAATGTTTGCGCTGCTTGCCCTTCTGGCCCTGGTGGGCTGTGCAGGCAGTCCGACTGATGCAGCAAACGATCTCGGAGAATCAGCCTCCATCGCTATCGAGTGCCTGGTAGCCTATCGTTCCGGCGTTGCGGCGGAGATTGGGCGGGAGGAAACGGTGGTGTTGTCGGCGGACGCCCGGCAGCAAACGTTGAGCTTTGGCGATCTTGTCTTCCACGCCGACTACACGCCGGGCGACGCGCCGCCCAACGAACACGCCCTGCGGGTATGGGTTACGACCGGCGACGGCAAAACAGAACTGGTATCCCAACTGTTCCAGTTGCCGGTGACTGAAGCGGTGCGCAACCAGTTCATAGGAGATCATAGCTTCACAGGCCTGAGCTATGTCTACCATCCCATATCACGGGCTGAGTTTCAGTCACAGGCTGAGTTGCAGTACACCTGCAAAGCCCAGTGAAGATACCTTCGACGACCGAGGTAGGGATCTCAATGAAACACAAGTCCTTGTTCTTCGTCTACTTACTGGTGGCTTTCTTGTTGCTTGCCGGTTGCACGAGCCCGGCGGGTGGTTCACGGCAGACACCCCCGCCTGGCATCGTGACGCCCAATCCCGCAATTCACTTCCCCCAGTTAAAGGCAATACCCGTGAATGAGTGCCCGCTCAATAAGTGCTACAACGAGGCCG
>CAYPOY010000300.1:0-6557 GCA_964412395.1 uncultured Anaerolineales bacterium | reverse complement strand
GGCACCCGGGCGAAACCGTAACCAGGGAGGTCGACCAGATACATCCGGTTGTTTCCGGCCTGAAAGAAATTCATGGACCGGGTCCTGCCCGGCTTGGAGCTTGTCTTTGCCATCCTTTTCCTTCTCCTGTTTGGTATGACCCTGAACTGGATGCCGGCGATGGGGCGAATCAGTACAGAGCTCTCTCGCCCTCCGGTTGTCACGGGGCTCATTACCATTGATGCCCTATTGGCAGGCGACCTTGCCGTTTTCTTCGACGCCCTGTGGCACCTTATCCTGCCCGGAATCGCTCTGGCCATGGGGGGGCTGGCTCAGGAGGCCCGCATCACCCGTTCGACCATGTCCGACAATTTGACCAAAGACTACATCGCGTCCGAACGCTCACTCGGCATCCCGGAGAAGGTGATCATGAGGAGTTTCCTGCTCAAACCTTCCCTGATCCCGACTATCTCGATCCTCGGTCTCGATTTTGCCGCCACACTGGGCAGCGCCTTCCTGGTTGAGTTGATCTTCAACTGGCCTGGGATATCCCGCTATGGGATCAACGCCATGTTGCGCAAGGACTTGAACGCCATCGCCGCTGTCATTATGATCCTCGGTGTCGTCTTTATCATCGTCAACATCCTGGTTGACCTCGTCGTCGCTCAACTCGATCCCAGGATCCGCTTGGCTCCAGGGAGGGGTGAATAACGTGACAGCACAGATAAAAAGTTCGACTCACCCCCCCTCAGTCCCCCCCGTAGTAACAGGGGGGAAGATGATGGAGAATCTTGGCCGTAACTGGTACAAGTTCTCACGCAATCCGATGTCCATCGTCGGGTTGTCTACGGTCTCCCTCATCGTCTTCCTGGCCGTTTTCGCTCCACTGGTCGCCCTGTACCCGCAGCACGCCAGCGCTTTCGTTGACTTTACTAATGCCAGCACTCCTCCCTGTTGGCGCTATCCGTTCGGCACCGATATCGTTGGCCGGGATATCATGAGCCGGATTTTCTTCGGTTTCCGTTTCTCGCTGACGATGGGGGTGGTTGTTCTGAGCCTCGTCGTCCCTCCGGGAGTGACACTGGGACTGATCGCCGGCTACAACCAGGGAACCTGGCTGGATACAGTGATCATGCGCATCACCGACATTTTCCTGGCTGTGCCACCCTTGGTCCTGGCCCTGGCTATTTGCTCTGTTCTCACCCCTAATTTGTTCAACGCCATGCTGGCCGTCTCCTTGATGTGGTGGCCGTGGTATACCCGGCTGGTCTACGGACTCGCCTCCACCCTGCGGAACGAGTTCTTTGTCAACTCTGCCGAGGCGATCGGAGCCAGCAAGGCCCACATCATCTTCAGGGAAATCCTTCCCAACTGTATCTCGCCCATCTTTACCAAGATAAGCCTCGATATGGGGTGGGTCATTCTTATCGGCTCCTCGCTCAGTTTCGTAGGACTCGGCGTGCAACCACCGAAGCCCGGCCTGGGGACGATGGTTGCCGATGGAGCCAGATACCTGCCCGACCAGTGGTGGATTTCAGTCTTTCCCGCCCTGGCTATCGTAGTCGTCGTCCTCGGCTTCAACCTGTTGGGTGACGGCCTGCGCGATATGTTCGCGGCTGAGGAGGTCTGAGATGAGCACTCCCCCCCTGCTGGAGATCAAGGACCTATACGTTCATTTCGACGTCTATGGGGGCACACTACAAGTCCTGGGTGGAGTGAAGTTCACCATGCACAGCGGGGAGAAAGTCGGACTCGTCGGCGAGACCGGTTGTGGCAAGACGACGACGATGAAGTCAATCCTGCGCATCTTGCCTATGCCGCCAGCCCGTATCCCGGGTGGAGAAATCTACTTCAAGGGACAGGATGTCCTCAAGATGGGAGGGGACGAATTGCAGCGGGTACGGGGCGAGGGCATCTCGATGATCTTCCAGGACCCGACGGCCGCCCTCAACCCGGTCTTCACTATCGGCCAACAACTGGGGGCCGTTGTCCGATACTCAATGGAAGGTAAAAAGCTGTCCAGAAAGGAAATCCGGGAACGGGCCAGCATCCCCCTGAAAGAGGTAGCGCTGCCCGATCCGGAACGAATGCTGGATAGTTATCCCATCCAACTCAGTGGCGGGATGCGGCAGCGGGTCTGTATCGCCATGGCGCTGGTCGCCAGCCGGGAACTGCTCATCGCCGACGAGCCAGGCACCTCCCTGGATGTCACCATCGAGGATCAGATTCTGCGGCTGCTGCACCGTTTGGTGGAGGAAAAGAACGTATCTGTCATCCATATCACCCATACCATGGGGGTGGTGCGGGAGACGACCGACCGGGTCTATGTCATGTACGCCGGTAACATGGTAGAAGTAGCCACCACCGAGGAGCTTTTTGCCAACCCGCTGCATCCCTACACCCACGGACTGATGGCCGCTGTTCCCAGGCTGACGGGCGGCGGCATCTCCGACGGTATCCCGGGGCGGATCCCTGATTACCTCAACCCGCCGCCTGGCTGCCGCTTCCATCCGCGCTGTCCCCATGCCATGAACATCTGCCGGCAAGAGAGACCTACTTTCTACAAGCTCAGCGACAACCACGAGGTCGCTTGTTTCCTCTATCGGGATGGCGGATAATGGGACGCAGATTAACGCTGATCTACGCTGATGTCGCTTCGCTTACATTTATCTGCGGAAATCTGCGTGTATCTGCGTCCAGCGGGAAAGGGAACATGAAACGCCATGACCAGTGATATTCTGACCGTCACCGATTTGAAAAAGTACTTTGTCATCGGATACAGCGGCATCTTAAAACGAGAGCCCATCACCGTCAAGGCGGTAGACGGCATCTCCTTTGCCATAAGAGAGGGGGAGACTTTCGGCCTGGTTGGGGAATCCGGTTCCGGCAAGAGTACCGTCGCTTACACGACCATCGGTATGTACCGGCCAACCGCAGGCAGCATCAGCTTCCGAGGGCGAAACCTGTTCGACGGAAACAAAAAACGGCCACTGGCCCTCAAGAAAGAGATACAAATTGTCTTCCAGGATCCAGGCTCGTCTCTGAATCCGAGGCGGAGCATCAAACAGATCCTGGAATTGCCACTTCAGATTCACCGCTCGGATGAAAATCGGCCGGAGCAAGTCGTCCAGTTGTTGGAGATGGTAGAGTTGCCGCCGGATTATATGTACAAATATCCCCAGATGGTGGGCGGGGGCGAGAAGCAGATGGTAGCCATCGCCCGGGCGTTGGCCACCGATCCCTCTTTCGTCATCCTCGACGAGCCGACTTCTGCCCTGGATGTTTCTATCCAGGGAAAGATTATCAACCTCCTCATACGGTTGCAGAACGAGTTTCATCTTTCCTATTTATTTATTACTCACGATCTGAGTCTCATGCGCAACGTCGCCTCGCGGGTGGCCATCATGTACCTGGGCAAGATCTGTGAGGTTGCAGAGGCGGCTGAGTTCTTCCGCAACCCGTACCACCCCTATACACAAATGCTTCTCTCCTCCATTCCAGTCATCTCAGAAGAGGAGGAGAAGCTCAAGCCCAAGAAGATCATCTCCACCGGTGAGATTCCGAGTCCGGTCAACGTCCCCACCGGTTGCAGCTTCCACCTTCGCTGCTCCGAGAGGATGGATATCTGTTCCAGAGTGGATCCGGTCATGGTCGAGATCGAGGAGGGGCATACGGTTCGTTGCCACCTCTACAGCCAGCCTGACCAGGAAGGTGGCGGGTACTTAGGACGCAGATGAACGCAGATAAACGCTGATTTTTTGATCTTATCTGCGGAAATCTGCGCCCCATTATGCGAGGAGAGAGTCATGGGGCAGAGAATCCTGTACATTGACCCCGTAGGGGTCGAGGTGGTGGAAGAAGGGCTCCAGTTCTTAACGAGCCAGAAGCGGGAAGGGACGGAGCTGACCATGATCACTCTGCCCCGTGGCCCGGAGCACCTGGAATACCGCTACTACGAGGCTCTGGTTCTGGTGGACATCTTGCACCTCATCAAAGAGGCCGAAAGCCAGGGATTCGACGCGGCGGTCATCGGCTGCTTTTACGACGTGGGACTGCAAGCCGCCCGCGAGGTGGCAGAGCGAATGGTGGTAGTAGCCCCTTGCGAAGCATCCACCCATATTGCCTCCACCCTGGGAGACAAATTCTCCATCATCGTGGGCCGCAGGAAGTGGATTCCGGAGATGATGGAAAACGTAATCAGATATGGTATGAAGGAGAGGCTGGCTTCCTTCAAGTCGGTTGACCTGAGGGTACTTGAGTTTCACCGGGACGAGGAGGAAACGGCCCGCCGATTCAGGAAGGCCGGACGGGAAGCCGTAGAGCGTGATGGGGCCGAGGTGCTCATCCTGGGCTGCACCGCCACCTATGGCTTCTACCGTGAGCTCCAGGAGGAGTTGGGGGTACCCGTCATAGACTCTATGATCGCTGCCTTCAAAACCGCCGAGTTCGCGGCTGAACTGAGGAACCGATTTGGATGGAGCCACAGCAAGATAGGAGGCTACGAATCACCTCCTCCAGAGGAGTTCACCGCCTGGCGACTTGAGGAGCAGTACGACTTTGGCGACATGAGAGCTTGGCTAGGGAGATGACTTTCGAGGAACTTCAAGCCCTGATCGCCCAGGGCGAGGGGCAACGGCTGGATTTCAAACGCGGCGTGCCGTCGGTCAAAGACCTGGCCTTGGCCGTGATCTGCCTGGCCAACGCCGACGGCGGCAAGATTCTGCTGGGGGTGGACGACCGTGGGCGCATCCGCGGCTGTCCATCCTACGATGTGTCAGAACTGCTGGCGGGGGTCTATCGGACCACCGATCCACCCATCACCGTGGACATCGAGGAGGTGCCGACGCCCCAGGGCACAGTCCTGGTAGTCGGTGTGCCCCGCACTCCCTTCGTTCACGGCACGGCAGGCGGTGTTTTCCAGCGGCGGGTGGGCAGACAGTGCCTGCCCATGTCCCCGGCCGATGTACTGGCCTTTCAATCCGAGCGAGCAGGCTTGGACTACAGCGCGCTTCCTCTAGGCCAGGCCCGTTATTCGGACGACATTGACCCCCAGGCCTTGAAACGGCTGCGTGCCGAGATCGCCCTGCGCAGCCCGTCTCTGGCTCAGCAGGCCGACCGGGACCTGCTGCGCAGTCTGCGACTGCTCGCCGATGATGGCACAGATCCGGCCCGGCTGACGGTCGCTGGTGGCCTGTTGCTGGGCTGGGCCGAGACCCTACGCCGCGACTTGCCCCAAGCCGAGGTAGCATACTTCCGCCAGCGCACCGAGACCGACATCCGGCTCTCGGAGCGGCTCTACCTGCCGTTGCCGCTACTACTCCGCCGGCTAGAGGAACTGATCGAGGCCGACAATGAGATGCATTCGTTCTTGCTGGGCCTGCAACGCATTGACGTACCCGCGCTTCCACAGGCAGTATACCGCGAAGCCATCCTGAATGCCGTGGCTCACCGCAACTACGGCCTACCGGGCAATGTCGTCCTGCGTCACTTCCCAGACCGGTTGGAGGTGATGAGCCCCGGTGGGTTCCCGGCTGGCGTCAGCCCGGCCAACATCCTGCGCCAGGTGGTATCCCGCAACCGGTTGCTGGCCGAGGTACTGCAACGGGTCGGGTACGTGGAGCGGGCTGGCTACGGTGTGGACATGATGTACGAGCAGATGCTCCGTCTGGGCAAGGAGCCGCCCTGGTTCATCCCCGGCGAGTTGAGCGTGCGGGTGGTCATCCGGGATAGCGCCTTCGATGAGCCGTTCGTGGGCTTCGTTCAGCGGCGCCTGCGGGCCGACTCGCCGCCCACGCTGGAGCAACTGCTGGTGCTGAGCCACCTCAAACGCAACCTGGAACTGGACCTGGCGACAGCGATGGGGCTATTCCAGCGTAGCGAGGGGGAGGCCAGCGAAGTGTTGGCCGGTATGGTGCGGGACGGGCTGTTGGAGCGGGTTGGGGCCGGCAAGGCGGCCGTGTACCAACTCACCGTTGAGACGGCCGAGCAGTTGGATGTCTCGGCCCTGGGCCGACTGCTGACGCCAGCCGAGCAAGAGGCCCGGGTGTTGGAGTACGTGCAGGAGCAGGGGCAGATCACCAACCGGGAGTGCCAGCGGTTGTGTGGTCTCAGCCCTGACCAAGCATTCAAGTTACTGGCACGTTTGGTGAAGGCAGGGAAACTGAAGGCCCTAGGTGAAAAGCGTGGCCGTCGCTACATTCCGTCGGACGGATAACTTTTCCGCCCAGCGCATTCAGCATATCCGCCAGGCGGATAACTCATGCGCTATCAGCATTGAGATGAACTCGAGCAAGCCGTGGAACGGTTTGTCGCCTCCGATGGCCCTAACACCGGTGACTTGCCAGCCGACGAGTTCTTCGCCCTTTGGGCCCGTTTTGAGGCAGATCGCCGCGAATCTTGCGGGCGCAATAGGATTTCTTGCAGTGCAAGATAAAATCTTGCGCGGCGCGTTTTCGCTCAGAGGAATTCACCCCCTGGCGACTGGAGGAGCAGTACGACTTTGGCGACATGAGGGCTTGGCTGCTTCCTCGATCCTCCACCGGGTGGTAGGTTTCACCCCCGCTGCGAGCACGCCACGC
>CAYPOY010000299.1:0-6574 GCA_964412395.1 uncultured Anaerolineales bacterium | reverse complement strand
TATAAACTCTTTGAAGTCTTGGTTCAGCACCGTACCGCCACCGATGATATTCTTGTCGGATTTGTTCTAAGGTTGCCAAGCGAACCTGATAAGATTGCGCTTGCCAATAAGCAAAATCGCTCTTCTGTCTACGGATATTTACTTTGGTGTAAGTTTTATTTATACCTGGCATCGTCTCCATAGCCTGTTCTATTATAACACATAACTGCACGAATGCAGTCTTCTTCAGCGCGACCGTCACACATTGGGGACAATCTCCTGGAAAGCTGAGGCAGGCCACTGGAGGGCCAGCCCGCGGAAGAGTTGAGCCATCGGCAACTTCTGCACCTCGTAGCCAGCTAGTTCCAGCACTTGCCCCGGATCCGCTCCTGGGCATCGTCGGAGAATGGGGTGAAGCGATAGACCTTTGCGAAGTAGACGTACATCCACTTCTTCATCTTTCCGTCCGGCTTGTCGCTCTTCGGCACCAACACGTACTTCTCGTCTATGCCCACCACACCACTGGAACGCACCACACCAAAAAGGGCTGCCATCTGCAACACCGCCACCCGCTGCTCCAGTGGCCGTTTGGAGTACGGCAGCAGATTCGACGGCAGGTTGGTGAAGCTCTTGTGCTTGCACTTCGGGTTGTGGCAGTAGTAGCGATACACCTTCACCGTCTGCACCTGGCCATCCTCGTCCACGTACTTCTTCAAGCGTGGCTTGCGGCTCTTGCGCGACACATCCGTTGGGCCGCAATAGATGCAGTGCACTGCCCCGTCGTCCTCTACCGGCTCCCAGTGACCGAACAGCACGTGCTCCAGTCAGCGCCACACGACCAGCTTTCTCCCACAGATGACCCAGTACACGGTACAATGGCTGCCTCCCCAAACCCGGCCAAGCAGCCCCCAGCCCCTTCCACAGCCACACCACCCACGGCAACAAGCAGACCCAATCCCATTCCTGGCAGCCGGCCAGAAACACCAATCCCATCAGCGCCTCGCTGCGCACCGCCGTCACCATCCAAGTCCGCCGCAGCCAGATCCACCCCACACGCCAGGTGAACCCCTGGTACCAGCATTGCCGCCCTTGCCGCCTCCTCTGTTGCTCCCCAACCTCCACCAGCAGCGGCGGACAGGCCACCCACCCACCACTGCTCTCCGGGACAGTACCCATCGCTGCCAGCGCCACCAGCCCCAGTACCGCTATCGTGTGAGCGGCACCTCCCCACTCTCGTTGGCGATTTGCCCATTTCGTGATACACTGCATCGGCCAGCCTCCTGTGAGTTTTTGGCTTGGTACAGTGCACCACATATCCATGAGGCTGGCATTTCCCATTATTCTCAAGCCCAGACCTCAAAATGGGCCAAATAACGAACCTCACGCCACTATCTCGGACTACCTCCAGGTTCGCCGTAGAGTGATATCGTCTAACAGATACTCCAATATCTACCGGAAACCGTCGTGCCAAACCCAGATTGGGGGGTAGAGGGCGATTTGTCACGCTCGAATCTCAAAGAGGTGGCTGCCTGACTCCCTGCCTATCCTTGTCCCCAGTGTGATACGCTTGCGGTGCGCACTGCGTAACCTTAAAAATCTCGCCGAATGATGAAGTTTAAGAGTAAGCGTTCACCCAGGGAGCCAAGAGGCGGTCTCCCGACCGCCGTTCCCTCCCAGGAAGCGGCGAGGATGCCACGCAAACCGCTCCTTCGGATTGGCTGCGCCGGTCAGGAGACCGGCGCAAGCAGGGGGGTGAACGCTTACGTTTAAAATTGGGGATGGGCTACAACGAAAGGATGCCAGCGGAGTTGTCCACCGGCCTCCTGTGATTGCCCACCATCGCGCTGCGACAAACCACCGCCAGCGCGGGCCGGCCTAACGGTTGCTGGCGTTGTAAATCGCGTGGGTATCCCCGTTCGGGGCATTGTTGATCACGTTGACGACAGCGGCAATGTCCCGATCAGCCGTGATCACCACCGACCCCTTGAACCCGCTCTGCGGCGCAAAGAAAACACCCATCCCGCGGCCAGCAAGCGACGAACTCTGGCTCCCCGCCGGGTTGCCGTCGGCATCGTAGTAGTCCAGGTCGATAGCGGCTCCCTGGGTGCTCAGGTTCTGCACCGCGATGCCAGTCTCCCAGGTGTAGCCATCCTGAGAATAGGCATGATATACCAATGGACCGTAGGCCGTGTGGCTGCCGCCCTGAAATGATGAGTAGCCCTTCTTGTACCGCCCGTCCAGGCTCACCTCATTCGCCATCCCCACCAGCGGTTGGCTGGCGGTGGCCACCGCACTGCCGCTGAAGTTATCGCCGGGGCAAGCGCTACTCAGATTGAAGGTCTTGGCGGCGCGAGGCTGGATGGACGAGCCGGAGGAGAGAGCACACTTGAAGCTGCCATTTTTCTCGTAAAAGTTCACCGTGATACTGGAGGCAGTGCTCCCCACGTTCTGGATCCGCAGACCGGTAGACATGTTGTAACGCTTGTACTTGACGATGGGGAAGTAGATCGATTTAGCGCCAGCGCTGAACAGGTTGTGGGTGGTGACTGCTTTGCCGTCTGCATCGTTGTACTCCTGTACGACCCCCACCAATGGTTGGTCGGCATAGACCCTGGCCGAACAGACGTCATCGGACGTGTCGCAGCCACCGCTGCCACTGCCGTCGCTGGGAAAAAAGAGCACTGTGCCGTTCGGGGGTACCGTAAGATGGTTACCCAAGCGATCGTTACCAAAGTCGTCGTAATAGTAGACGTAGACCGTGGTGTCCTGCGCCCCAGCGTTGGTGACGTGGATGATCGAAGAACGGCCGTAGCGCTGGCGCTTGATGACCGGCGCGTACAGGGTAGGGCCGGCCTGTTCCCAACCGGGGGAACCGCCAGCGGATAGGAGGACGCCGCTGTAGTTGGTGCGCTCCCGCTTGTTGTCCGCCTGGTTCTCCACCACCACCGACACGTCCTCGCCGCCGCCCACGATAGCCGAACCGGTAGTGCCATAGGGGATACGATTGAGATACCGCACCGGAATCCAGCACCATTGGTTCGGGAGCAGGGCACACACGTCGGAGACTTTGGGGGTGGGGTTACCGTTAGAGTCGAAGTAGTGAATGGTGACATTGCGGGGCTCCGCGCCGTCGTTGCGCACGTAGAATTCCGAGACCCAGCCATCTTTATTGCGCAGGTCCGGCAGGTAGATGGCGTCCTTGACCCAGGCGATGCCGAGGTGATTCGAAGTTTCGTCAGCCCTCGTCTTGTAAACAGCGATTTTATACTGCCCCGTCTGGGGTGCTACGAATTCCACCAGTTCGTAATTGTTGTCCCAACTGGCCGACCATGCCCCGTCCACCCACTGACCATCCGGAGCCTTCACGCCCAAGCGCAGATCGGTGTCTAATCGATCGTAGTTGCAGTTGTTCTCATCGGGGCAATCAGCATTCGACCACCAGGAGATAGCAACTCGAACACGCTCACCCCGCGAAGCCTTGAAGTAGCGGTATAGATAAGTGCCCACTGGGGAAATTCGTGTTACTGATGCTGATGCCCCACCAGCAGGGATCACTGCAAGGGGTTGTTGCAGAAGTCCAGCGGGTCTTTGCCGTTGTGTCAGCCAGGGCAGCATCAATGGCACCTGCGCCATCTTTCAAGTCCTGTCCAGTCGGTATCCCGCTGGGGCCGTCAACGTTGTTCAACGCCGAAGCCATAATGATGGCCCTGAGTGCCTCTGGACACGTTGACAGGGCGGAATTGCGATCTATCAACAGCGCGGCCAGTCCTGCCACCTGGGGGGCAGCAAGGCTGGTCCCTGTCACAACTCTTAGACCATTATTCAACTCAACGGCGGTTATGGATGCCCCAGGAGCGACAACCTCGGGTTTCTCTCTGTCCCCGTGATCGCTTGTAGGGTTTTTCCATGAGGAGCCATTCCACATGCCATCATCAGCCCAACCCGAAGTATTGTTGTCGTTGCTGCCCCCGACTGCGAGGACGTTCCACCCTTTAGCCGGGGAACCAACGTAACACCGCCGCTGAGATTCCCTGCCCCAGCCACGACGGTGTCGTTGCCCGCACGCGCCCAGTGGTCGAAGGCTCTGTCCGTCCAGTGCAAGTCTGGATCGTTGTTGAAGGTGCCACTGAAGTTGATCGGGTCTGCCTGATTAACAGCCCACGCTAACCCTGCAACGGTATCTGTACCACCAAGGTCAGTGCAGGCATCCACAATGGTTGCCTCGGGTGCTACTCCCGTGTAGGTGGAGTGAAAGCTGCCCGCAACGCTGGCTACCATCGTTTTGTGCCGGTCAACTCCCCCGGCGCAGGGCCTCACGGCACCTTGATGCAGATAGTTGTGCCCTGCCGGACCGGTAAAATCAACCCTATCTGGTTCCAATATGCCGATGTTGACCCCATTTCCTTCGAAACCCCTTTGCCAGACGGCAGGCACGCGGTCGCTGGGCACTGCCGAATCCAGCAAGCGTTGCACCTTGTCCTCGTTCAGGTACACAACTCCTACGTCGGCCCTTTTGACAAGTTCCAGGATTGACGCCTTGGGCAGGGTGACGGCTATCGCTGGCAGCGCGCTAAGGGTGGTCACAGCATACCCTTGTCCCTCCAGATGGCGCACGAGTGGCTGGATGCGCTCCTGTGTGTCCGCTCCCAGCATCCGCACGTACTCCGCCTCTATCTCATTACCCAACTCATAGTCGCCTACATCCATCGGGTTGCCCGAGCGCTCCAGCGCGGCCTGGGCTTCGGGGTACCTGGCGGCCAGGGCGGCGTACAGTTCTTCCTCGCTCCGTTTCGGTTCACCGGCTACCCAGATGGCAACCGGCACCTCGTCGTCAGGCTTCATGGTTTCCAGACGCTCGAACAAGTCTGGTTCCAGTTTGCCGTACCTGGCACGATGGGCCTTCTGCTCCGCCTGCTCGACGACCTCGACGTCATCCATGAAACTGCCATCGGCCAGGTCTACCATCACGTTGTACCACCGGTCGCCTTTGGTATCCAGCAGCGTGACGGCCCAGAAGGCCCGGCCGAGCAGTTTGTACTCCCGTCGGTGCTAGTTGGCGACGACGAGTTGCTCGATGGGGATGCCCTCTCGCTCTGCGATGTACTGGAGCGCCTTCTGCGTCTCTTTGGGCACCGGTGGCACCGGAGTCGGGCCTGGGACAGGCGTCACGACAGGAGAGTCGAAAGTCTCCAGGTGCAAACCGGAGATAGGCACCGCTCCTGGCAACACAAGGGCTGCCAACACCACCAGGGCAAACGATGTCACCAACCATTTGATAAGATTTCTGTCCATCTCACACCTCCTGTTTCGGTTCAGTCAGTCTTACGGCAAGATATGAGTCTGTTGGCTCACCACCGTGCCGTCCACGTTCAAAACGAACTCGAATTCACCTTGCATATCCCTGATTCTAACGGATTCTGTGGTTGGCTCAAGAAGCCCCACTTCAGGGCAAAAACAAGGCGTTTCTAGGGCGGAGTGCCACAAAAACCGGCCCAAAACAGGTGGCATCCCCCACTGATGTGCTAAAACCACAGAAAACGGTAGAACCAGGCATATCCTCTCCTTTCCGCACCTTTACCAGATGATAGGGCCAAATCACCACTAAGCGCCACAACTCAACATCGGGCTCGTGGGCATAGACGGTAATTTGCCCCCCCCGTCTGGCAACATGCTGGACTTCCGCTCCGTAAGGAGGCGCAGGCGCAGGTAAGTCGCTAGCCCCCTGAAACACGGCCACTACGAAGCACTGGTCGAAATCCAGATTCCGCAGTTGCTCCTGAGCATCGGGAGACACTCTGTTTGATTGTCTCGAATGGCAAGTCGACTTCTTTCCTTCCCTGACACCCGCTTAGAATTGTCGCCACTGCCGCTACCGCCAGCGCGGCCAGCACCACCAGCCCCGGCAGGGCGAGCATTGTGAACAAAGATCTGATACAATTCCGCTTCTGCATTTCTGATCTCCCGAATTGTTGTTGGGAAAAACCTAGGGTATGAGATGAGCTTGTCTGACAACGTCTGTACCATCAATGTTCAAAACGAACTCGAGTTTACCTTGCATATCTTCTCCTTTCTGCACCTTTACCAAATGGTAGGGCGAAACCTCAACGGGGCGCCACACCTCACCAGCGGGTTCATGAAAATGGGCGTAGATTGTCATTATGCTTCCCTCCCTGCTGATTCTTTGAACCTCTACTCCAGATGGGGGTGGAGGCAGTTGAGGCTGCCATCCCTGGAATACGGCGGCCGCAAAGTATTGGTCGAAATCCAGATTCCGCAGTTGTGCCTGAGCATCAAGAGACACCGTGTTCCCGATCGCGTTGATTTCTTCTGCCTTGGCAATGATTACCAGCTTGGGGTCTGGTATGCTATATTGCTCTTTCCCTTCTCCCCACTCCGATCTTTCAATTGTCTCGAATGGCAAATCTGCTTCTTGGGATTGGCATGCGGCCAGAAGCGTCAGCCCCACTACCAAGCCCAACAGGACGGAAATCAGGTTACGCATCTTGTTCATCGCTCAACCTCCTTTGATAAGAATGCACAAGCGCCGGGTGGTCCGCGCACGTTCCGCACGCGCGCACCTCACCCGGCGCTCCGG
>CAYPOY010000298.1:0-6582 GCA_964412395.1 uncultured Anaerolineales bacterium | reverse complement strand
ACTTGACGGTAATAGCGCAAGTATATCACCTGGAGGTCATTTGTCCCAATTTCCTTATCCGTGGTCCTCTTGCCGCCGCCCGCTGAAGCGCGCGCGGCGAGAGAGACAGCAACGGGAATTAAACGGAGGAACCCTGGTTGACTGACAAAACTCTGGACTGGCCCTGGGAGCAAGAAATGGGACGCAGATGAACGCTGATGAACGCTGATTTTCTGGTTTTATCGGCAGATAATCTGCGAAAATCTGCGTGAATCTGCGTCCTGAAAGATTTGTCAGTCAATCAGCCGCTGACCAAAATCTTGAGCCTGTTGCAGCCGTATCTTTAGGGGCAACAACAGAGCAGGAATTCAACAGGCACCTGCCCCCTGGCCCCCAGCCCTTTGCTCCCCTGCTCCCTTGCAAGCCAGCGCCAGTGTCAAGAAGAAAGCCAATGCCAGGTCGGGGAAGAACAATGTATTATCCACCAGGCCGTGGACCAGCAGCACGGTCATGCTGCCCGCGAGGCCGATACCTAACCCCCCAGCCCCCTTCCCCACCGTGGAAGGGGCGGGCTCCTCTCCCCGCTTCGGGGAAGGGCCGGGGGAGGGCTCCATCTCCCCTCCCCGCTCCGGGGAGGGGCCGGGGGAGAGGTGCCAAAACGCCACCTGCACCGCCACCCCCGCCAGGACACCGAGAATCCCCAGCCGCGTCCAGTGATCCAGGTAGACGTTGTGCGGGTGCTCCAGATTGAACTCCTCCCAGGCGGTGGGGAGGACGTAGCGGGTGCGGTAGGCGGCTGAGAAGTTGCCCGGCCCGACGCCAAACCATGGGTGCTCGCAGATAAGCGCCAGACTGCTGTGCCACAGCTCCAGCCGGAAGAATGTGCTCCCCTGCTGCAGATCAAACATCGAGGCGAAGCGTGGCACACGCAGGAGCGGGATCAGCGCCAGCGCCCCAACCACGACCAGCGCCAGCGCCAGCCAGCGGTATGGGCGCGGTAACCGCACCCATACCCCCGCCCGCCACCCCATCACCAGAAGCGCCGCCGGCAGCCCCAGGAACAGCGCCCCCCGCGAGAAACTGAGCACCAGCGCCAGCATCACCGGCACCAGGGCCAGCCCGTAGAGCACCCGGCGGCGACCTAACCCCCCGGCCCCCTTCCCTACGAGGGAAGGGGGAGTCCCTCCCGCACGCCATTCTCCCTTCCCCGGCGGGGGAGGGCTGGGGAGGAGTCGGGAGGGGCTGGGGGAGGAGCCCCACAGCGCGACAGCCACCAGCAGGGGCCACACCCGCCCCAGGTACAGCCCCACGTTGTTGGGTGAGTAGTAGACGCTCTGCAGGCGTGGCAGCCCCCCTTCGGCGAGGACGACATTATGCCCCAGCGCGTACTGCACCAGCCCGACGACCGACACCCCGACGGACCCCAGCACCCAGCCATCCATGATCCGCCACCTGGCCCGGTCGTCCAGACAGGCCAGCCGCAGCAGACCGTAGTAGAGCGCGGGAAGCAGAAAAACAGCCCGCAGTTCGAAGAGCGCCGCCCACCGATCGGCGGCGACCAGGCTAGCCACCACTGCCGCCACCACCAGCAGCACGACAGCCCAGTCAAGGGTAGTAAAGACAATCCCCTTCCTCGCCATTCGCCATCCGCCATTCGCCATCCGCCATTCGCGATTCGCAATTCCCATCCCGCACAACACCACCAGCATCTCCGGCAGACTTAGCGCCCGGTAGAACATAGCGCCGGGGTGCAAGTAGAACGGTGCGGCGAAGGCGACAAGACTCAACCCCAGGTCAGGACGCAGAGCGAAGAGCACAGCCAGCACAGGCAGCGCCAGCAGGCTGGACAAGAAGCAGGAAGCAGGAGAAAGGTCCTGTCCCCAACTTGCGCCAGCAGTCGCCCACGCCAGGCCAGTCAGCGCCACAACCAGCGCCACCTGCGCCCATTCGGGCCAGCCAAGGAACGCCTGTCCTAGCACCGCCCACTCCACCCGCCGCGCGTCGCGTATCAGCAATGCCGCTAGCACCAACCCCACCGCAGCCAATCCGGCTATCTTCCAGCCGTAGCCGTCGTGGACCGGCTCCGCTCCTACACGCCAGTCCACCAGCGCCCATTGGCCCTGTCCACCCTCGGCCATGACCTCGACGGTGTGCGGGCCAGAGGAGAGGCCGGTCGCCAGGGAGACAGTCGTGACGGTGGGGGTGGTGTCGTAGAGCACGACGTAGGCGCGGCCCGCCTCGTCCTGGGGTAGCTCATTGGCCGGCGTGCCGTCCACCGTGACGTAGAGGAAGGCACGGTACGGCCCCCGCCGCACCGTCAGCGCAATAGATGGCCCGTCGAAGCAGAAGGTGGCCCGGTCGCCGCCGGAACCTATCGTGAGCGCAGTCGAACGACCGATGTCGGCGCCCAGCGGCCCCACGCGCCAGTCACCCTCGTAGGTCGCCCAGGGGTTGAGCGCTGGGTAGCCGCCGACCGGGGCAGCGTCGGGGAGCGCGGTAGCCCAGGCGGTCACCGCATCATAGACCGGGCGGGGGGTGGAATCAGGCCCCACCAGCGCGAAGCCCCAGCGCGGGTCGTCGGGCGCAGCGAGGGGCTGAAAGTGCTCCAGGATGAACGCGCCGGCCCAGGGCCACTCGGCCCGCGCCCGCTCCAGCGCTGCGATAGTACGGGCCGCCTGGGTCTTTTCGTCGGTCTGGCCCCACAAGGAGGGCCCGCCCGTCCAACCCGGCGGCAGCGCGTTCCACCCCCAGTGGCTGGCCCAGATCGCTTTGTCCGCGTCGCCGTGCGCGACCATCACCTCCCGCAGCAGGAGCAACCGCGAGAAGTTCAGCACCGACTCGTCGGTGCGGCGGTCGTCGGGACCGGTGTCGAAGCCGTAGGGCTTGCCGGCCACGACGTCAAAGTAGGGCGCAGCCCCCGCCTGGTAGAGTTGCTCCAGGAAGCGTGCGTCGCTCAGGTTCTGAGGGCCGGTCTCGACGGTGGGGGCCAGGCCAGCCAGGATGATGCGCGCGCCGGGGCCTGCCGTGAGCGCAGACAAACGGTCGGCGGCGCGGATGGCGCGGGCAGTGCGGGCCAGCAAGTCGGCGTAGGCGGGCGGGTTGACAGGGCCGCCGCCCCAGTGGTCGGCCAAGTTCGGCTCATCCCAGACCTGGTAGTAGTCCACCTGCGCACCGTAGCGGGCAGCGAAGACTCCGGCGAAAGCGGCGAAGCGGTCGGGGTCGGCAGGTGGGGGTAGGGGCGCGGTAAGGGCACCCCTACTATCGTCGAGGACGGCGACCAGCCGCAGTCCAGGATGGCGGGCCAGCGCGGCCAGAATGCGGTCGGGGACCGTCCAGTCAAAGTGCCCCGGCTGCGGCTCGATCTGGCTCCAGGTGAAGGACTGGCGCACCCAGACGAAGCCACCATCGGCGACACGGGTCAGCGCGGCATCCAGCCCCTCATCATCGTACTGCTCCAGCGCGACGTTGACGCCGAGGATAGGCACGCCGGCCTCGGCCACGGGCGCGGGGAAACCGTCGGGGAGACCCCGCGTGTTGGTCCGGTGAGCCACGACGACGGACTGCCCGGCCAGCCCGGCGGCGACCAGCAGGGCCAGCAACCAGAAAAAGGTGCCATCCAGCACGTTGACCACAGCATTGTGCCGGTAGTTACGTGCCACCTCCCGCTCGAAGTCAGAATCGGCCATCTTCATTTCCGGCGAGGTCTTCGCACGCGGACGTGGTGAACGTCCCGCTCGGTGCTGTGCCGATAGGTGATGGTCTGACCAGCCCGGTCTACCCCATACGTCCCATCCGACACCTCGACGACGTAGCCGTCCGGGTACTGGTAGTTGGGCACGAAGATCTCCGTGGGGGCGCTGACAGCCGGGTCGTGCCGGAACTTGAACTCGAAGATGCAATACTTGAGGTCGAAGGCCATACGCAGCGGCTCCCCGGCGACCTTGCGGGGGTAGGGGCGCACGACCGCCTCCAGCGCCCGCCCGCCGGAGTTGATGTCGCCGGGCTGGGGTGTATCCTCCCCCCTGGAGGGGGGATGAGAGGGGGGTTGCTGGTCCCGGCTGAAGATGGAGAGGTCCTCGTCGTTCCATTGGTCACCCCAGCGGTTATCGTTGTCGGCGGTATAGTTCCAGAGGGTACAGCTCAGCAGGTTGGCCTCCATCGTCCGGAAGTTAGCGTCCATCGCCTGCACCTGAAGGGAAAAATCGCCCGTGCGGTAGGCCCGCTTGTCCCGCATGTCAAAGGGGATGCCGAACTCACCGATGATGGTGGGGACACCACCCATCCGCTCTACCGCCCAGTCCTTAATGCGCGCCAGTTGCTCGACGAACGAACGCTGCACCCGCCTGCGGCCGAAGATGAGTTTGTGCGTGTGGAAATCCACGCCCAGGAAGGGGATAAAGTTCCTGGTGAACAGGGTCGTACCGTCGTACCAGTGAGTGGCGTTGACCACGTCCGGCTCGTCCTCCGACCCCCAGCGAGGAGGACCCTGCCCCGGCGCGCCCTCAACAAAGATGACAGCGTCGGGGTCCACGGAGCGGATCTCGCGGGCGTAGCGGTTGGCGAAGGAGCGCAGGTAATCGTTGGCAAAATCTACCGGGCGGTCGCCGACCCTCGCAAAATAACCGGGGCGGAGCAGGCGCGGCGCGCCGTCCGAGGCATCTGCATCGAAACCCCACACGCCGTTCTCCTTCCAGACGCAGTCGCACCCCTCGCGCCAGACGCGCACGCCACCCGGGTTCACCAACCGGCGTCCGCGCCGTCTGGGCCCTGTGACTCGCATGTCCCACACCTCGACCTCCTGGGGGAAGCCAGCCCCCAGCAGCATCGCCTGGAACGGGGTGGGTGACTCCCCCATGCGCAGCATACCGCCGCTGGTATTCAGATCCGCCCAGCCGATGAAGCCAGGCGACGGCTCGTTCATCGTGTCGTAGCCCACGACGTTGGACAGGTCCTTCAGCCGCAGTGCAACCTGTTTGATAGCACTGATGTAGTGGCGCTGGAGGAACTCCTGCACCGGCTCATTGTCCACCTTCGTCTCCGGCACGAAGTCGTCCCCTCCGAAGAAAAGGGTGAACATCGTCGCTGCTGCCAGTTTGGAGTAGTTGGTCGGCCAGACCATGCGGGGGAAAGGGTCGCCGTGGATGCAGTGGACGATGGCTGCCCCCGTCTCCGAGAAGCGAGTGACATCCATACCCACGACTTCGAAGGTCCACCCGGGTGCACCATCGCCGCCGGACATGCGGCTCCAGACGTCCTGGTGGGGGTCAATGAACAGATGGATGCCGTACTCACCCGCCTTTCGCACGACCTGGTACAGGTAGTCCAGGTACTCCTCGTCGTAGATGCCCGGCCCGGCATGCTCAATCGCCTCCCAGGTGACCAGAAAGCGCAAAAAGGTGAGGCCCCAGGCCCGCAGCCGGGAGAAGTGCTCGTCGGCCTCCTCCAGCGGGAAGGGGCGGCCCACGAAGGAGACGTTGCGATGGTCGTAGAACCCCTCCCGGATGTGGGTCGCACCATTGGGCCGGAAGGGCACCTTGGTGCTCCCGCCCAGATTGACGCCGCGCAGGATCAGCGTCCGTCCGTGTTCGTCCTTGAACCAAGGTCCCTTAATGCGTATCATGTCTGCTCACTCCTCACTCTGCTCGTAGTATCCAGGGGTGAGCAACCGCGCCAGCGCCAGCGTGAGCACATGCTCGTAAGCCACTTGACGATCAAGCAGGCTTCCGGTCAGGATGCCGATAGCGCCGCTGCCCTGTTTGGTGTTGTGCAACCCTGTCAGCGCGTCCATCGCTGGTCCCAGTTCCGCTCCCGCCCGCACAGCCGCCGCCACCGGCGGCGGGAGGAGCACGCTCTCCCCGCCAGCGGTGCCCACCGCGCCGTCGTCGCGCACGACGGCGCACCAGGCGCAGGTGAACACCTGTCCCTGCACCTCCAGCAGGCCGCCTTCGAACCCGACCCCCAGCGTCGCACCGCCCATACGTTGCGCTGCCTGCGCTCGATTGAACGCACCGCGCAGCGTCTCCTCGTCCCCCCACGGCTGGCGCGAGACGCCACTCTCCACGGTTACCGGTTCCACGTCCACGTCTTCGCCGTAGACGCGGCGCAACACTGCCGCCGTGGCCACGATCTTGACCGGATTGGTCGAGCCGACGACAGCCTTCAGGCGATCTCTACCGTCCGAAACCGTTTCTATGAGGAGGATCCTCCGATCAAATCCGCCTCTTTCCTTTCGTTTTCGCTTTCGCATCTTCTCGAGTTGGAATTGGTTGACGCCTTCGGCTGCGGCCAGGGCATATACGACTTCAAGAACGTCGACCAACTCTTCCACCTCGCCCGACTCGCCAAATTCAGCGACCTCTTCCCGCAATTTCCTCCGCAGTTCCCGCCTGTACGCGCCGACATCCAATATCTTAGTCACAGGCTTGTCGCCGTGCCTCGTGATGATGTCGGGTATCTTGTCCCTGACCAACTTGTTGTATTTCACGCTTCTCCTCCGGTCGGGAGGCGTCGCCTCGCGTTTTCACCATTTTTTGACAACACAGGCAGATGAATGGGACACGGATCAACACGGATTGTACGGATAAACCACCTAGGTGGTAAACA
>CAYPOY010000297.1:0-6588 GCA_964412395.1 uncultured Anaerolineales bacterium | reverse complement strand
GTACCCACGGTGACCATCCGCACAGCCAAGCAGCGCCGCCTCTTCTACGAACATGCCGCTGAGGGAGTCAACCTGGCCATCCGGCTGAGCATCGAGGATGGCTTCTTGCCCGAAGCGATGCTGGACGACATAGCGCTCATCGTCAACGCTTTCGTGCACCCCGCCGCCTCTATCGCCAAGCGGGTGGAGTTCAACAACTACAAGGCCACGCGCCACGCCATCCGCAAGGCGCTGGAGGGCCGTCCCACGGTGGAGGAACTGATCAACGAGAAAGCGGCGGCACGCCATCCCTTCCGCTACGCACCGTGAGTTAGAAATTAGAGATTAGAGGTAGCTACTCAGCCGCTCGGCCTGGATTGTCAAATCCAGGCCAGGGGCTGCGCGAGGCGCGGATTTCCAACGGTTCTTGGCCATAAACTGGTGTTTCTGAGCCATCCGCCTGCCGGATCTGGCGATCCGGCGGGAGCGGCTGAGTAGATCAATACCAATCTACCAATCCTACCCAGAGTATGGGGTGTCGTAGAACGAGGTGTATCCCTTGATATCGAGCACCGGCGAGCCGTCCAGCGCGTCCAGCCCGACGACCTCCAGCACACTGCCCTCGACGCTCCGCACGCGGACGGTGGTCACGGCGATGGGGTTGGGGCGGCGAGGGCTGCGGACGGCGAAAACCCCCCGCAGCGACCGGCTGGGGTCACCCCGGGGGTGGACCTGCAGGTCGTAGCTGGTGGAGCGGTGGAAATAATAGAGGACGACGACGTCGCTGCCGGGCTCCAGGCCCAGCAGGCCGTCGGCCAGCGCCGGGTCGAGCACAATGCGAGACTGTCGCGCCCGCAGTTCGTCGCCCGAGAGCCCCTTATCTCCCTCATCCCGTTCCACGTAGCCAATGGGGTGAATAGCGATCGTTTGAGATTTGAAGTTCGTCATCGTCAAGGCAAACCTGGAGAAATCGGAAGCAGCGCATCTATTATTATCACACTCCTGGAATTTGTCAACCGTCGGGTTGACTGCGCCGGTCAGGAGACCGGCGCGAGCAGGGGGGTGAACGTTTACCTATCAACTATTGACAAGGAGAGGATAATCTTGTATAGTATAGCTATCCACACTGTCACCAACACAGGCCAGGATTAGGTTTCCCCACTCGACAGGAAAGGAGGTCACAAATGCCAAATACCCCTTAATTCCCTTTCATACAACGTATCTCGCGGAAAAGTCAACAGAACCCCAGCCTGCTTTGAGTAAGTACCTGGGCTGCAGATAGGATTAAGGAGAACAAAGCCATGAAAGTGAGAACCAGACGAATTGTTTTGGCAATGGGTGTGGTTGCGACAGCTATCGTGGCATCCCTATTGCTGATGGCCGCCCTCACCTCGGCACAGGCAGCCAAAGGAACTGAGTCCCCTCGCGCTTTAGAGCAAATCGCCGCCTCTTCCGAGCACAGTCTCGCATCCACTCAAGATATCTCCGTGACCTTCCCCCCGGGCGACTGGCCCTGGTACGCCCAGGAGGAAATCACCGTTCACCCAGAACCGCCCATCGCTGGGCGCCCCACTGAGCTTTGCGCCGAGGTAATCAACCAGGACCCCACCAATCCCCACACCGTGACTCTCGAGTTCAGCGTGGCCAACTTCGGTATCGGTGTGCCCTTCACCCCCGTGGGCCAGACCGATGTAACCGTGCCGTCCGGCGGTGATGCCAAAGGCTGCGTGATCTGGGTGCCGCCCAAGCCCGGCCACTGGTGCATACAAGTGGCCATCAAATACGAGCAATATCCGCCACAGATCAGCCAGCGCAACATTGATATCTGGGAGCCTCTGGTGCCAGGCCAGGAACACGAGTTTCCCTTCCCCGTTGGCCCTTTTGCCGAGACGACTACTATCAGCTTCACCGTCAAGAATAGGCACCCTGGCTGGGAGGTTCTGGTTGACCCCATCTCCCTCACGCTGCCAGCGGATGAAGCAGGCACGGTCGCTCTGATGGTGATGCCGCCGGCACAAGAGCCTCTGGGCAGCCGGGAGGTCATCGCTGACGTAGAGGGCTACGTGAGGGGCAAACTCATCGGCGGCTTCCGGAAGCTCGACTGGCCGCCCGTACCGCTGCACCGATTCAAAGACCCCTTCTTTGCCGAATCTGAGATCAGCGTCTGGCCCTACCCACCTCGGGAGGGCGAGCCGACTCAGATCTGCGTTGAATTGACCAACGTGAGTGACGAACCACAGATCGTAGAGGTGCTGTTCAGTCGGGCCGCCTTTGGCATTGGCCTACCCTTCGAGCCCATCAACGGCCCCATTGAGGTCGAGATCCCACCCCACAGCAGTGAAGAAGCCTGCACCGGGTGGGTGCCGCCCGAGCCTGGCCACTTTTGCATCCAGGTGGAACTGAACATCCTGGGCGCTGTTGAGTACTGGCCTCAATTCAGCCAGCGGAACCTCGACGTGGCCGAGCCGCTGAAGCCGGGCATTCCACACGTCACAGAATTCCCGGTGGGTAATTTCTTCAACGAATTCACCAATCCCGACCCAATAACGACCGACATCTGGTTGGAAAAAGATGTTCACCTGCCCGGCTGGGAAGTTGCCCTCTCTCCTGAGGTACTGCAGGGCATGGCGCCAGAAGAGATTCGTTGGGTGACTATGACCGTCAAACCGTCACGGGAGGGTTTGCCCCACGACGGCACGCCCGTGGTGGACGTGAGGGCCATGGTCGAGACAATGGGTGAACCTCATGTCATCGGCGGTTTCCGCAAGGTCTTCCGCCCGCCGATCCCGCTCCATCCCTTCCCTGACCCATTCTACGCCGAGCGTGAGATCACCGTTGACCCCTACCCGCCCCTGGCTGGCGAACCGACCGAGGTCTGCGTCGAACTGCGCAACCCGACGCCCTTCCCCCAGGATGTGACGGTCTTCTTCTCCTGGGCCGACTTTGGCATCGGTATACCCTTCACACCCATCAACGGCCCGCGGAACGTTCATCTCCCGCCCTTCAGCATCGTCAAAGAATGCATCCACTGGATCCCGCCCGTCAGCGGGCACATGTGCATCCAGGTCGAACTGGAGATGGAGGGCTATCCTCCCCAGCGGAGCCAGCGCAACATAGACGTGGATGAACCACTGATACCGGGCGAGCCACATTCCCGGCCCTTCCCTGTGGGCAATCCCTTCGAGCATCCCGTGACCATCACCCTGGGGTTGATCCCCCACCTGCCCGATTGGGGACTGGAACTGTCGCAAGACATTCTGCCCAACATGGAAGCAGGGGAAATACGGGAAGTCACCCTGACCGTCACGCCTCCAGACGACCTGCCCCACGACGGAGATCCCATCGTAGACGTGGAGGCCTTCGTGGAGGGCCAACTCATCGGTGGCTTCCGCAAAGTCTTCCGCCCGCCGGTACCCATCCACCGGCCCAAGGATCCCATCTACGCCGAATCGGAGATCTTTGTCCATCCGTATCCGCCGCGCGCTCGTGAGCCGACAGAGTTGGGCGTGGAGATACGCAACCCCACCGACGAACCTCAGACCGTCACCGTCACCTTTAGCGTCGCGCCCTTTGGCATCGGTCTGCCCTTCGAGCCTGTCAACGAACCCATCGTCATAGGCGTACCACCCCACGGCACGGTCCGGCCGGGCACCATCTGGCTGCCGCCGCAGGGGGGGTTGTGGTGCATCCAGGTCGAGATAATGATACCCGGCCACGAGGAGATCTTCTACAGCCAACGCAACATAGATGTAGGCGAACCACTGGAGCCGCGCGTGCCTCATTCCCGGCTCTTCCCCGTGGGCAATCCCTCCGAGCATCCCGTGACCATCACCCTGGGGTTGATCCCCCACCTGCCCGATTGGGGACTGGAACTGTCGCAAGACATTCTGCCCAACATGGAAGCAGGGGAAATACGGGAAGTCACCCTGACCGTCACGCCTCCAGACGACCTGCCCCACGACGGAGATCCCATCGTAGACGTGGAGGCCTTCGTGGAGGGTGAACTCATCGGCGGCTTCCGCAAGATCTTCCGCCCGCCGGTGCCCGTCCACCGGCCCAAAGACCCCATCTATGCCGAGTCGGAGATCGGTGTAGACCCCTACCCCGTTGTACCCGGCCACCCGACCGAGCTCAGCGTCGAAGTGTTCAACCCCACCGACGAGGACCGCATCGTGACGGCCACCTTCAGCATTGCTCCCTTTGGCATCGGTCTGCCCTTCAGCAAAACCCACATCGCACCCAACCCCATCCACATCTTTGTGCCGAAATTTGGCGCTGCCCGCGGACACGTCATCTGGGAACCACCGCACTGGCGCGGCAAGTTCTGCGTGCGGGTGACGCTGGAGATGGAAGGCCACGAGCCGATCTGGAGCCAGCGCAACATAGACGTAGGCGAACCGCTGAAGCGCGGAGACCCCCACTCGCTGGTCTTCCCTGTGGGTAGTTGGCCGCGCACCGGCCCGGTGACGGTGACGCTGGGATTGATCAACCACCGGGATGGCTGGGACATCAGCCTGTCGGAGACGACGCTGCCCAACCTGACGGCCGACCAGCCAGTCAGCGTCACACTGACAGTCACACCGTCACTCAACGCCCGCCTGGGTACCGGTGATCCCATCGTGGACGTGGAAGGCTATGTGGAGGGCGAACTGATCGGCGGCTTCCGCAAGCTAGACCGGCCGCCCATCCCCATCCACAAGCCGCACGAGAAAGGGTACGCCGAGTCGGAGATCAGCGTTGACCCCTACCCACCACAACTGGGCACGGAGAGCCGGGTCAGCACGGTGGTACAGAACACCGGCGCGGACACGGTCACCGTGGAGCTAGAGTTCGGCTGGGCCGGGTTCGGCATGGGCATCCCCTTCACTACCACCGGCATGGTGCCCTACACCCGCTCGGTGACGCTGGGGCCAGCGATGACGACCACCGCGTGGGTGACGTGGACGCCGACCTACTCTGGGCACCAGTGCATCCTCGTCCAGCTAAGCGATCCTGAGGGCCTGTACGAGCCACAGAGAAGCCAGCGCAACGTGGACGTGACAGAACGACCGCCGTGCGGCGAGACCAGTATCTACACCTTTACCGTGTACAACGACTCACCCTTCACCGTCACGGTGGACATCGGCCTCATCACCTTCGACGTGCCGGACGGCTGGGAGGTGACCGTCGTGCCCAGTGACACCCTGGAACTGGGTCCGTTCAGCGAAGGGATGATCACAGTCATGGTGCGGATTCCGTGCCCGTTCACGTTGCAGGCAATGCACACCTTGCAGGAGATGTACATCTTGCAAGAGGAAGCTGGCGGCGTGCCGACGATTGACGTGGAAGGCTACGTTGACGGTGAACTGAAGGGCGGCATCGAACTCCAGTTCTCGGGCGAAGCCCCGGAGGAGATGTCCACCATCTACCTGCCCGTGGTGCTAAGAGATTATCCGTAAACCGGGGGAATCTGTTCAAGGGACCAGAAATGGCACCCACAAAAGACACGGACATCCCAATACAGGGATGTCCGTGTCGCATTGTCTAACCTACCCAGCTTGTGGGTGGATATGTCGTTACCGGACTTTACGCGCTCACGTCATAAGCCGAAGTGAACGTCTCTATTCCCAGTTCATCGGCCAACTCTTTGGCTCTCGGACCGAGCATAGGTGAGATGATAATCATTCGCTTGACTTTCACGCCCTCCTCTTTCTCGTAAAACGCCACTTTGCGGGCAAAGACGTGCACCTCCTGCCGGCTGGTGGAGGACTTGATCTCGATCAGGGTACGCTCCTCATCCTGAATGACCACATCAATCTCCACCTGGTCGGGCCGGCCAAAGACGAACCCTTCGCTATCCATTTTGTGGTAGCGTATCACTTTCAGACCTGTTTCCTGGGCCAGGATGCCGGCCAGCCCCTCGCGGAAGACGCTTTCAGACTCCAGCCCCCAGCGAGCGCCTATAGCCCCCAGGTGTGAATCTACCTTCTTGACATCCCTGGAAAGCAAGGCGACTCTCTCAGAAAGCAAAGCGAAGCCACGGTTGAAATCTTCTCGCAAGGCAGCGATTTGCCGTGAGTGCTCATCTAACCGTCGCGAGTGGTCGGCGAACTGCCGGTTAAAGTCCTCGCGCAAGGCTTCTATCCGCCTCCCCTGCTCCTCTATCCGTTCCCCCTGGGCCTCTATTCGCTCCCCCTGGGCATCTATTCTTTCCAGGACGGCTTGCAGGTCGGTCCTTTGGGCGAAGGACTCGACCATTACGCCCGTCAACTGGTGTTTGATGAGGGGAGTATCAATCAAACGCAGTACCTCCCCTTGAACGAGGGAGGGAAACTCTTCCCTGGTGATAACTGTTCCGGTGGTGACTGGCATTGCATACCTCCACTTCAAAGGCTCTACTATTATTGATTATACTCCATTCCGGGAACAAAATCAAGGGATGAGACGTGAACGTGACCAGACACCAGCCCACAAATCATGCTCACAACCCCCGTCTCGAGGACGGCCCAGGTAAGACGTTGATCGACACAAGACGCCCCGGGGACAGGGACTGCGAGCAACACGGGCCAGGCAGCGTGGGTTTTCGAAGCAGAAACCCTACGTGGGGGGGCAAAAAGGGCTGAAAGTGGG
>CAYPOY010000296.1:0-6598 GCA_964412395.1 uncultured Anaerolineales bacterium | reverse complement strand
ATTTACTCGTGAGTCAACGAATCATTTCGGTAACCTTTATTCGTGAGTCAACGCGTATTGGGAAATTTGGGATATAGCTATACCAGCTATGTAGCATGAGGAGACGACAGCGACCATCACAGCCTGTGACTTTTGATAGATCGCGACCTGTTGTTTGCGACTTGACAATTCGCGACTTTTGCTTACACTACTCTTACCCCGATGCCTCTGGAGACTAGTCATGCCAGATGAAACAATCCAGGTCCAAGTAGCTCGGTTTGAGCAGAATGGTCAAGTGATGTTCGTGGGCGTGATGGATTCATCGGACCTTGCTCAGATCGCCAACGTAGATGTGCGCGACGAGCAGACCAATCCCAACGGTTACCAACGTCACCGGGATGAAACGCGCTGCCGGCGCATCGCCGAATTCATCAACGAACCGACTTCGGCTCTGCCAGGCAGTATATTGCTCAACTTGAGAGGTAGCTCGACTTTCTCCAGCAACACAGAGAATGGCTTGCAAGGGACGCTGCTAATTCCCAATCGCAAGGGCGCGGCCTGGATTGTAGACGGTCAGCATCGGATGGGAGGGTTCGAGTACACGGAGCGCAAGTTTGCGGTGCCTGTCGTTTTCTTCGAGAACCTGCCCCGCCGCCAGGAAATGGTCAACTTTTCGGTCATCAACGATACGCAAAAGGGCGTCAACACCAGCCTGACGCTGAGCCTGCTGGGTGAGTTGCGCGAAAACCCTCAAGACTGGAAAATTAAGGCTCACGACATTGTGTATCAGTTGAACCGCGACCCGGATTCGCCTTGGCTTGAGCGCGTCAATATGACCGGGGCTAAGGGGATGCATCGCCCGGTCAACCTGGCCTCGTTCGCCAATGCTTTGAAACCGCTGCTGCGCCAGCACGGTTTTTTCCAGACGATGGAGCTAAACGACCAGGTGCTGCTCCTCAAGCGATTTTGGAGCGTCACCCGCGATATGTTCCCAGACGCATGGAGCGAACCCCGACGCCACGTCCTGCTCAAGACGTTGGGGGTATACACTCTGTCCCAGGTGGCAGCGTATGTCTTTGAACTATGTGCGGCCAATGGCGGCGACTTTTCCCAGGAGCGTATGCAAGAGTACCTGAGTCCCTTGGCAGGTTTTGACTGGCACCGTGACACCAGCCCCTTCCGGGCATTGGGCGGGATGAAGGGCTGCAAAGAGGCCACAGCCGTATTGATCGGCCGACTGCCCAAAATCAGCGTGACGATAGCAAAATAGGTGAACAAAGATGGACACATTGACATCACAAGAACCATACTCCACAGACCTGCCCTTGCAAATCAGCGGAGTGGCGCCCAACACCATCCGCGAACTCTCGGGGATCTATCCCACTTTTGTCAGCGCGTTCAAAGAATTGGTCAGCAACGCCTACGACGCAGACGCAACCTTGGTCACAATCCATCTTTCCCCAGACCTGAGCACGATTACGGTCGAGGATGATGGGCTAGGGATGACACCCTTCGAATTCCAGAGCGAGTACATTCGCATCGGTGGCAGTACGCAACGACGGGGCGAAGACTTGACCCCTGGCGGACGGCGACCGATTGGACGTAAAGGCATCGGCTTCCTCGCTGTGGCACGTTATTGCCGTATAGTCGAGGTTCATTCGCACACCGATAGAGTGGTCACGCGCTTTGAGGACATAGTGTTGGAGTCATGGCCTGGCGTTCCACAGCCCATGCGTATTCCTTTTTTCCAGGGACCGTTCGCACGGGCATTGGAACCGTTCACTACCGTGCAGGCGGTGCGCTGTGGGACAATCGAATTGACGCCGGATGAATACAGCCAAGACGGCATTGCGGTTGAGTTGTCGGCGGAAGCGTATGACAAGTTTAGAGAGCAGACTTTGATCATCCAACACGCTGTTGACTGCTCCACGGTGGACCTGCAGGCAATAATTGATTACGACTATCTACTTGACCTGGGGGATGATCATAATCTGGAGGCACTCGAGGACTTTTGTCAAGTTCGTCTTGTTTCCAATACTGAAAAGTCGTCTTGTACCCGTGTTACGTTACATCTGCGCGAGTTTGCTCAGCGCGAGTTGCAGGCTCCGCAACGACGGGGGCGGGTACGCAACGTGGCCTCTGCCAGTGGGTTAAATCGCTTCCTCTGGCGCCTAAGCCGTAGCGTTCCAATCTCCTACGACCTATCCTCTCAAGAGCTTGAACGGCACGGTCTGAAAGCACTCATGATTCCCATGTCACCGACACCTTTCACCATCAAGGTGATAGACATGGGCAATGAAACGCACGAACTCAAGCGCCCACTATTGAGGGAGATGAATGTTGCCGAGACGGAACAGTCCATTTTAGTCCGGCATCCAGTCCGCATTGAATCAAATGGATTGGTGGCACAAGGGTATTTGCTGGGCTTCTCGCAGCCCATCTTCCCCGCCGAGTTGCGTGGCATTGCCATCCGAGTGCGCGGGGTCGAGATCGGCATCCCCGATTTCCTGGGAATAGCAAACGACTTGCCGGTCAAATACCGTTCGTTCCTGAGCCAGGTGATGGGAGAAATCATTGTCACGCAAGGGTTGGATGCGGTCAGCGCGATCACGCCAGGCCGGGCGGGATTCTACGCTGAAAACGCTCAATTTCAGGCACTGCGCCGCCATCTGGTCGGTGATGGAGTGGTAGAACTAGGTGCGTTGGGGCATGTGTTGAAACGGCTATGGGAGCAGCACAGCGTCGAGTCGTCTGTGACGCGGATCGTGCAAGAGGCCAGGCGGCGTCGAGAGGCATTCTTGGACGTCTCGCAGACGCTTACTGGGCTGTCTGTCGGGTCACGCTATGGCCGTACCTTGCGCCGTATGTTTTCTCGTTCTGACATCGTAGCCAATGGATTGACGCACGTTCCTGAATACCAGGTTCAGTTACCGAGCACGATTGGGAACTGCACACTTGAGCTTTCTGATTCTGTGGCGGAGGATTATGAACTAGATGTAGAGCATAGCATTGTGCGGCTTAATCGCAACGCTGATATGTGGAACTCGTCGCTGTACATTCTTGGCCGGGACTTGAAAATCAGTCTGCGGGATGGCAAGCCGGACGACCCGGTGTGTGAGATTGATTTTTCGACGAATATCATCTACATTAACTGGATGCACCCCACTCGAAGCAAGATGGGAGACACGATGTTTGTGAAATCCGCTCTTTCCTGGCGCATCGCCTACCTGGCTGCCAATGGCGACGTGGACCTGATGATGAATCTGGCCCACCGTATGCTCTCCTTCATGGTCTGAGATGCCGCGAAAATGAGTAGACCCCAAGTTCTTTCCGCCCAGAGGGCGATAGAGCAGACCCAGGGCAGGGTGCTCCTGATTAACCCTCCGGTGATTGACAGCCGCTACCCCTGGGTCAAGTGGAACCAGCCGCTCGACCTGCTTAAGTTGGGGGCCGCCCTGAAGAAGATGCACGGCTGTGAGGTCAAACTATTCGACTTCATGCTGCCGTCGCCAAAGGGCAGGGTGCCTCGGCGACATTCCAGGATCGAGGATGACCTGCTGCCCGGCGTGCCGATTCGCTGGCACTTTGGCCAATCCTGGGAGACTTTCGACACTTACCTGAAGACGCTGGCCAGCCAAGACTGGATACCGGACAGCGTGTGGATTACCACGCTGACCTCATTCTGGTGGCAGGCGGTCCCGCTGGTCGCCGACCGGGTCAAGAACAGGCTGAAACGCCCCACCGTGGTGCTGTACGGCAACTATCCCGTCCTGGAGACGCGGCACGCTGCTCAGTTCTGCCCGAACGTGGATATTGTCGTCGAAGACCAGCTTGATTTGGCCGACTGGCCCGCCGATTTCTCGCTTTACGGGGACCGCGAACTGAGGTTCTGTGCGTTGGACCTGCGCAGCCCAGATTCGTTGGACGAAATCGCCCGCGCGCTCGAACGCGGGACTTCTCATTTCGTCTTTTTCAATGACAATCTCTTTGAGGACTTTGACGCACGCCTGAAGCCTGTTCTCCAGGAGGTAATAGAACAAGAGTGGAAACTCTGGTTTCACGGCATCTGTGGCGTGCAAACGCGAGACTTCCCCATTGACCACGCGCAACTGCTGGCCGATGCGCATTTCAGTGAGTTGCACTTTGAGCCGGCCTTGGACGAGGACGGGATTGTGGACGAAGCGCTGTACCAGGCTATGATGCGGGCCTGCGAGCGCGCAGGGTTCGTCTCGCAGCGGGGGGCGGGCTGGGAGTCGCGCAGCCACTACTTTTCGGGGTTCCTCTGGATCGGCCGCCCGGACGACGACCTGGACAAACTGGTGTGGAACGCGCTCAAGATACTCCAACTCGTCGGGATGGTCATTCCCAAGCCCTATTCGCCCACGCCCGGCAGCGACGACTACGTGCTGTTGGCTTCCCAGGTCACTCGGATCGAGCCGCAAGACGTCAGCCCGCACCGGTTGCCGTATGCCGGGTTGAATGGCATCGTCAGGAGCGATTACGAGGACTTGTACCGGATGACCGCTTTCCTGAACATGAAAGTACGTGCCCACACCTTTGATTTCCTGGGGGATACCTATCTTGCGAAGGTCATTCGGGAGTCGCTGGCTGGCAGGAGATGGGATATATGAGCAAGCGGGCGCTGTTGATCAACCCGCCGGTGTATGACGTGCAATACTGGGCCGAGTGGAGCCAGCCCCACGGGTTGCTCAAGGTCGGCACCTATTTGAAGCAGCAGGGTTACGAAACGCGCCTGATTGACTGTTTGTTTCCAAATGCCAAAGGTAACGTGCCGAAGAAGACCAAATCGGTGGTGGAACTCTGTTCAACGACGGAAATCCCTTACCGGGAGTTCCGTAGGACGCAGGGCCGGCTTCTCCCCAACCAACGCTTCAAGTTTGTCTTTGGCACCAACCTGGAAGACCTGCGGCAGGAACTCCTGGCGATGGCGGGCATCACGGAAGTTGTGTCCGGCAGCGGTGAGCCAGCCCGGACGCAGATGCTGTTCCCAGAGAATGTATTCACCCCCGACGAAGTGTGGATCACGTCCGTTATGACCTACTGGTGGGAGAGCACGGTAGATGTGGCGGCGCTGTGCAAGGAGGTCTTTCCGTCGGCGCGGATATGCATCGGCGGCATCTATCCCACCCTGGCCTCGAAGCACTTGCAGGACAAACTGGCCGAAAAGGGACTGTCATTCGAAACCGCGCTGGGCTGTGATCTGGACCTGAACGACGGGCGCGGCCCTTCGGCAAGCTCAGGGCAAGACCTGATCGTGGTGGGCGAGATTCCCGAGGCGTCCTGGCTCGATCTGGACCTGGATTTGTACTACGAGCCGCACATCCCCGACTCGCGGTACTACCACGGCCCCGGGCCAGGCGAGCCGGGGCACGAAACCGCCGTCACCGACAGGCACCACTACGGCCCGCCTTACGCCATCCTCACGACCACGCGCGGCTGCCCTTTCAACTGCGCCTACTGCGCCCAACACGCCTACAACCTCTACGACGACGAGCAAGTGCGGGAGGCGCTCTGGACTGACGAACAGGGGCAGAGAATAGCGGTCCGCACGCGCGGCAGCGACGAGGCCCTGCGGGAAATCCGCGACAAGTTCCACCGCTACGGCATCCGGCAGTTCGCCTTCTACGAGGACAACTTTTTAATCAAACGAGATCACTTCCGGGCCATCTTGGAGGGTATCGTCAGCGACCCGGACCTGCGGAGCAACGTCCATCTGCATGCGCCAGAGGGAATTGAGGTGCGGCTGGTTGACGCACCCCTGGCCCAGTTGATGCGCGACGCTGGGTTCGAGCGCGTCTATCTGCCGCTGGAGAACATCAACGCCGAGGTGATCAAATCCTGGAACCGGTCACACTCCAACGTCCAGATGTTTGAGCGCGCGGTGCAGAACTGCCTGGATGCCGGGTTCATCCTGCGCAACATGCAGGTCAACGCTTTCCTGCTGTTCGGCACGCCGGGTGAGGACATCCGCGACGTGGTGGATAGCATCATCTTTGCTTCCAGCCGGATTGGGTCGGTGATCCCGATGCTGTTCACGCCGGTGCCGGGGTCGGTGCTGTACGAGGAGTATCGCGGCTATCTATTCGACGATATGGGCTTTGACCTACAACACCTGAACGGCAAGTTGTTCCCGTTCCTACAGTTCAACCGGCAGCGGTTCCCGGAACTGACGGTGGAGGACTACCTGGACTTAGAGGCGCTGATGTTTCGCGTGAACGCCCAGGCGGTGCGGGGGACGTTTGATATTGGAGGAGAGAACAGGGTGTCGAGGACGTTTAGGAAAGTGGTATGTGCGACACGTTATCGCAGCAGCAAGCTCGGAGTCACCTGAGTTCTCGCATGGCCTTCTCTCCACTGGAGGGCGGAATCGGAATCACTCGTTCTCCCCAGGGGAAGGATTGCGGTCCTCTTTAGTTTTCTTGCCAATCAGGCTTTGAATCACGCGCAGGGCATCTTCGGAAATGTACCCCTTCAAGTCCGGGTCTTGCATCAGGGAATTACACAGCGAAACCAGGTCCGTTGGTTGCATCTGGTCACCATATTCCGATAGTGTCACCAGAATTTCGCAAATTTGAGCACAACTGAAGAACCTTAACAT
>CAYPOY010000295.1:0-6615 GCA_964412395.1 uncultured Anaerolineales bacterium | reverse complement strand
TCATCGTGCCCCAGTAGCTCAATTGGACAGAGCGCCGGACTTCTAATCCGACGGTTGCAGGTTCGAGTCCTGCCTGGGGCGTACAGTAGAGAACTTTGCGGAGTTTTGCGCCTGAGAGGAATTCACCGGATTGTCGTACCACTAATCCTGCATATCCACGTTCTATGAGCGCACCCGTCCTCGTCACTGGTGCAACCGGTTTCCTGGGGCACACGTTGTGCCCCTATCTTGTTGGGCACGGCTATCAACTACGGGCGCTCGTGCGTCCCTCCAGCGATTGGGGTTTCTTGTGTCCACTGGGGGTGGAGTTGGCCTGGGGCGACATCCGTGACGCCGCGGCGATCCGCGCAGCGACCGAGGGCTGCCGGGCGGTGGTGCACGTCGCAGGCAAGTTTCGCTTCTGGGGACGGCGCGAGGATTTCTTCGCTGTCAATCTGGAGGGGACGGGGAATGCGCTGGAGGCAGCGCGGCGGGCCGAGGTAGAGCAGTTCATATATATCTCCACTATTGCTGTGGTCGGCGCTCCCCGCACCGGCGTGGTGATAGATGAGACTTATCCTCCTTCCCCCCAGGACGACTACCAGCGCAGTAAACTGGAGGCCGAGCGGCTGGTATTGCGCTACCACAGAGAACACGGGCTACCTGCCCTTGCTCTTCGGCCCGGTGCATTTTACGGGCCAGGCAGCCGCTATGCTTTCAACCGGCTGTTCTTTGAAGATCCCCTGAAGGGTCTCCCTGTGCAAGTGCATAGGGAACAACACATCGCCTTCCCTGTATACATCCTGGACGTGGCCCAGGGCGTTGATTTGGCACTAAGACGGGGACAACCAGGCGAGGTGTACAATATCAGCGGCCCCAGTTTGAGCCATCGGGAAGTCAACGACATAGTGGACCGCCTGCTGGGGTACCGCATCCAACGATTCAACACGCCTGCCTGGGCGATGCTCGCGTTGGCGCGAGCGTGGACGTGGCTCTCGCGCTTTACAAAACGGGAACCCTATTATCCCATCAACCTGGCTTCTTACGTCTTCTACGATTGGGATGTCTCTATCGAGAAGGCGCAACGCGCGTTAGGATTTGTCCCCACGCCATTCGAGGAAGGCGCACGGGCGACGTTGGATTGGTACCGGGAGTTGGATGTGGGGCCGACCAACTGGCTGGCGCGGTCGATCATACGTATGACATGGAGGGAGCTATAAAGGCCGTCACTGTAGGCGAGATGCGCCACATCGAGGTCGCCTCGGACGAGCCGGAGCCTACCTACACGGGCTGGCCGAAGAATTGGTGCGGGCAGAGATAGGTGTGGCAGGAATTGGTTAGGGGGGGCACTGGCGTGGCACACTCTATCCATTTCCGCAGATTTCAGGTGCGGCTGGTAGGCTATGCGGCCTCGGTGGCCTCAGGTGCTGCCTCTGTTTCGCCCACCGCAGCAACAGCGGCTTTCTTCGTTTCCTCAACCGCCTCCGCCAATTGCCTCTGGCCTTCCTCCAGGATGGCCTTGCTCTGGAGTTGGAGTTCCTCGGCGCGGCGCTTGATGTCAGCGGCCACGGCCTCGGCCTTGGCGCGAGCTTCGCTCAGCGCATCCCCCGCCTTACCCTGCAGTTCGACGCTCTTCTGCCGAATCTGCTCGCGGGTTTCCACTCCAGACTGCGGGGCCAGGATGAGAGCGACCGCTGTGCCTACAAGCCCACCTACCAGGAAGCCAGCGAAGAAGGCTCCGATCTCACCACCGTTATTGTTGCTCATTATCTACCTCCCTCAAGACTTTTGCTCACACTGGCAGAATCTCCAGTGTTTTCTCGCCGATCATAACTCCTCCGTCGCCGGATCGAGTTCGATCTTCCGGCATTGCAGGAAATCCACCTATCTCCTATCCCTCCTACTCCTCGTTCTCACGCAGTCCGCTGATTTCTCGCACAACGCGATGCAACCCGGCCAAATAGCCCGACCATTTCATCACTGGCGAGACAACGTTATGGCTGACGAACTGAGCTGTGCCACGTACGGTCGCCAGCGTCTCGTTGGTTGCCTCCAGCATGGGCTTAATCTCGTCTCGCAGTAGCACGACCAGCGACTGTACCTGTAGCATCAGAATGATCAGGAGCACGCCGATGATCAATGTTTCGAACGCGACAAATATGATGGCAGCATCCCTGAGCAACTCCACCACAACTGCCCCAGGGCTTGGGCCTGTACCGGCATACGCAGACTGATATGCGTCCACCGACAGAAACACCAACAGCACGACCAGGCCCAGCAGTAACAAGCCAGCCACGACCAGGCCCGTGATGAGCAGCCGCCGCGCTCGCAGTTCCGCAGGCGATAGTTCAACAATGGGAGGAGTTTCCGGCTCCGGCGGCACGGGGGACTCCGTTACAGGCATGGAATGATTTTCCACCATAAGACTATTATAACACAGGTTCTTGAGCCTTACAAATGACGCCACCGCCTAACACAATTTCGTCGTCGTACAGGACCAGAAACTGTCCTGGCGTGATGCCCCGCTGTGGTGAAGTAAAGCGAACATGTGCTCTCCTGCGCGACAGCGGGGTCACTGTGACGGCAGCCGGGCGCACCCGATAGCGAATCTGAGCCGTAGCGCGGAAAGTGGCTGTGGGCACTTCTCCACTGACGTAGTGTATCTCCTCAACCATACACTCATACTGGCCCAGTTCCTCTGCTGGCCCGACGATGAGCGCGTTCTCAGCGGGCTCAATCGCGAGCACGTATAGCGGCTCTGCCGCCGCGACCCCCAGCCCCTTGCGCTGGCCGATGGTATAGGCAGGCAATCCCTGATGCTGACCTAGCACGTGCCCGGATGTGTCGCGGATGGGGCCGGGCCGGAACAGGTGAGGGGCCTGGTTGGCCAGGAAACGGCGGTAGTCGCCATCGGCCAGAAAACAGATGTCTTGACTTTCAGGTTGCTCCGCCACAGGGAGACCACGCTGTCGAGCGATGGCACGCACTTCATCCTTGGTCAACCCGCCCACGGGGAAAAGGACGTGGGCCAATTGCTCCTGGGTTATCGCATGCAGGAAGTAGGATTGATCCTTATGAGGATCCCGCCCGCGAAGAAGCTGGTAATGGCCTTCGACGTTACGCACGCGAGCGTAATGGCCCGTGGCCAGGAATGCCCCCAATGCCAGGGCGCGGTTCAGGAGCAGGCCGAAGCGGATGGTGCGGTTGCAGGGGACGCATGGATTGGGCGTGCGACCAACACTGTACTCGGAGACAAGGTAGTCCACCACTTGGGCCTTGAAGGTGGCCTCAGCATTGATCAGGTGGAAGGGGATGTCGAGCTGGTCGGCGACGCGCCGGGCACGGGACACTGCCTCAGGCGTGCAGCAGCGGTTGACGTGAGCATCGTCCGGGCCACGCTCAGCCCACAGCCGCAGCATCGCGCCGATGACCTCGTACCCTCGCTCGACCAGGGACACAGCAGCGACGGCGCTATCCACACCTCCACTGAGGGCGACGAGGACTCGTGAGGGGGACTTTTGCGAAGACCGGGCAGCAGCCCCCAGGTCAGAAGGGCCTTCACCGGCTGAGGATTGCCCCGTTGTCGGGGCTATGTGCAACCTTCGCAAGAGGCTCATCCGCTCGCTCGCAGCCGCTCGACGATGCCCGGCAGCACCTCCAGCACACGTGCCACGTCGGCCTCGTCGTTAGAGCGGCCCAGAGTGAGGCGCAGGCTGCCGATGCTCCGGTCTGGGGGAAGCCCCATCGCCGTGAGCACGAATGATGGCTCCGGTTCTCCCTTGGCACAGGCCGCGCCGGAACTGGCGGCGATGTTCTCCAGATCAAGGCTCAGCACCACTGACTCCCCCTAAACATCCCGGAAGGCAAATACGTAATCCTCTGACGGAGTAAATGGGATTATATTATAGCACGTGGCGAAGGTGACGTCAAGCTGAAACGCACCCACCACAAGTTTGCTTAGCATCACAAATCGTGCTATACTAAGTGTATTACGCGAGAGCGTTGCGTTGCTGACGAAGTGGCAATGTCTCCACATCTTTGGTATACTGTGAGCATCAGGAGGTCCTATCGTGAGCAGTGAGGCAGAGCAACAGGCATGGGTTGAGACGTGGGGCAGGCGTATTGAGGCACTGGGACTCTCGCCAGTGGTGCTATCACTTCTTGAGGTCGCCCATGCATTTGGGTTCCTGGGCAGCCAAGCACTTCGTATAGCACAGCCGCTGGTGACCGGCATCGTGAACGACGCAACGCTTGAGCGAACTGTGGCTCTGCTGGACAGTCCGGATCTGCTGAAGCGGCTAGGGATGTGCCTGGGAGGAGAGGAGAGTTAAGAATGAACGTCGGGGCCATCCTCCTGCTGGTCCTAAGCGGCCTGGTACTGATGGTGTTGCTGATCCTGCGCGGTAAAAAGGGGCCGCGTCCATCTATGCGCTCGTTGCCTGCCTTCCAGGACCTGCGGGACGAAGCAGGGTATGCCGCCGAGAGCGGTGGGGCAATTCACATCGCGCTTGGCAACGGCGGGCTGTACGGGGAGGACGTGATTACGTCTTTGGCCGGGCTCCAGGTGGTGGAGGCACTGGCCGATGCCACTGTTTCCTACAGCGCCCCACCTGTCATCACCGTGGGCGACCCCACGTTGCTTCCTCTGGCCCAGGACATCGTGCGCCGGGCATACGAGCGAAACGGCATCATAGAGCTGTACAATCCTGATAGGGTGCGGTTCGTCGCGCCCTCACCCGTAGCGTACGCAGCCGGGGCCGCCCATATAGTCACGACTGAGCATGTTACGGCCAATATGATGGCTGGTGCTTTTGGGACCGAGGTGTCGTTAATCACCGACGCTGGTGCCCGACGTGACCTGCCCCAGTTAGCCGCCGCCGCTGCCCCTCGTGCTATCGGTGCGCTATATCCTGCCACCGACCGGCTGGCTGTGGGGGAGGAACTGTACGCCGCTGGCGCTCAAATGACTGGAGAGCGGCGCTACCTGGTCAGCCTGGTGGCCCAAGACGTCCTGCGCATGATCCTGGTGTTGGCCATCCTGGGTACGGCTTTGGCGGCCTTTCTGGGCAATTGGTGAAGGTTGGTGACTCCATGAACAGTCTCATCAAACGATGGATCCCTATTCTTATCTTTGCGACGCTCCCGGGCCTGATCGTGCTGGCCGGATACCTGATCCAGAACCCAACACTGGCTTACTTCCGCGACCGTCTGATCGCGGGAGCAGTCATTGTGGCCGCCTTTGCTCTCCTCCTGGGAATATTCAATATCTTGCGCATCCATGGAGGGCGAGTACTCCACCGGCGACAGGGTTGGTATTACAGCCTTATTCTCCTGCTCGCTATGTTGGTAGCCTGGATTCCCCCGATTCTACCTGCGGGTGTCCCAATTCAAAAAACGCTCGGTCATGCAGTATTTGACTACGTAATCAGCCCGCTAGGAGCATCGCTTGCTGCGTTAGTGGTTTTCACACTGGCATTGGCGGCGTTCCGCTTGCTGCGCACGCGGCACAGTCCGGGAGCCGTGTTCTTCTTATTGGGTGTGGCCGTGGTACTGCTGGGAAGCACACCTTTCACGGGCATGGAGTGGCTAGCCAATATCCGGGACTGGATCGTCAATGTGCCGGGGATGGCAGGAATGCGTGGCCTGCTACTGGGAGTCGCGCTGGGGACGGTGATCACTGCCTTGCGAGTCTTCGTGGCCAGCGAACGGCCTTATAGTGAATTCTGAGCTGGTTGACTGACAAAACTCTGGATTGGCCCTGGGAGCAAGAAATGGGACGCAGATTAACGCTGATGAACACTGATTTTCTGGTTTTATCGGCAGATAATCTGCGAAAATCTGCGTGAATCTGCGTCCTGAAAGATTTGTCAGTCAATCAGGAATTCTGAGTGACGGCATGATGATTCATTGTCCAAAGTGCGGCGCGGCTAATCGAAGAGGAAGTCGCTTCTGTAACGAATGCGGCGAACCGCTCCCGATACGCACGGCATTACGCTGCCCGATGTGCGGCACGATGAACCCTGTCGGCAACGTTTATTGTGACCGGTGCCAAGCCCGCCTCATCCCAATGGCAGCCTCACCCTCTATGGAGTCAGAACAGGCTCCGATCAAAGGGCTCTCTCTGCCTACTATCCCATTAGAGGAGCAAAGAGAACAGCAAGTTGAGGCCGTGACCGAGGAAGCCGGGGCAGAAGAGGAAGGAAAGGAGGCGGGGAATTGGCTGACACAGCTCCGGGTTTCGGCGGCGAAGGAAGCTGAGGAACCTGAGGCGGTGGGTGAACCCATCGAACCGGTCGAAATCCCCGACTGGCTGCGCGACATGGGCCCGGTCGGCGTGGAAACCAAAACAACACCGAGCGAGGGCCAACCTGCTGCCGAAGCACCTCTGGCAGAAGAAGCGCCGGCGATGCCATCACCCGCTGTGGCTGAGGTTGCGGATCGCCTTCAGGAACTGGCCCCGGCCGAGGTTCCCGACTGGCTGCAGGAGATAGCACCGCCGGAGGTGGCGGTCGCCGAGGCCGCGCCAGAGGAAGCAATACCCACGCTGCCCACCCCCGCTCTGGCCGAGATTCCCGACTGGTTGCAGGGGGTGGCACCGCCGGAGGCAGCGGCCCCTGAGGCCGCACCGGAGGAAGC
>CAYPOY010000294.1:0-6749 GCA_964412395.1 uncultured Anaerolineales bacterium | reverse complement strand
GGCCGATCATCGGTGCGGCCTGGGCCTGCAGGATCTTCTCCCGCACGTGGGTCGGCCCCGGAATGAAGAGTCTCTTGTACATCGTCAACCTCCTGTTAAATGATGATAGACTGAACAAGTTTTATTCTACACCACGACACAGCAAATGTCAACACCTTGACACCAGGAACATAAGCAATTACAATGCATCGGTCCGTAGGCTCGGGATTCGTAGGCTCGTAGATTCGTAAATTCGTAGACTCGGTAGCCGAATCCCGAATCTACGAATCCCAACTTTCCAAATGCCATTCTGGAGGCGATTATGTCTGCACATGATGATTTTCTCTTTCGCGGCGACCTGTCCGCGCTCGATCCGGCCGTTGCCGGACTGATTGACCTGGAGAAAGAACGCCAGGCCCGCAAGCTGATCATGATCCCCTCGGAGAGCAGTGCGCCGTGGGCGGTGCGGGAGGCGCTTGGTTCGGCGCTGATGAACATCTACGCCGAGGGCTACCCCAACCCAGAGACCCGCTGGCTGACCGAGGACGAGATTCTGGACTACGAACACCATCTGGCCTACTATCGCCGCTACGGCGACCAGCGCTACTACCGGGGCGTAGAATATGCCGACGTGATCGAGTCCTTGGCCCGCCGGAGATGCGCCGAGGCCTTCGCTACCGACGAGGTCCCCGCCGACCAGATCTATGTCAATGTCCAGCCCCTCTCCGGCGCGCCGGCCAACGTCGCCGTCCAGCAGGCACTGCTGAAGCCAGGTGACACCATCGCGGGGTTAGCGCTGGCTCACGGCGGCCACCTGACGCACGGCAGCCCGGTTAACCTGTCAGGTAAACTGTACAACGTCATCTCCTACCACGTCAACGAGCATACGGAGTTGTTGGATTACGACGAAATCGAGGAACTGGCGCTGGAGCACCGACCTAAACTGATCATCGCTGGCTACACCTCCTACCCGCGCCTTCCCAATTGGGCCAAGTTCCGCCAGATCGCCGACCGGGTAGGGGCCTACCTCCTGGCCGACGTCGCCCATGTAGCCGGCATGGTCATCGCCGGCGCGTTCCCCACCCCACTGGGGTACGCCGACATCGTCACCTTCACCACCCACAAGACGCTCTGCGGCCCACGAGGAGCCTGCATCCTCACCACCAACCCTGGCCTGGCATGGAAGATTGACCACGCCGTCTTCCCCGGCCTCCAGGGCGGCCCCCACGTCAACAAGTTCGCAGCAATGGCCGTCGCCTTTCACCTGGCCCAGACGGAGCAGTTCCGCTGTCTCCAGCACCAGATCGTGGCCAACGCCACGGCCCTCGCCCGCGCGCTCACCGCGCACGACCTGCGCGTCCCCTGCGGCGGCACCGAGACCCACCTGCTGCTCCTCGATTGCAAGACGATACAGGGACGAGATGGCACCCCGCTGATGGGCGGCGTCACGGCTGCTATCCTCGACCTGGCAGGCATCGTCGTCAACAAGAACACCATCCCCGGCGACAAAACGGCCGCCTATCCCAGCGGTATCCGTCTGGGCACCCCCTGGGTCACCCAACGTGGCCTCCGGGAGCCGGAGATGGATCAAATCGCCAGCGTCATCTCCCGCGCAACGAAAGCCACTGAGCCATTCACCTATACCGGCGTGCGCGGGCCAGTCTACCGGGGCAAGGTAGACTTCGACGTGCTGGAGGAACTGCGCGTCGAAGTGGCCGAACTGGCCAGGCGGGCCGGGATTGACTTCGAGGTCCCGTGCAGCGACTATCCCCACCACTGCCTGGTGCCGGAACTGCGCCAGCGAGAGGGACAGTACGGGCTGATCGAGGTGGAGGGGAACCTGGCTGCCGCCTTCACCGAGCAGATCACACCGATGGACATCGCCGACCTCAAACAGGGAGAGTGGCAGGCAGTGACACTCCTGGAGCGAGACGGGCGGGTGATGAGCCCGGCCCTCGTCCAGCGACCCGGCTTTGGCCACAACCGCTACCGGCTGATCGTACCGGCCGACCGGGCACAGCGGGTCATCGCCTGGCTACGACACCTCTCCGACGGCTACGTGCGTTTCGACGATGCCGACCTGTGGGCCAAACTGCCAGGGCCGGTCGTCGTGCGCGATCTGGGTGCGGCCGACACCGCCGTGGAACAGGCGGTGTTGGAGCGGGCAGCAACCCAGCACCGGCTCTTCCAGGCCGGTGCGCCCCATGATGACTTCACACCGCCGCTCTCCCACAAACCCTACTTCATCGGCCTCTCCGCCCCTGGCTACGCCAACCCCGCCGGGGAGCCGCTTCCACCCTTCGCCCCCCTCCCCGCTTCGGGGACGGGCCAGGGGAGAGGTCAGCCAGACACCCCCCTCCCCGCTTCGGGGAGGGGCCGGGGGAGAGGCCAGGAGAGAGATCAGCGCCGCACCCCTCTCTTCGACTGGCACGCGCAGCACGGGGCAAAGATGGCCCCCTTCGCCGGGTGGGAGATGCCGCTGTGGTACACCTCCATCGGCGACGAGCACCGGGCAGTGCGGGGCGCGGCTGGTCTCTTCGACGTCTCCCACATGGGGCTTCTGGAGGCGAGCGGGCCCCACGCCGCCTACCTCCTCAACCTGGTGACCACCAATGACGTGAACAGCCTCCGGCCTGGCGAATCGCAGTATTCATACCTCCTGGCCCCTGATGGACGGGTCATAGACGACATGATGATCTATATGCTCAGCCCCTCCCACTACCTGGTGGTCGTCAACGCCGCCAACACGGAGAAGGACTGGGCCTGGCTGCAGGCGGTGAACGATCGGGCAGTGCGGATAGACGACCTGCGGCCCTGGGTGCAGGCCAGTTTCCAGGCCGAACTGCGGGACCTGCACGACCCCCGCGAGAGCTACGCCTGGCTGACAGACCTGGCCCTCCAGGGTCCCCGTTCTCGCGATATCCTGCTCGCCCTTCTCGACAGTGCCCCACCCTCCAGTGCCGTTGCCGAGATACGGGGGCAGATGCTGGCGCTGAAGCGAACCGAGGTGATGGAGGCCCAGGTCCCGTCCGAACGAGCTCCGGGAGGCGTCTTCGACCTGATCATCGCCCGCACCGGCTATACCGGCGAGCAGATGGGGTTTGAGATCTTTGTCCACCCCGATGTGCTGGGCACGCTGTGGGAGCAGTTGCTGGAGGTCGGCATCCCCTTCGGGCTACGGCCCATCGGGCTGGGAGCCCGTGACAGCCTGCGCATCGAGGCCGGGTTGCCGCTCTACGGCCACGAGCTGGCAGGCCCGCTGGACCTGCGCCCCGACGACGCAGGTTTCGCGGGCTACGTCAAATTACACAAGCCATTCTTCATCGGGCGACGGGCAACCATCGAGCATACCCGGCAGCGCAAGATGACCGTGACCCGCTTCCGCATCGAGGAGAAGGGAGTGCGCGTCCCCAAGCAGGAGGACGTAGTGACTGAGAGTCACGGGCGCGTCATCGGCCAGGTGACCTCGTGCGCGATGGACACAAAGGGCTACCTGGTGGGGTTAGCCTACGTTGACCAACGTCACGCCGAAAAGGGAACCGAGATCAACATCTTCCCGCACCCCACCCGCGAGGCGTGGGAGAAGCCTTACGAGGAACTGGAGATGGGCGACCGGCTGGTGATGCACAACGAAGCGACGGTGGTGAGCCGGTTTATGAGACGCGGGCGGTAGTGTCTTGATAGACGTCGGTGGAGGTCAGGTCACCGCCGAAGGAACAACGGATGAGGATGAACGTACAAAAAAGCCTGTCCCGCAGGGGGACAGGCTTTTCGTGCTTTGACGACATGCAATCTGCCAGTACCTCTACTCCGGCTCCCAGCGCAGGATCAACTCCTTGGCCGCCCACACCTCGTCCAGCCGGCGCACCGGAGCGTTGTAGGGTGCCTGGTGCAGCAAGTCGGGGTCCGTGCGGGCCTCCTCGGCGATGCGCAGCAGCGCCTCGGCAAAGGCATCTAGCGTCTCCTTGCTCTCCGTCTCCGTCGGCTCGATCATCAGCGCCTCGTGGACGATCAAGGGGAAATAGACCGTGGGCGGATGGAAGCCAAAATCCATCAACCGCTTGGCCACGTCCATCGTGTGCACGCCGCTGGCCTGCACGTCCTTGGGCGGACCGGCCAGGACGAACTCGTGCATGCAGGTGCGGTCGTAGGGCACCCGGTAGGTGTCCTTGACCTGGTTCATCAGGTAGTTGGCATTGAGCACCGCGTGCTCCGACGCCCGCCGCAGCCCGTCCGGTCCCAGCATACGGATGTAGGTGTAAGCCTTCACCAACACACCAAAGTGACCGTAGAAGGCCTTCACCCGGCCGATGGACTTGGGCGGGTTCACGAACGTGTAGAACTCCGCCTCGTCGTCCGACCGCTCGGCATCCACCGACACGATGGGGCCGGGCAGGAAATCGGCCAGGGAAGGAGCCGCACCGACCGGCCCGGAGCCGGGCCCTCCGCCACCGTGAGGGGTGCTGAAGGTCTTGTGCAGGTTATAGTGGAGGACGTCGAAGCCCAGGTCGCCGGGGCGGGCGATGCCCAGCAGAGCGTTCATGTTCGCCCCGTCGCCGTACATCAGCCCCCCGTGCTCGTGCACCAGACCGGTGATCTCCTCCACGTGTTCGTCAAACAGCCCCAGCGTGTTCGGGTTGGTCAGCATCATACCGACCAGATGGTTGCTGTGCTCCCTGCAGGCTACCTCCAACGCCCCCAAGCCCACGTTGCCCCGCGCGTCGGAGGGAATCTCCACCACTCGCAGGCCGCTCATCGTCGTAGTGGCCGGGTTGGTGCCGTGAGCCGAGTCCGGGACCAGAACCACATTCCGCTCGGTGTCGCCCCGGTCCAGGTGGTAGGCACGCATCATCAGCACGCCAGTAAACTCGCCGTGGGCTCCTGCCGCCGGCTGCAAACTGACCGCTGCGAACCCGCCGATCTCCTTGAGGAACTCCTGCAAGTAGTACATCAAGAAAAGCGCCCCCTGCACCGTCTCCTCATCCTGATAGGGATGGAGATGGGCGAAGCCGGGCAGGCGAGCCACCTCCTCGTTGATCTTGGGGTTGTACTTCATCGTACAGGAGCCGAGCGGATAGAAGCCGACGTCCACTCCATAGTTCATCTGAGAAAGATGAGTATAGTGGCGGACCAGGTCCGATTCGCTCACCTCCGGCAGCAGCAAGTCCTCCCGCACTAGCCCCTCAGGCAGACCGGCGAGTGGCACGTCTGACTCCGGCAGCACAGTCGCGCAACGACCGGTACGGGAGAGTTCGTAGATCAATGATTCACTCATCACACCTTTCCTCCATCACTCTGCCTTCAGTGCCTCAACCAGCAGGTCAATCTCCTCGCGGGGGTTCATCTCCGTCACGCACAGGAGCATGTGATCCTTCAAATGGGGATAGTTCCGCCCCAAATCGTAGCCGCCGATGATCCCCCACTCATCCAGCAAATGGTCGTTGATCTCTTTCACCGGCCGGGGACAGCGAACCACGAACTCCTTGAAGAAAGGCTCATCGTCCATGGTGGAGAACCCGTTGATTTCTGCAATCCGTTGTTGTGCATAGTGGGCCTTGTGGTAGCACAACTCCGCCACCTGGCGCATCCCGCAGCGGCCCAAAGCGGCCATGTAGACTGCTGCCGCCAGCACCACCAAGCCCTGGTTGGTACAGATATTGGAGCTGGCTTTCTCCCGGCGGATGTGCTGCTCGCGGGTGGAAAGGGTAAGGACAAAGCCCCGGTTCCCCTCAGCATCCACCGTCTGGCCCGCCAGCCGGCCAGCCATCTTGCGCACGTACTTCCTACGGGTGGCGAAGAAGCCCAGGTACGGCCCGCCGAAGTTGAGTCCGGCGCCCATCCCCTGCCCTTCGCCCACCACGATGTCCGCCCCAAACAGTCCAGGGGGCTTCAGGAGCCCCAGGGCGATGGGGTCGGCCACGACGACCAGGAGCGCGCCGACCGCGTGCGCCGCTTCGGCCAGACCGCTCAAATCCTTGACGCGGCCCAGAAAGTCAGGATACTGAACGATGAGGCAGGCCGTGTCCTCATCGAGCAAATCCATTAATCCTGCTGATCCGCTGTTCTCACCGCCGTTCTCATCCCCCACCACCGTCAGCCTCATCCCCTGGGTGTAGGTACGCACCACAGCCCGGTACTCGGGGTGGATGAAGGGGGATAAGACCACCTTACGCCGTTTCAGGCGGTGGACGTTGATGGCAGTGACAACCGCCTCGGCGGTGGCGGTGGCACCGTCGTAGTGGGAGGCATTGGAGACCTCCATGCCAGTGAGGTTGCAGATCATCGTCTGGTACTCGAAGATGGCCTGTAGGGTCCCCTGGCTGATCTCCGGCTGATAGGGGGTATAGGCGGTGTAGAACTCCCCTCGGCGCAGGACGGCGTCTACCACGGCGGGGACGAAGTGGCGGTAGGCCCCTGCCCCCAGGAAGCAAGGACCGTCGGCGGTGGTAAAGTTGGCCTCGGCCAACATCTCCAGTTCCCAGCGAGCTTCCATCTCCGAAAAAGCAGGGGGCAGATCCAGCCCGGGAAAGCGGACGTGCTCCGGCACGTCCTCGAACAATTCTTCGATGGACCGGACGCCAATGGCAACCAGCATGGCCTCCCGGTCCTTATCGGAATGAGGAATGTATGGCATAATGGGCACCTCCGTGCCAACGTAGGGGCATCCCTCGTGGATGCCCAACGTACGGGCATCCCTCGTGGATACCCAACGTACGGGCATCCCTCGTGGATACCCAACGTAGGGGCATCCCTCGTGGATACCCAACGTA
>CAYPOY010000293.1:0-6756 GCA_964412395.1 uncultured Anaerolineales bacterium | reverse complement strand
GGATCGTCCATGTACTCCTGTAGTGCTTCCATACCTTTGACGGTATAGTCGGCTTGCTGGATTAACAACTGAATAAACCGATTCGGCTGTGTCTTGAAGAAGCGTCGTAACCAGCCCATGCCTGCCTCCTACATCACGATACGCCGCACCGCCAGGTACGCCAACGTCGCCAGAAGTCCCGAAGCGGGAATAGTCAGCACCCAGGTGGTGAGGATGTTGCCGGCAACCCCCCAGCGCACCTTGTTCAGCCGCTCGGCCGATCCGACACCCAGGATGGCTGAACTGACCACCTGCGTGGTGCTGACAGGGCCACCCAGCAGCGCTGCTCCCAGGATCACCACGGCTGATGTGATCTGGGCTGTGAAGCCGTGCACTGGCCGAATCTTGTAGAATTTCCCTCCCAGTGTGCGGATGATGCGCCAGCCGCCCATGACCGCTCCCAGGGAAATCGCCCCGGCGCTGGCGGCGATCACCCACCACGGCACCCGGAACTCTGTCAGGACTCCCGCTCCCACCAGCCCCATCGTGATCAGGCCCATCGTTTTCTGCGCGTCGTTTGTCCCGTGGCTCAGCGCCAGCGCTAACGCTGTGAAGGTCTGCGCCCGCTTGAAGAACCAATTGACGCGCGGTGAGGCCCCCCGGGCCAGGAACAGCACCAGTTTCATGAGAACGTAGCCACCGAGCAATCCCACCGGTGGCGCTAGCAGCAGTGCTACGACAATTTTTAGCAGTCCATGAAGTTGCACGGCCTCTACTCCATAGCCCACGATGGTCGCGCCGACCAACCCGCCGACGAGGGCATGGGAGGAACTGGATGGGATGCCGAAAAACCAGGTAACCAGGTTCCAGACGATTGCCGCCAGGAGTGCTGACAGCACGACTGCCATCGTGTTCGCGTGGGGTCGCACGACTTCCTGGCCGATGGTGGTCGCCACGGCCACGCCGAAGAGAAATGGGGCGATGAAATGGGCTGCTGCACTGAGCAGCAGGGCGCGCCATGGGCTCATGGCGCGTGATGCGACCATGGTCGCGACGATGTTGGCGCTGTCATGAAAGCCGTTCAGGAAATCAAACGCCAGGGCTATGGCGATGAAGGCGATCCGTGACGGTGGCATGGGGTAGATTATAGCACATCGGCGAGGTTGGGCAAGCAGATGTGTGCGGCGTTGCCAGGATGCGGTGCAGGACATCGGGGACATTGGTGATGATGCCATCCACCCCCAGACCGATGAGGCGCTGCATCTCATCCGGGTCATCTACCGTCCAGGTGTTCACCCGGTAGCCGCGCCGTCGTGCCCAGGCCATGTAGTGTGCATCCACCATCGTGTGCTCTGGATGGCGGGCCTCGTGGGGGAACATAGGGGCCAGCCAGGCACGGCGCAAGGGTAGCGGGAGGCCAGGGGCATAGAGAAGGCCCACGGGGATGTGGGGAGCGATCATCTTGACCCGTCGCAGGGAGAAGGGGTTGAACGATGAGAAAAGCACGCTGTCGCCCAGGTCGTGTTGCTCGACCTGGGCGATAACCGCTTGTTCCAGCCCATTGTCGCGCACACTGGTGGTTTTCAGTTCGATGTTCAAAAGCAGCTGGCTCCCTGCTGTCTCCAGCACCTCTTCCAGTGTGGGGATGCGCTCGCCAGCAAAGGCCGGATCGAAGTGGGAGCCAGCGTCAAGTTGTTTGAGTTGCGCGAGCGTCAAACTAGCCACCCGCCCGTTGCCATCGGTGGTGTCGTCCACGGTAAAGTTGTGGATGATCACCGGCACGCCGTCGGCTGAGAGATGAACGTCAAATTCGATCCCATCGGCGCCCAGTTCCACAGCTTTCTCGAAGGCGACCAATGTGTTCGGCGGCGCAGCGGCGCTGGCTCCACGATGGGCGATGTTGAGCGGGGTGGTAGATTGGTACATCCTAGATCTCGACGAAATAGGCGTCGCAGGCCCGGTCCATCAGGTCTTTGCTCAGCGTGGGCGGTACGTTCAGATAACGGGCGATGTCTACCAACTGGTCCACGATATCGCGGGGATGGCAAGCACGTCTGGGGCGTTTGGGTTTGAGGTAGTGCTCCTGGATCAAGTAGGTCAGTCCTCGGTCGTCGTAAGGCACACCTTTGGCTGCACATATTCGTCGGAAGATCTCGCGATACTCGTCCCAGGAGGGATCTTTGACCTCGATCTTGTGACGGATGCGCCGCAGGAAGGCCTCGTCCACCAGGTCGCGGGGGGCCAGGTTGGTCGAAAAGACAATCAGAACGTCGAAGGGAACCTCGATCTTGCGGCCAGTGTGGAGGGTCAGGAAGTCCACGCGCTTCTCCAGAGGTATGATCCACCGGTTGAGCAAATCTCGGGGCCGGACCTGCTGACGTCCGAAGTCATCAATCAGTAGCAGACCGCCGTTGGCTTTCACCTGGAAAGGTGCTTCGTAGTATTTGTTGGTCTCGTCGTATACCAGGTCGAGCGTCTCTAAGGTCAGTTCACCCCCGGTAATGATGACGGGTCGCTGGACGCGCGCCCAACGTGGGTCGTGACCCTGGTTGGGCGAGCCCTCGACTACTACGTGGTTGACGTTGTCGAAAACTCTGATGACGTGGCCCCCTATTTCTACCGCGTAGGGGATACACATTGCGTCGCCCAGTATCATCTTGCCAATGCTCTCAGCGATGGCGGTCTTGCCGTTGCCTGGATGACCAAAGAGGAAGAGAGAGCGACCCGAGTTGACCGCTGGCCCCAACTGGGCAAAGGTTTCCTCGTTGATGACCAGGTGGGATAGAGCCTGGCGCATGGTGCGCTGGTGAACAACGACCTCGCCTAGAGGCTGGCGGCGTATCGCCTCGGTATAGGTCTCCAATGTAACGGGCGCGGGGCCGGCGTATTGGCTGCGGGCGAGCGCTTCGCGCGCTATAGCACGCCCCTTCTCAGCAATGGCGTACTGGTAGGCTGCCTCCCCGTATCCTCCAGTCCCTTTCACTTCGCACAACTTCTCGCGTTTGAGGAATTCCAACGCCTGGTCCACAATACCAGAGTAGGGAAGTTTCATCTGCTCGGCCAACGCGTAGCCTGAAATGTTCCCCTCGAAGTACATGATCTTGATCGCCAGGTCAGTCAGGAATCCTAATCCAAGTCCTGTCTCTTTGATCGAGGTCGGCGCCGGTGGGATAAATGGGGTTGATGCCGGGGCGATTGACGCATGCTGTGCCATATTTCCTATCTCCTACTCCACGTTCAGCTACCCTCACTTTGAGGCACTATCTTCCTCCACGTACAGGCGGCGCACATTATACTACCGGCAATCAGAAGTGACAAAAGGCCGTGAGCCATGACGCGCGAAACGTGATCCAGACGCCATGTTAGCCTCTCACGCATCAAGCATCGAGCTTTAATCAGTATGCCCCTATCTCCCGCAGTCGTGCGTCATCCAGCCCGAAATGATGCGCCACTTCGTGCCGGAGGACGCGACGGATAGTTGTGCGTACCTGTTCCGCTGTACTGCAACGCATCTCGATCGGGCGTTGATAGATGGTGATCTTGTCCGGCAGGACCAGACCGTAGTTGTGGGTGCGTTTTGTCTGCGGGACGCCGTGATAGAAACCCAGAAACTGCGCCGGATGGCGCACTCCGGCCAGCCGCATCGTCTCGCGGTCTGGCCAGTCCTCAACTACAACTTGAATGTTATCCAGTTTCTCCCGGAAAGTCTCGGGCAGGTCGTTCAGGGCCTCGGCCACGAGACGCTCAAAAGCTCGGCGGTCCATACTCCAGCCCCACAGTGCACCGACGCTCCCACGAACCCAATCGGCGAGGATCTCCTGATCCCGCCGCAGGGCTGACCGAAGGCCTCCAAAACAAATCTGCTCCAGCGCCTCCTCTCGCTCCCGGCCCTGAAGCAGACCCACACACGTAGTCAAACTTCACTCCCCGGCTCTCCAAGAATTGCCGGGCCCGCTTGCACCAGATGCAAGTAACAGGTCATCTGCCTCCGCGTTACGCTTCTCCGGCCACCGGCAGCCGAATGGTGAAGGTACTGCCTACTCCAGGTGTGCTCTCCACGGTGATCTCGCCGTCGTGCAGGTGGATCAGTTCCTGAGCGAGGGCCAGCCCCAGGCCAGTCCCCTGCTGCTCCATCGTCTCTCGATCAATCTGCCGGAACCGCTCGAAGAGGTGAGGCAGTTCCTTAGCGTGGATACCCACCCCTTCGTCGGCTACGGTCACCTCTAACCACCCATCAGCGGCCCGAGCGCTTACTGTCACCTGTTTCCCCTCGTCTCGGGAGAACTTGATACCGTTGTCAACCAGCCGGCCTAGCGCGTCCACGAAGAGTGGCTCACACAGCCGTACTGGCGGCAGGTTTGGCTCCGCCTCTAGCTCCAGGGTCACCCCTTGGGCCGCTGCCTGCCTCTCATGCTGATGAATCACGACGTCCAGGGTCGCACCCAGATCGCGGTGCACACAGACCAGTACACGAAATTCCTCGGCCGTCCGGCCGGTGTCCAACTGGACCAACAACAGGAGATTCTCCACCAACCGGTACAGCCGGTCAGCGCCTCGCTTGATCCCCAGCAAGAACTCCTGGACCTGATCGGAAGAGAGGGAGGGGACATCCTCCAACGCCAATTCGGTGTAACCACGGACGTAAGTGAGAGGGGTGCGCAGTTCGTGGCCCAGTACGTTGACGATCTGCTGCCTGAGTTGATCGAACCTCGCTTCCGCGACTTCCTGAATGTCCCGGGCACGCCCCAGTCGGCTGCGGACAGCCACCACCAACTCCTGGGGGTCAAAGGGCTTGGTGAGGTAATCCTCTGCTCCCATGTCCTTTCCCTTCAACCTGTCCGCTTTCTCCGCCTTGGCGGTCAGGAAGATGAAGGGAATGGTCACCCATTCTGACTGGTTGCGAATCGCTTCGTAGAGACCGTACCCGTCCATTCGGGGCATCATGATGTCCGCCACGATCAGGTTGGGATAGACCTCCTCCATCATCTGCAACGCCCGTGCCCCATTGGTGGCGGTGAAGACGGCGTAGCCCTCTCCCTCCAGAATACCCCGTATAGCCACCAGCAAGGGCTCGTGATCGTCTACGACTAAGATGCGTTGTTTGCCCATGTTTTTTCCTCCGGTCTTCACTTTACGTGGACCCTGTGATAACACTCAATGAAATTATAGCACAGCTACCAATGACTGGCAACACACCATACATTCAACATTGCTCACAGCCACCGTCCCCGGGGGCGTCTTATGTCGAGCACCATCTTGCATGGGCCGCCCCCGAGACGGGGGCTGAGAGCATAATTTGCAAACCGCGGCTGGCACGCACGTATAATTGACCTGCCTCGAAATCCCGCTGGTCGCGCCAAGCCGCGCAACGCTTCCAGATTGGCCTCGTCGGAGGTAAAGTCAGCCGTCTCAAAGCGAATCCCGAACTGTCTTTGGGCCTCCTGCAAGCCCTCGTAGGCCGAGTCATTAAACGACCGTTCGCCCAGACCCCCTCTGGCCAGGATCATCCCCACGTTTAACACCCGCTGGCCGGTAGGTGGCTGCGATGCACCCGCGCAGCCACTCAACAGGACGAGCAATAGTATCCCCCATACCACTTTGGCAGTATGCTTCACAAGCAGAACCTGTCCTGAGCTTAGTCGAAGGATTGGTTTACGCTCTCTCATCGGCGCATACAAAACTTGGGGGAGTATCACAAGTCAAGACCTCGGAGGTTTCCGTAAGGCCATTTTCGGGCTCAAAAACCGCTCCAACTGGCGCATCTGGTCAAGCAAGACACCGTGTAAACCTCCGAGGTCTGTCCTTCCCCCAACTTGTAGATGCGCCCGGGAGCAGCGGTCCTGCCACCTGTGATAGACTACCCGGAGGACTACCTGCCTGAATCACTCCCCCCGGCCGACTTGATCCTGGCCTGTGGCACAGGGCTTGGTGGGAGTCTCAGCGAACGACGCGGAGCAGGAGGCGGGGATGTTCCACCACCAGACCTGACAGGTTTCAGAGGTGGATCTTCCGGGTTTCGCGGGGTAGGTATGCTCAAAGGGGACGTGCCGTCCCCGTATGTGGCGTTGAGGCGATGCACTACTCCCAGATGTGCGGCGCGGGCGGCACGCCCGCTCAGAGCACCCCGCGAAATCCCAGAGAGCCTCAGAGGTCACTTCTCGGTGTCATTGCACTCCTGAACGGGTCGAATCTGGCTCCAAAAGGCATCCGCGGAAACCTGTCAGGTCTTAACTTGATGACATTGCACACTACCACGCTCTATTAAGGCGCGAATCGTCTCCAGCAGTTTCTGGGGGTCGAAGGGCTTGGTGATGTAGCCCTCGACTCCCAGCTCCTGCCCCTTCAGCAGGTCCTTGCTCTCCGCCTGGGAAGTCAGGAAAATGACGGGGATGGTCGCCCATTCCGGCCGGGCGCGAACTGTCTCATAGAGAACATATCCGTCCATCACGGGCATCATGATGTCCACTATGATCAGGTCAAAACAGACCTGCTCCATCACCTGGAGCGCCTCTACCCCGTCGAGAGCGGTGAAGACGGTATAGCCTTCTGCCTCCAGGATGTCTCGAATGCCTGCCAAAAGGGGCTTGTGGTCCTCGACGACCAGGATACGTTGTTCACTCATTAACTCACCTTTCTCGTCCATCTCGCTCATCATCTGCTTTCAACTGTTGTGGCATTATGCTACACCTGGGCATCGGTGAGGGGCAGCCAGATGGTGAAGATGGTGCCCACGCCTTCCTCGCCTGCCCTGAGCCCTTCGGCTTCGCTCAGGACAAG
>CAYPOY010000292.1:0-6782 GCA_964412395.1 uncultured Anaerolineales bacterium | reverse complement strand
CTGCACCAGGCGCATCACTCCCAGCCCGGCGGCCACCGCAAAGGCGGCGTACCCCGCCATTGCGGTCAGCACGTGCACCTGCATCCAGACCGAGCGCAGCGCCGGGGGCAGCGGCAGGATGGCCTTCTCAGCGGAGGGACGGGTGACGGCATAGGTCGCGACCAGCAGCGCCACCGCCAGCACGAAGGATCCCGCCCGCCGCTCGCGCCAACTGGCCTCCAGCAACAGGTAGATGGCGACTATGGCCCAGGCGAAGCAGAGCGCGAACTCGTACCGGTTGGCCAATGGCCAGTGGCCGGCTGCCAGCCCGCGTCTGACGAGTCCCGCCGTTAGCAGTCCCCAGGCGACCATCGTCAGTCCCGTCGCCCCCCGGCCCACCCAGCGCCTGCCAGTCGCCACATGCACGACGTAGACAAGCGTAGCGGCCCACAGCAGCGCATAGGCCAGCCCGATCAGCATGGTGCTCCTCCTCGCTCCTTCACTTGTTGCAGTACCTCCCGCTCCGTCCGATAACTTGCCCGCTCGACGGCCTCGTCAATCGGGAACCAGCGCACGTCCTCGACCTCGAAATCGTGCTGGGAGATGTCGCCGCCTCGATAGGTCATCAGGAAGAAGTAGACCTTTTTGTGATAGCGCACCTTCTGGCCGTCCTCGTCCCACCAGAACCAGTATTCGACGGGCTCCAGCCGTTCGACGCTCTCGGCCTCCAACCCGGTCTCCTCGCGCACCTCGCGCAGCGCCGCCTCCTCCAGCGACTCCCCTTTTTCCACCAGCCCCTTGGGCAGCCCCCAGCGTTCGCCTCCCTGGGTGGCGATGAGCGCGACCTCGAGTTGCCCGGCTGGATTGCGGCGGCAGACCACCCCACCGGCGGAAAGTTGAAAGCGCGTGGTCAACTTGTACCCTCCCTTCCAGCCTCCACTGTGCGCCTGATCTCCTGCACCAGTGCCTCAAACTCGCGCCCGAAGTCGCAGGCCCGCCGGTCGGCCCGCCCGGCCAGCCGTAGCGTCCCCTCCGGCCCGATCCGCGCGTGAACCCAGCAGTGGGGGAAGTTGAAACTCACGGTCAGCCCCAAAAGCAACAGAAACCCCGCCGCAATGACCACGCCGTAGCCTGGGTCGTGAACCGCCAACAAGGTCACGCTGTATCCGTCCGGGGCCTCCGCGTAGGCTTGCAGATACAGCCCAACGCCACCATAGGACAGTGGCTCGTTGACCCACACGCTACCGCGCCTCACCTCCCAGCTCCCCTCGGTGATAGCAACTTCGGCCTCATAGGAAGCGACGCTTCCATCGAGATAGTGTGCGATGTTGAATCCCTCGTTGCACAGCGCCAGCCCGCTCCCGTGCCCGACCTCGGCCGTCTCGCCCGGCCCGATGGTCAACTCCTCGCGCCAACCGTACCCACCGCTCAGCGCCGCCCCCAGCAGGAGGAGCAGCACCGCCAGGTGGGTGACCAGCGTCGCCAGGGGAGACAACTGGTTGCGGTCGCCCCGCAGGTAGAGGGTGCCCCCGGCGGTTTCGGAGCGCACGCGGAAGCCGCGCCGCTCCAGGCTCTCGCGCACGATACCCCCCCCAGCCCCCCCGAAGCGGAGGGAAGCCTCACCCCCCCCAGCCCCCCCGAAGCGGGGGGGAGCCTCACCCCCTCCAGCCCCCCCTATGAGGGAGGGAGCGGCGGTCAGCCTGGCGGTGTGAGGTGCGGTGTTGAGCGCGACGTCGGAGCAGCGCACCGGCTGGTAGAACGCCCGCCGCCACACCGCCCGCCAGCGGTCGAGCGTGCACACCAGCGTGGCAAGCGCAAGGAGCGCCACGGGCACCAGGAAGACGGGGGAGCGAAAGCAGCGGAAGGCCCCGCTCGCTGTCAGCAAGTCCGTCAGCGCGCCGTACCTGGCGCGCACGGCCGTCTCCCAACGCGCCAGCCGCTCGGGGTCGGCCGCAATCGTCGGCGGGAGTTGCGGGAAGAAGGAGCCGAGAACGGCCAGCATCAAGATGATGGCGATGAGGACAGCGGTCACGTCCATCCGGGCCAGGAAGCGGTACGCCCGCTTCAGGATTCGGGGTTTGGGACTCGGGATTTGAGATTGGTTATTTGTCATTTGACGTCGTTCCCCATCGGCTACTTGGCTTCCCAGAGCAGGACGTCCTGGGTGCCAGCGCTGGCTGTGTTAGACGAACCAAGCATAGCCGGGGGTGTAAGCGTTGGGCTGCGGGCTTTCTATAATCAAATCGCATTCCCTGGTAATAATCCTTCCGTACAGGGGTTTTTGATTGAGGGAAGATAAAGTAATGGAGATTCCTCAAACCCCATTCCCTTACTTTGCCCTTCCCTAATAAACTCGTAGATGTCATCAAGCATGAAAGTGAACTTCCTGTTTTTCAATAATTCTATCCAATCAACCATTCTCCCTGAAATTCCGGCCTGGAACATGGCGCCAAAAATCAAAGCTTGATATGCAAACAAAGATATCTGAGACTGGTTGCTTTCACCCGTTGTTATTTGCGACTCAGTATATCTTGTAAACGGTCTCCATTCTCCAAGAAATGATAGAAGATAAAACAACGGGCCAGAAACCTTCATACAGTTGTTTGATTGGGGGTCTCTTACAGAAATATCCACTAGCGTCCCGATAAATTCCTTGGTTTTTCCAGTGCGTAAGTCGTCTATTATCTGGATGTTTTGTGGTTCTATAACATAATGCCATTCTACCCCTTGTTTGAGGCCCTGAAAGGAAATATCACCCACTAAAATAGACATCAAGTTTGCTTTCATTGCATCTCCAAATTCAACTTTAACACCTCCAGATGATGTTCTAAATGTGTCCATATCAAATAAAGTCCAAAATTCTCCATGTTTCCAAGCCACAAGAATAGGATAATGTTGGGCAAGTGGATGCCTTTTCAACCCACTAACATAATTCTTGGACATTTTTAACGTTCTTTTGTAGTGCGATTTTACCTGAATAAGACAGGGAAACGTGGAATTCTTCAATGAAAAAACTGCGAAAATGTCTGGGTATTTGATGTTATCTATTTTGCTTAGATTCGGAATTTCCGGTTGAGGATCTATGAATTGTATATGGATACACTTTCCTAGCCACCAGCAAATACATGCAAACTGATATTCGTAAGGAATACCCTCTTCTTGACTTCTCACTTGCCCAATAATGTCTTCTTTGTTGGGATGATTTTTTAATATGTTAGTAATTTCTTCCAATGTAGTTCCAGATGGATCTAAATTCAATTCTTTGACCAATGGCCTTAAGCAGGATGCTATTCTCATCCCAGGGTCTTTAACCATCGTTTAACCACCTTTCCCAGAGCCCAATGTCGTTAACGGCATCGCTTTTGTACATCCGCAGGGCTGCCAGCCTGTGCCTTTTTCCACAGGTCCCGATACACCGCTTGCACCGAAGTGTCCAACCGGTCTGCCAGTGCCAGCGGGAGATCCAAACGGGCAATCAGGTCCTGCACATCGGCCAGGTCCCGCAATCGGTGAGGTGCGCTGATCCCCGATGCTAGTTTCAACTCGATCAGTTTCTCCAACGCCACGACACAGACACCCTCTATCTCCACCGTCACCCCTGGGGCCGCTGGGTCGGGGAAGGCCACCGGTTTGGGCAATCCGTCGCCTGGGTACTCCCCCGTGGTCACGATTTCGATGCGCACGCCTGTCTCGGTATCGCGGAACGTCTTCTTTGCTCCGCTGAAGGCCGGCCGGTATCCCCGTCCCACCAGTTGCTGGCGGAAACGCTCCAATCCAGAGGGGGTCATCAGCAGATCAATGTCCTCCGTCAGCCGGGGATAGCCGTGTTCGGCAAGAGCCAATCCTCCCAACAGGGCATAAGGGATGTCTTCCACATCCAGCCGTTGCACCAATCGGCGTAATGCATTGTGCAGCCGTCCTGCACCTGCGAAGTAAGCACTTGCCTCGCGGAGCACGTGGTCACCCCCCTGTCGTAGCAGTTGTTCGTAGGCCACTGCTTGTTCCTCTGTCATCACCTTTGCCTCCACCCTTGTTGGTAGCGGTCAATCAAGGAATTGGTAGATCAGTAGTTGGCACATTCGGCCCAGTACACAGCGTATGTGCCGCGCAACTGTCGTGCCCCAGCCACCAACGCAGCAGACCGAGACGAAACTTGGGTGACGATTTGACCGTCTGCCAAGGGCATTGCCAGGTAAAGGCGATTCACCTGCACAATATGGACACCTGGTGGTGCATCTTTGTCCCTGAGTCGGCGCACGACGATACCATGCGGCTGGTACCATAAACGCTTGGCCTCCTTTGCCGTGACCGGAGTGTCGAATAATACACGCTCGACCATGTTGTCGGTCATTGTAGCAAGGGTATTCGTAGTCACCACCCCCGCATCAAGCACCTGTTGTACCAGGTGTCTTAGAATAGTGTTAGTCCCCAGGTTGGCAGCGGAGCAGTGAAAGTGCGCTTCAGCCACAATGAGGTCAACCAGTAACTCGGCGGTCTCAATGTCAGTGTCAAGGTATGAGCCTCTCGAACGTAGCCGGGCGAGTAATTCAGGAACCGGTAGAGGCAAGATGCCTCCCACTTGTGCGCTACGCACCCAGGAGTCAAGATGGTCAGCGTGCAGGATGTCGTCATCGTTATGCAAGAGGTTCGTTGATTCGCCGTTGATACAGGCCAGAACAGCCTGTGGGTTCAGGTTGTGTTGAATCAGGATGTCGGCAATTGGCGACGAGAAGGTGCGGTCAACGGTCCAGCGATGGTGGTCCACACCGTCCAGTGGCTCTAAAGCGTGACTGAAAGGCGCGTGACCCACATCGTGCAGCAGCGCGGCTGCACGCAAAAGGTCATTTTCAGGGCAGAAGTGCGCGATCAACGAAAAGACACCCAGAGTGTGTTGCAAACGGCTGTGTGTATGCGGTGTGCTGAGATAGGAGCCGCCACCATGATGCACAAAGTGAAGCCGACGCAACGGTGAACTGGTCAACAGCACGCGCTCGACAGGCCGTAGTTTGGTGCAAAGCCGCCACAATGGTTCCCATAGCACGTTAGCAGCGCCGTCAAGTCGGGCATGATAGCCTTCTCCATCGAAGGGCAAGTTATGCTCTGGTTTCACACGTAATCGCCTCGCTTACATGGGCAAAAGATCACTCATCCGATGCGCGATAATAGAAGGACTTCCACCTCTGCCATCGCCGGAAGATGGTCGCATTCCTCCGGGATGACCGCCAACCCGTCGGCCTGCACCAGCGAGTTGAGGATGCCGGAGCCCTGGTCGCCGGTAAGCGTCGCCTCGTAGCCCGCCTCTGTCTCGTGCAGGCGCACCCGCAGGTAATGGCGGCGACCGTCCTTGCGCGCGATGGGCTGGCTCAGGCGCGCCTGCACCGTCGGGCGTGACCAGTCGGTGAAGCCCTGCATCTTCAGGAGCGCCGGGCGGGCGAAGAGTTCGGTGCTGATCATCGCCGCCACCGGGTTGCCGGGCAGCCCCAGCAGTGGTATGCCTACCCCCCCCCTGCCCCCCCCTGCCCCCCCCCACTGGGAGGGGAGCCAAATCCGTCCGAAGGCCAGCGGCCGCCCCGGCTTCATGTTCAGCGACCAGAACTGCATCTCCCCCTCGGCCGCCAGCACTTGCTTGACCAGGTCGAAATTGCCCACGGAGACACCGCCGGAGGTGATGATGAAATCCGCCTGCTGGGCCAGCGCCTTCCGCATCCCCTGCCGCACCCACTCCTCCCGGTCGCGAGCTACTCCCAGGAGGAGCGGCAGCCCACCAAACGCTTGCACCTGCGCGGCGACGATGCAGGAGTTGGCGTCGCGGATCCGGCCGGGGCTGGGGGTCTGGTCGGGCGGCACGACCTCGTCGCCGGTGGCCAGGATCGCCACCCGCGGCCGCCGCACCACCGCCACCTCCAGTCGCCCGACCGCTGCCAGCATGCCGATCTCCTGCGGACGCAGCACCTTGCCCGGCTGTAGCACGACCTGGCCTGCGTGCACGTCCTCGCCGGCCGGCCGGACGTTCGCACCGGTCGGGGGAGCCTTCAGTATCTCGACCCAATCGCCGTCCCGGCGGTGTCCTGAACCTGTCGAAGGGCGGGTGTCCTCGAAGCGCACGACGGTGTCGGCACCAGCGGGGAGCGGCGCGCCGGTCATGATGCGCACCGCTGCCCCCGGCTCCACCCGCACCTGGCTCACGTGCCCCGCAGCGATCTCCCCCACCACCCGCAGCCGGACACTGGACTCGGTCGGAGACCGGCCAGAGCGGGGGGCCAGGTCCGCCCCGCGCACGGCGTAGCCGTCCATCGCGGAATTGGTCAGCGGGGGGATGTCCCGGTCGGCGGAGACCTCCTCAGCCAGCACGCGGCCGGCCGCCTCCAGCAGACCCACGCGCTCCGGCCCTAAGACACGCACGGTCGCCAGGATACGCTCCAACGCCTCCTCGACGCTCAACACAGGGCGGCGCTCGTCAGGCATGGTCCGTCTCCGGTTGGGTAAAGGTCTGCTCTCCGGTTGGGCGAAGGTCTCCGACCAAGCCCCCCGGTTGGGCGAAGGTCTGCTCTCCGGTTGGGCGAAGGTCTCCGACCGAGCCCCCCGGTTGGGCAAAGGTCTGCTCTCCGGTTGGGCGAAGGTCTCCGACCGAGCCCTCCGGTTGGGCAAAGGTCTGCTCTCCGGTTGGGCGAAGGTCTCCGACCGAGCCCCCCGGTTGGGCAAAGGTCTGCTCTCCGGTTGGGCGAAGGTCTCCGACCGAGCCCTCCGGTTGGGCAAAGGTCTGCTCTCCGGTTGGGCGAAGGTCTCCGACCAAGCCCTCCGAT
>CAYPOY010000291.1:0-6810 GCA_964412395.1 uncultured Anaerolineales bacterium | reverse complement strand
CTCAAATCTGTCCATTGAACATCCTCCGTTTGAACTCCGGCGCAATCGCCTCCGCCTTCTCGACGAAACACTGGCCGTTCACCAGCAACCGGTCTGGCTTTGCTCCCTCCCCGCTCGCGGGGGAGGGCTGGGGTGGGGGTGCTCCCTCCCCGCTCGCGGGGGAGGGTCGGGGAGGGGTCGCCCAGCAGCGCGTGCAGGATGGTATGCTCAATGAAGGCCTGGTCTGCGAAGAGCGCCGCTTCATCGTCCTCCAGGTCGTTCACGGGCCGCCACACGATGGCCACGCGCTTCCCGTCTTTGTCGCCCAGCACTGCCCTGTAGCGCAAGATGCCATCTTGCGCCACGAACTCCCGCATCTTTGTCACGGTAATTCCCAGCAGATAGGTGAACGTCTCCACCAGGTCCACCCTGCGCTCGACGGTTTCATCTCTTTCCTGCGCCTTGAGCCGGTAGGCAAAGGGGTCTTTGAACTCGTCCAGGTCCAGCAGGCACGGGCTGCCCTGAGTCTCGAACTCCAGCATAGTGTCTCTATTATACCACAACCCTGTGACAGTCGTAGGAGGCAGCGCCCATCTCCCCGCTTCCCTCACCCCGACCGGTGCCGGTCGCCGATTTGCCGGTTTCCCAATTTACCAAGTTGTGGTAATATGCCTTGCAGCCCGCAATCTACAACCTGCAACCGGGGAGTGAAAGGTGAACACACTGAGCACACATGATTACATCGCACTGGAGGATCAGTACAACGCTCATAACTACAAACCGCTCGACGTTGTCATCACGCGGGGAGAGGGAGTCTGGGTCTGGGACGTGGAGGGGCACAAGTACCTGGACTGCCTCTCGGCCTACTCGGCGATCAACCAGGGCCACTGTCACCCTCGCATCGTGCGGGCGATGGTCGAGCAGGCCCGGAAGCTGGCGTTGACTTCGCGGGCTTTCCGCAATGACCAACTGCCGCTGCTGGCGCAGGAATTGTGTGAGTTGATCGGCTACGAGATGGTGCTGCCGATGAACTCCGGCGCGGAGGCGGTGGAGACGGCGCTTAAGGCGACTCGTAAATGGGGCTATGTGGTCAAGGGCGTATCAGATGATCAGGCGGAGATCATCACCTGTACCGGCAACTTCCATGGACGCACGATCACGATCGTCAGTTTCTCGCCGGATGAGCAGTACCGTGATGGCTTCGGCCCCTTCACGCCCGGCTTCAAACTGATTCCTTACGGCGACGCCGATGCGCTGGAACGGGCGATCACATCCAACACAGTGGCCTTCCTCGTCGAGCCTCTGCAGGGTGAAGGTGGCGTCGTCGTCCCGCCGGAGGGGTACATCCGGCGTGTGCGAGAGATATGCACCCACCACAACGTACTGATGATCGCCGACGAGATTCAGACCGGACTGGGACGCACCGGCAAGCTGCTGGCCTGCGAGCACGAGGGGGTGCGACCGGACGTGGTGACGCTGGGCAAGGCGCTTTCGGGTGGAATGTATCCGGTCTCAGCGGTGCTGGCCTCGCGGAAGGTGTTAGGCGTCTTCGGGCCGGGCGACCACGGCTCGACCTTCGGAGGTAGCCCGCTGGCCTGCGCGGTGGCGCGAGAGGCGCTCAAGGTCATCGTGGACGAGGGTCTCTGCGAGCGGGCCACCGAGCTGGGGGAGTATCTGATGGCCCGCCTGCGGGAGATTCGGAGCCCCCATGTGGCGCTTTGCCGGGGCAAGGGGCTTCTGGTCGGCATCGTGCTCAAGCCGGAGGCTGGAGGGGCCCGTCGCTTCTGCGAGGCACTGAAGGAGCGGGGTGTCCTGGTCAAGGATACCCATGGGACCGTCATCCGCCTGGCACCACCGCTGGTCATTACGAAAGAGGAGCTGGACTGGGCGCTGGAGCGCATCGAAGAAGTATTGACCACGCTGTAGCATCAGCGCTGGCGCTGCATTCTAGTACTCACCACGGGAACCAATCTACCCATTCCCAACTTGCCAATATACCACTCACCTACTCGGAGCGGTCGGGGTAAAAGTCTACCACCGCCTGTTCCCCTGCGAAGGAGAGCACCGCCGCCCGGCCCTTCACGGCCTCGGGCGCGATGGTCATGCCTGCGACCTGCGCCGCTGTCTGAGTGAGCGTTTCCAACGGCAGGGCCAGCCCGATCAGCGTGCGCGACTCGCTCAGGATGAAACGTACCACGTCTGGCCCGTCCGTCAAGTTCCCTTGTGCCGGGTCCCACACCAGGAAGTAGGGGGCGTACTCACCACTGGCGGGGCTGTATAAGACGCCGACGATTGCCTCGTCTCCTATGTCGGGGTTGATGCGCGCTGAACCGACGGGACGGCCGGTGGCGGTGTCACCATCCAGGTCGAGCGCGAAGAGCCAGTCGGTATACGGTGGGGGGTTGGGGATAGGCTCGTAGAGGGAGATCCACAGCATCGCCTCACCCTCGGTGGCCCAGCCGGTCAATTCCGCTGGCACCCCTGTGGTGGGCTGAAGGTCTACTCGCAGGTCGCTGCCCACACTGGCGGCGCGGATGTCCACACCAGCGGGAACTCCCTCGACAGGAGATCCTCTCTCGTAGGAGCCCACGTCGCCCGGGGGGGTGGGGGGGGGGGGGGGGGGGCCCGCGGGGGGGGGGGGGGGGTTGGGGGGGGGGGGGGGGTGGGGGGGGGGGGTGGCGGTGGGGGACGGTGCGGGCGTGGGTGTCGGAGTGCAGGTAACGACATGCACGATGGCCTTGGCTACCTGGCGCGGTTTGCTTCGGATGGCTGTGATGGCGTAGTCGCCCGGAGCATCACCGGCGGTGAAGAGGCCACTCTCGCCGATAGTGCCCCCTGTGGCCCTCCATATGACCTCAACGTCGTCCTTGACGACGAACTGGCGTTGCTCATCGGTGCACAGGCTGATCTCGGCGGGGCGGATCGCCAGAGGAGGCTCCACCGACCCAGGCCCCACACACGCTCGCAGGAGGGTAACGACCGCCACGATTGCGACGAGTATTATCATGCCGATGGTGAACCAGAACAGGGTCACACGTACTCTGTCGTCCAACATACTGCCTCCTGGTAACAGTAGGCGGTAGACAGTAGACGGGGAGAGATATTCCGTTTACTGTATGTTGTCTACTGTTTAACATGCTTCCAATCGAGTATACCACAGGCCAGGCCGACGGTCAAAGTGGGCGTAGTTTAGAACCTGCGGATGACCAAATGGTTGAAAGTCTGTCCCATTATGATGAGCGTATCACACTGTGGACAAGAAATAGCTGGAGGTGCAACAGCACGTCATCGAGGGTTGGGTCCAGTTCCCGTGGTGGTCGGCCCAGCAGGCGTGGCGACATCTGCGGGCCCAAGGGGGTGCCATCATCCTCAACCAGGTGAAGCAGGTCGGACGGGAGAGCGCTTCACGTTTCACGCTTCATGCGTCCCGCGCATCCCGTTCTTGATTGCCAGGCCAGGTAAACTGTGTTAAAATGAATTTGGACCTTGCAGCGCGGGAGATGATGAGATGGCAACAGAGACTCACGTAAAGCCTGCTGTACTCCAGGTTGATCCAGGCGGGGGACTGGCGTTGACCCAGGGGCTACTATCATTAGCCGGCCTGCACGAGGGCGACCGGGTACTCGTATTTCCGCTGAGGCCAGGGCTGGTCTACCTGCGCAAGGTGGACACGCCAGAACCGCTGTCGCGGGAAGAGTTGAGCGCGCTGATGCGCACTGCGTTCGAGCGCAGCGGCTACACCACGCGTGAGCAGGTGTTGTCCCTGGTGCGCGAGGCCAAACGTGAACTGGCTCAGGAATGGTAGTACCTCCATCGCGGCTGTTGCTGGATACGAACGTATTCATCCTCGGTTTCCTCGACCCCGATAGCCCCGAGAAGCGTGTCTTGCACGCCCTGGTAGATCACCCCGACGTGACGCTGATCCTCTCTGATGAACTGGTGGCGCAAATCCGGCGTGTGGGGCGGCGCACGGGAGGCAAAGACTGGACAGGCTACCTGCTCAGCCGGATATGGCAGGACTATTCTATCGAGTATGTTATCGTCTCGGTAGACGAAAAGCGTGAACTGGAAGCCCAGGCTGACATCCCTCGTGAGGACATAGGCATCTATCTGACGGCATTGCGCGGCCGGGCCGAATGCTTCGTTTTGGCCAACCGCGAGTTGGTGCAGCAGGCGGCCGCCCGGCAGCGTCTGTTCGAGTGCCTGACGCCGGATGAGTTCCTACGCAAGTACTCCGAATAATTGCTTCATCCTACGTCGCCGTTCGCCTGCTGGTGCAGCGACCTCAGCGCATCCACCCTTGGCCTGAATATGACAACGAATCAGGAGGATTAACCGGACTTGTACCGCAGTTGCGAGGTTAAGTGGGACATTGGCCCCAACGCCAATTCGTTTAATCCTCTTTATTCGATGTCATATCTTGCTTCACACCCCAACGAGAAACACGGCGAGCGCCACCAGCACCAGGAGGTGCAGCGTCTGATCCACCACCACGCGCACGATCTCCAGGTGGCTCTGGCGGTAAAAAAGTGTTCATTGTGTGCACCGTTCGTGAAACGTGAAACGTCAAGTGTCAAACGTAACCAGCCACGCATCACGTTTCACGCTCATCATACCATCGTTGACCAAAACAGTCTATGCCCTGCGACACATCCCACCTGTGTTGCAGCGCACGGAAAGAATGTGTCTTGCCACACGGCACACAAACCAATTTTGGTGTATAATATGGACGTCAAACGTGAACCGCAATTACGCATCACGTTTCACGCATCACGCATCACGCTTCAGAATAGGGGGCACACCATGCACCCACGATCTCGCAAAGATCCGCTGTCCGGGAGAATCGCTCTCCTCAAGAACGTTCCCCTCTTCGCCGATCTCAGAGAAAAAGACCTGGCGGTCTTGGCGGACGACTTTCGTCTCAGGGAGTATGACAAGGGCGAGATCATCTTCCACCAGGGAGATCACGGCCACGAGTTGTACATCGTCGTGAGGGGCAAAGTCCGTATCTTCAAGACCAGTCCCTCCGGCAACGAAACCTCTATCAATATCTTCTCCACTTACGACTTCATCGGCGAATTTGCTACTATAGACAGTCAGCCCCGCTCGGCCACGGCCAAAGCTATAGAGCGCTGCGCAGTGCTGGAAATGACGCAGGATAGGTTCCTACAGCACATGCGAGAAATACCCGACCTGGCGATAGAGATGACCAGGCTGCTGGCCAGCAAAGTGCGTTGGACCGCCGCTTACGCGGAAACGATCGCCCAGTTCGACGCTGCCGGACGGTTGCTGCATATCCTGCTGTTCTACAACGAGCAGTTCGGCCAGGAAATAGAAGCGGGGAAACGGTACATACTGGACCTGTCCCTGAACCAGGCCGGCCTGGCGTCGCTCGTCGGCGCCCGCCGGGAGTGGATCAACCGCATCCTGCGGGATTGGCGCAAACGGGGGCTGGTGGAGTATGAGGCCGGGAGGATCACCATCCTCGACCTGCCGGCGGTCGAGAGGGAACGGGACGGCAGGATAGAGGCGGTTCGCGGTGGGATGGAGTGGTGAGTGGGACGTGAAGACGTGAAACGTGAAACGTGAAACGTGAAACGTGAGACGTGAAACGTGAGGCGTGAAACGTGAAACGTGAAACGTGAGACGTGAAACGAGTTATCTCGGAAGAGCGGTTGCTGGGGGACACGACAACGAATTTAGAATAAAACGAATGGCTGAGTGGGAGAGAATTCGTTGGTTTCCCAATTCGTTGTAGTGTTGTGGGAGCAAAAAGGGATGCTGTTTTCATCAGGGCCCGGCCACCGTCAAGCCGGGGACAGTCTGTGGATGCAGGTCAGAAGTAAGGCAGTTTGTGCTATCAGGAGGTAAGCCAATGTCTCAGGATGTGGTGGAGGTAACGCGCCCGGCTCCGGCGGCATCTGCTCCAGCGCCGGTGCAGCGGGAGACGCCGCAAGAAAAGAAAATCTGGACGGCGGAGGACCTGCTGGCCCTGGCCGACGACGAGAACCGCTACGAGCTGGTACAGGGAGAGTTGATCATGATGACACCAGCAAGCACCCGTCACGGAAAGTTTGCTTCCCGTCTGGACCGTGCGCTGGGAGGCTGTGTTGAGGAGTATGGTCTGGGCGAGGTCTATACTGCCGAGCCTGGCTTCGAGTTGGAGGCCGAGCTGCTGACGATCCGTGCCCCGGACGTGGCTTTCGTGCGCCGAGATCGTATCCCTCCCGAAGGAGAGCCGGAGTGGTTCTGGGCCATCGCTCCTGACCTGGTGATCGAGATCATCTCCCCCTCAGAGACGGCCCAGGGGATTCACGAGAAGGTCGCCGACTATCTGCGGGCCGGCACGCGGTTGCTGTGGCTGGTCTACCCTGCCAGCCAGACGGCGATGGAGTACCGTTCACACATCACGCATCACGTTTCACGTCCTACGGAGGTAACCCATGAATAGCAGCACAACCCACCGACGTTGGCAGGCCGGCGTCGCCGGTATTCTGGTCGGTTTGAGCCTGGGCACCCTCTGGCTCTGTCTGACGCCTCGCCCCGCCCGCGCCGACCTGGGCACGGACTTCATCTCTGTTGGTACGGAGACAATGTTCACCTCTAGCCTGGCCTGGGGGGATTGGGACGGGGATGGCGACCTCGACCTGGCCGTCGGGAATTATTACGGTGAAGTCAACCAGGTCTACGAGAACGAGGGGGGAAGCCTCAGCCTGGCCTGGGAGTCCACGGGCGACGGGAAGCACACCTCTAGCGTGGCCTGGGGGGACTGGGACGGGGACGGTGACCTCGACCTGGCTGTCGGGAATTCGGGTGAAGTCAACCAGGTCT
>CAYPOY010000290.1:0-6878 GCA_964412395.1 uncultured Anaerolineales bacterium | reverse complement strand
GCACCTCCTGTAACATCAGGTTCGTAGGAGTTATATGCTAGTTTACGCTACCGCCGTTCTCCTTGCGCTTCCGTTTGCGCCTGAGCAACTGCCCGGCCAATGTCTCTCCCTCGGCAGACCCCTCCCCCCGCCCTCCCCCAACGGGAGAGGGAGCCACCTGGGGTGGCGTGGGGGCCGGCGGCTGCTCGGCTGGCAGAGGTGCCACCTCAGGAGCCATACCCACTGCCGGCCTGCGTTCTTCGGCGCGGGACTTGGCCTGGAAGAGCCGGCCCACTGGCGAGGGAACCCCCTCCCCCCGCCCTCCCCCAACGGGAGAGGGAGCCCCCTCCCCCCGCCCTCCCCCAACAGGGGAGGGAGCCTTCTGGAACCGCGTGCGCGCCACCACCCAGGCCCAGGCCCGCTCCAGGTCGCGTCGCCCCAACGCCAGCCTGCGCACTCCCACGTCGCAAGGCCACAGCAGCGCCGCCAGCCCCAGCAGGTAGGGCCACAGGTCGCGGGTGGTACCCTCCCCCCGTAGCGTGTGGGCGAAGGCCCTGGCCGGCTCCTCCAGCACCGCCCCACCTCCCAGCTCGGCTAACCACGCCAGGTACGCCGGATCTCCCTCCAGTGCGGCGTACTCGGGCGAGTAGCCCATCACCCAGCCAGTGGTGAGCGCCACCGCCTCCTCTCCCCCCTCACCAGGGAGGGGGGCGGTCAGCCGCATCAGGTAGGCCCCCTCCGCCTGGGGCACGAACACCCCCTCGTAGCGGCCCGGCGCGGTTTGCGCCAACTCCACCAGCGCTGGCTCTCCATCCGGCCCCACCACACTCACACTCGCGTCCAACCCATTGACAAAGTTCCCGCTCTCATCTACCGCGTCCACCGTGACGTGGGCCGCCTCCCCCTCCAGCGCGACCGCCACCTCCACCGGCACGTCGGCCCGCTCGACAACCGTCCAGCGCACTGCCTGGGCCCAGAAGCGAGAGAAGCCATCCCATTCAACCCATCGCTGCGCCCAGCGGCCAGTTGCGTCGGAGGTCCAGGCCATGGAGCGGCCCAGCCCGTACTGCCAGGCCGCCAACAGCGGATCGTCCTGGTGGGTCGAGAGAATCACGCGAGCGGCCGGCCTGGGCGTGGTGGCCACGTAACCGGCCAGTTGCGGCACTGCCTCGATGGAGGTGATGATCGGGCTGAGGGAGGTCTGCTGAGGATAGAACGGCTCCTCGACGATGTAGGAGCGCATCGCCAGTTGCGTCTCCTCGGCAAAGATGACCGGCAGGTTGGCAGCCCGGTCGGTAAAGTGGTAGCGCCCGTTGCCCAGTGCGGCGATCTTCTCCAGGAAGCGCAGGTCTTGCCCGGCCCCGATGGCGACGGTGCTGAGAGTGATATCCGCGGCAGCAATCTCCTCCTCGACCAATTCCCGCACACCCTGCTGGTGCTCGGAGTCGGAGCCATCGGCCAGGAGGATGATGTGACGGACGGGCCTGCCGGAATCTGCCAGGTAGCCCAAGGCCTCCTGAAGAGACTCACGCACATAGATGCCGCCGCCGCCAGCCTGGAGGCGGATCACCTGGTCTGCCACCTCCTCCCGCTGGCTTCCAGGCAGGGGGCCGATGACGTCGGCCGGGCGGTCGTCGAAGGCAATGACTGTGATCTCGTCCAGCTCGGTGATCAGTTCGGCAACGCGGGCGGCCGCCTCCCCGGCCAGACGGATCTTCTGCACCCCACCCTCCTGCGCCGCCATACTGCCCGATTTGTCAATCACGACGACGATGGACATCGGCGGGAACCGCTCCAGGTCGTGGATGGTCATCTCGACCGGGAGGGTCTCCTCCAGCGGTGTGCCGTACCAGCCCCCCACTCCATAAGCGTGCGGCCCACCGACCGCCACCAGCCCACCGCCCAGGTCGCGCACGTAGGATTGGAGCGCAGCCAGCGCGCGGGGGGAGAGCGCCTGGGCAGGCGTGTCCACCAGCACGATAGCGGCGTACTCGACCATGGCGGCCGGGTCAGAAGCAAGCGCGCCAGGAGTGCTCTCCTCTACCACCAGACCGGCGGCCTGCAGCGCGGCCTGTAGGGGATCGCTTTCGGCAGGGTCAGCGGAGACGACGAGGACACGCGGAGGCCCCTCAACGAGCATGAAGGCGGAGAGCCCGTTGTTCTGCGGGTAGGTATCGGCGGCGGGGGTGAGGTAGGCGCGGAAGGAGGTGAATCCAGGTTCGCCGGCCATGAGGGGAATGGCGAAGGTGTTGGAGCCCGGGTTCAGGTGCATCTGTTCCTGCGCCACGACCTTCTCCCCGGCCAGGACAGTCAGCACAGCCTCCATCCCGGCCGTGGCAGAGGCGGTGATGGAGAGGGTGAACTCCTCGCCCTGGTGTAACCGGTCAGGGGCAGACAGTTCGGAGAGCCAGGCTTCGACCCCTCCCCGGCCCTCCCCTACGAGGGGAGGGAGCAGCGGCACCACATCCACCTGCACCCCCTGCGAACGGGCCAACCGTACCGCCTGCTCGGCCTCGCCCAGCGTGGGGCGACCGTCGGAGAGGACGACCATACGCCGGGCTGCGCCGGAGGGGAACAGGGCCATCCCCAGCCGGATCGCCCCCTCCAGGTCGGTCTGGTAGGTGCGGGGGATAGAGGCAATTCCTCCCAGTTCACCGCCGCCCATCATCGGGCGCTCCACCAGCGCGTCGGCCCCGAAGAGCACCAGCGCTGCCTGGTCATCAGGCCCCATCGCCGCCAGCGCATCCTCGACGAAGGCCAGCGCCCGCTCGTGCTCCGGCCCCGGGACGCTGTCGGAGGCATCCGCCAGGAAAACGACGGCCAGTTCGTCGCCGCCGTGGACAGACCGGGTCCCGGCCAGGCTGAGGACGACCATGACCACGATCAGGCAGCGCAGAACCAGTGCAGCCCAGGCTCGCCCACGACCGTAGCGCCCCATCGGCCGGCCCAGGTAGACAAAGTAAACCACGAGTGGAAGCAATAGCAACAGGAATGGTTGTGTGAAAATCATCTGAGTTCAGGTGACAAGGAGACCTGGAGACAAGGGAACACGGAGAATCCTCCCCTGATCTCCTTGTTGCCTTGCCCCCTTGTCCCCCCGCCTCCCTGTACCCTTGCCCCCAATCACCCATTTCTCCGGCTGCTGAATCATCACAAGTTTCCCCAGGATGCGGTCGTACTCCTTGTACAGCAAGCGGGCAGCCTCCGCTTCCAGGTAGCCGCACTTGGCGGAAAACTCCAGCCAGGTCCGAGTCTCCGCCGCTTCAGCCTCCGAGTCATTGAGCTTGTACACGAAAGAGCCCTCGTAGCGCCGTCTCCTCCACGCCTCCGCGAGATTCGCGCACACCGAGCGTGAAGACCGACGAATCTGGTCGGTCAAGGAATAGACGTCCCCCGCTGATAGACCCACCACTCGACGACGAGCACACCCAGCGCCGCGCCAGCCAACCAGGGCCAGAACTCGCGGCGGCCTTCCTCCTCCCTCGTCGCAGTCACCACCTCCGCCTGCCCCACCCGCACCACCTCTCGTGGCGCGATGTTCGATTCGGCCTCGTCAAACAGGTTGACGGCCAGAACTGCGGATTGCAGGACGTGATCGGAAATGCCGGGTTGGTCCAATTGCTCGACCAGGTAGACGCCGAGTTGATCGGTGGCGGCGAAGACGGGAAGCTCCTCTCCAACCGGGAGCGCGTGGCGGGTGCCATCCGGCGCGGTGATGACGATCCCCGTGGTCTCGGGATCGGGCTGGATGGGGACAGGATCGCCGGGGCGGATGGTGACGGGGAGACGCACCGCACCCCGAGGTAGCAGCCAATCGACCAGGTTGGCGGTGAGGATGGGGAAGGCGATCTGCAGCGGCAGGTCGGAGTCGTGCAGGTCGAAGGTCAGCACCGCCAGCCGCCCCTCCGGTCGCTCGGCGACGAAGAGCAGCGGGCCACCATCGGCCTCGACCAGCACTCGCGCCCCAGGCGGCGGCACCACCGCGCGCGCCTGCAGGACGTGGACGGTGCTCAGGTCCACGTAGCGCAGCAGCGGATCGTCGTCCATAACGCGAGTGATCGCCGTGGCGGTGAAGAAGCCCCCTATACCCCCCCCAGCCCCCCCTGTGAGGGGGAGGGAGGGAGGCCCGATGAGCCACAGGTTGCCGGTGGGAAGCGTGCCAGTGACCACGCCATCGTAGACGTAGAGGTCGTAGGGTTCTATGGGCAGAGGCTGGTCGGGGGCCAGCCGCACCAACTCGACGCCTGGCAGCGCGCCCAACGCCCGCTCCAGAAAGAGGTTACCGCCGGAGACGAGCAACACCCGCCCGGAGACGGGAGGCGCGTGCACCGCCCAGGCGGTGTCATCAAGCGACAGCGCGTCCTCACCTCCAAGGGCCAGGCACGCCTGCAAGACCTGCAGGTCGTAGGGCAGATCAGTGAGCGTCAGGTCGGCGCTGCCGTGGGCCGGAACGAGCAGGCGATGGGCGTCGAAGAGCACACCATTGGCGGAGAACTCGACCAGCGGCTCGGCATCTGCATCACCGATGTTTCCATAATTGACTACACGAAGAAATGCCTGCGGGCCAGCAGGCCCCTCCCGCGTCGCCAAGGCGGTTATGGCCAGGTTGTTCCCCGCGCCCCCCACCCCCACAAAGCGCACCTCGCCCGGCAGTGGGGGCAGCGTCTCCGGCAGAGCACCATCGGAGATGATGACCACACGAGGTTCCTGCGCGCCGGCCAGACCCGCAGACGCCAGCGCGAAGGCGGCCTCCCAATCAGCGGAGCCGCTGGTGGGCACAGCGTCCTCCAGGGTGCGGCGCAGTAGAGCCCGGTCATTCGTCGCCGAAGCCAACACCTGGGGCCGGGGACCGACGGCGACGATGGTCGCCACGTCGCCCGCCCCCAGCCCGGAGACAATCTCCTGTGCTGCTCGGCGGGCAGCCTCGAAGCGCGTGGGGGAAACATCTGTGGCCTGCATGCTGGCCGAAGCATCCAACAGCACGACCGCGCTGCCGCCGACGACAGTCGGGGTATGTACGAAAGGCCGTGCCAGCGCCAGCGTCAGCAGCGCCAGGATGAGCAGTTGCAGGAGCAGGAGCAAATTACGCCGCAGACGCTGCCAGGGCGCGTTCGCCTCCCGGTCGCGCAGGAGGCGCTGCCAGAGCAGCGTGCTGGAGACAAGCACGTCCCGCCGCCGCAGTTTGAGCATGTAGAGCAAGATGATGGGGACGCTCAATGCGGCAAAGAGTAGTGAGAGAGGAGTCAGGAAACCCATAGCTCGTGTTGCGTCAGTTGCGTCAAACGTCAAGCGTCATTTGTCTCATCTCGCTATCGTGCGGGCTCCCCAGATTCGGGTGTGAAAATCGTGGCGGACTGAGGCATACATGGTGTAGCCGCCGTCGGAGCGCTCGGCACATAGCAGTTCGAAGCCGCACTCGGGGCTATCGTACTCACAGGTGGGCAACCCCTCGCCAGCCTCGACCCACGTCCTGCCTGTGTCGGTGGAGACGTAGGCCACCGCGCCGTCGAAAGCATAGATGGCGTGGTCGGTATCGAAGCGGGGGGAGATCAAGTAGGGGAGCCGGCCAAAGATGCATTGCCCAGCCACTGTCCAGGCCCGCCCGCCGTCCTCCGAGAGATAGACATCGCCGCCCACTATCGCCACCGCCAGCAGGTCAGTGACGAAACGGGCCGACAGCAGTTTGAGAACGGTGGGCGTCCTTTCACCAAAATCGGCAGGATAACGCGTCCACTCCCCACCCAGGGCCGGGTCCCACTCGTAGACGGCGCGGGGAGCCAACCCAATCAGCCGCTGGTGGGGTGCCTCGATCAGCTTCACCACATCCGACACCCCCTCCACCATCACCCAGGAATCGCCGCCGTCGTCGCTCCGGTAGACCCTACCCCGGAAGGCCATGTGTACCGTCTGATCCTGGGCAAAGTTTGCCGAAAGCAGCGGCAGCGGATAGGAGAAGTCAACCCCAGGCAATCCTGCGCCCTCCATACGATCCCAGGTCGCGCCGCCGTCACGGGAGACAAATAGCCCGTCGTAGGTGGTGATGACCAACACAGGTGGTGCACCGGCGCTGCCGACCACAGCCATATCACGCACTGAGACCGTTCCGACGCCATTCTCCAGCTCCGGCAGCAGACCCAGCGGTTCCCAGCGCGTGCCATCTGCCTGCAGCCGGAACAGCCGAGGGTCGCCGCTGCCACCGCCGTAGATCGTGCCGTCAGAGGCAATTGTCACCAGCCCCACGGCAGACCGAGGTAAGCCGGCGTTTGCCTCGGCCCACGTCGCACCGCCGTCGGTGGAGCGGTACAGCCCGCGCATCGTGCCCAGTAGCAGTGTCGCGTCGGACTTGACCAGAATGGTTGGCCGGTGCAGGAGCCCTGCTGGCAGCGGCGACCATTCGGCGGTGCGGTAGTTCAGCGCATCCAGGGTGCTGGAGTCAAACAGCTCCCAGGTCAGTCCGCCGTCGGTCGAGCGGTACGCGTTCCCTATGGAGCTGGCCCACAGCGTAGGATCGGCAGGAAAGGCAGGTGAGATAGAGAGCCACACTTCCTCGTCAGAAGCACCGCCGATCTGCGCGATGCGGGTCACCTCCTCCCAGGCCCCTCCGCCGTCGGTCGAGCGGAACAAGCGGCTGCCCCCATCCACGGCGAAGATGGTCTGGTCGGCAGCGAACCCCGGCGAGATGGCGATGCTCTGTATTGCGCGGTAGATGCTAAATGACTCCACCCACGTCGCTCCGCCATCGTCGGAGCGGTAGACGTCGCCGTCCGCGACGACGAAGGCGATCTCCGGCGTGGCGAAACTGATGTCGCTCACCCAGGGGCCGGGCAGGCCATCGGTCGGCAGTGGCTCCCAGGGGCCGAGCGGGCTGGCGCTGGTCGGGGGGAAGGGAGTGGGAGTGG
>CAYPOY010000289.1:3057-6893 GCA_964412395.1 uncultured Anaerolineales bacterium | reverse complement strand
CCGCTAGAACGAACTTGACGGTGTAGTCATCTACCTTTTCGACGTGATCCACGAAGGAAGTCACCAGCCAGTTGGGGTCGCCCTCCAGCCGCATGACGCGGTTGATGGACCAGACGACGGCGTCGGCGTTAAAGTCGGTGCCATCGGGGAACTTGAGCCCCTGGCGCAGTTTGAAGGTGTACTCCAGGCCATCGTCGCTGACCTCATACGATTCGGCCAGCCCGGGTTGCAGTTCGGTCGTTCCCGGCTTGTAGGTCAGCAGTGTGTCCATCGTGTTGTGGTGGATCTCCCAGGTGTGGAAGTCGTAGGACTGGGCCGGGTCGAGGTCGGTGACGGAGTCGGTTGTGCCGATGATCAGGGGCTTGGCTTCAGCCGGCGGCGCCGCGGTCGGTGCCTCGGTCGCTGGTGCACCACACGACGCTACCAGGCCAGCGATCAGGATCAGTGCCAGTATGGCACTCAGAACGCGCATGGTTTTCATCTGTCTTCTCCTTTTGTTCTTGGAATGGTTGCACACACTAGATCAGTATACGAGCAGATGAGAGAGTAGGATCCTGTGGCATCACCTCCTTTCACATATTGGCAGGTACCTGGGGGCAGTTGAATTGCCTATATTATAACATCATTTAGTATACGGTAAAAGTGTTGGATGTCAAGGCGGGCAAGCGCCGGGATGCCTTGCTTGTCTTTATTCCCGCTTTGACTATAATAGGCTTGTCATGACTGGCAGATGGTTAGTTTTGCAGACAGGCAAAGAAAGGGGGGTGGTACAGAAAAAATGCGTTGACCAGGCTCGTAGTGGAGGTAGACCAAACTTGTTACCAAATTTGTGTAATGGAGGAGAATCGAAATGCGTAAGTTACTTTTGGCAGGTATGAGTTTGCTGACCGTTGTGACACTGCTGGCGGCCTGCGGCCCCAAGGCCCCGGCCGAACTCAGCGTAGAAGATTGTCCCAAGGAAGAAGTTTTCTGCGTGGGCCTGGTGACCGATGTGGGCAAGATTGACGACAAGTCGTTCAACCAGTCCACCTGGGAAGGCGTGAAGCAGGCCGAGGCAGAATTGGGAGCACTCGTCCAGTACATCGAGACGACCGACTCGAAGGACTATGGCAAGAACATCGCCCAGTTCGGCGATGCCGGGTTCGACGTGATCGTGACGGTGGGCTTTGCGCTGGGCGAGGCGACCCTGGAGGCCGGCCCCATGTACCCCGACGTCAAATTCATCGGCGTAGATCAGTCCCAGGCCCCCGGCGCCGAAGTAGAGAACGTCGTTGGCCTGAACTTCCCCGAAGATCAGTCGGGTTTCCTGGCCGGTGCGTTGGCCGCGCTGATGAGCAAGAGCGGCAAGATCGGCTCCGTGTGTGGCACTGATGCCGTTCCACCGGTGTGGCGCTTTGGCGAAGGCTACCGCGCTGGAGCCAAGTACGTCCGCCCGGACGTCGAAGTGAGCGTCGTTTACCACAATGACGTGGGCTTCGACAAGACCTTCACCGACCCGGAGTGGGGCAAGACGACCGCCCTCTCGATGATTGATAAGGGCGTGGACGTCGTATTCGGCGCGGGCGGCAAGACCGGCAATGGTGCACTGCTCGGCTGCGCTGATGCAGGCGTGATGGCCATCGGCGTGGATACCGATCAGTACTACACCGTGCCCGAAGCACAGAAGGCGCTGCTGACCAGCGCGATGAAGCTGCTCACCCCCGGCACGTTTGACCTGATCAAGATGGCCGAGGAGGGCAACTTCCCGGCGGGCGGCAACTACATAGGCCCAGTTGGCCTGGCCCCCTACCACGATCTTGCCGATAGCGTTCCGGCGGAGGTTGACGCCAAGGTCCAGGAAATCGACGCAGCCCTCAAAGATGGGTCGTTGGAGACCGGCGTGTCGCCAGTCAAGCCTGAGTAAGGAACGAACCTCAGGTTCGCGTGAAACGTGGGGGTTTGGCATCACAAATTCCTCACGTTTCACATTTCACTACCTGTAGGGCAAATTGGCAATTTACCCTACCTTCCCCATTATGACGAAGGTGAAGTAGAGATGAGTACATCAGTAGAGGAAGCCGCTCCAAAAACCGTACCTATACTCTTGAAGAGGCTGAAGCCAGCCATCAACGCCGTTCTGGTACCACTGTTGGCGGTGTTCACGGCGCTGGTGCTGGGCGCGCTGATTATCGTGGCCGCCGGAGGGGAGCCGCTCGCTGCCTACAGGGGTCTGTTCGAGGGCGCGTTTGGATCTGCCAAGGCATTGAGCGAAACAGGGGTGTGGGCTACGCCCTACATCTTCGCCGGCCTGGCAGTGGCCCTGGCCTTCAAAGGCGGGTTGTTCAACATTGGCGCAGAGGGGCAATTGGCGTTCGGCGCGGTGGCGGCGGCCTGGGTGGGCTATGCGCTGCCGGACGTGCTGGGTGTGACGTTACCGGCCGTCATCCACATACCGCTGGCCGTCGGCGCGGGGATGCTGGCAGGCGCTATCTGGGGGGCTATCCCTGGCTGGCTCAAAGCTAGCATGGGTGGGCACGAGGTCATCAACACCATTATGATGAATTACATCGCCCTGAACATAACCAGTTTTCTCCTCAATGGGCCGATGAAGGACCCTAGCCCACTCAACGTAGTGGCCCGCACGCCCAGGATTGCCGAAAGTGCACGGATTTCCCCTGTCTTTTCCGGTTTTCGCTTACATTGGGGGTTCATTCTGGCGTTGATAGTGACCGGCATCGTCTGGTGGGTCTTACAGAAGACCACGCTGGGGTTCGAGATTCGCACTGCGGGAGCTAACCCCGACGCGGCCCGCTACGCTGGCGTGAGTGTGCCTCGCACTATCGTGGTCACGATGATGCTGTCGGGCGTGCTGGCCGGGCTGGCCGGCGCGATTGAGGTGACCGCGCTCAACTACCGGCACGAACTGGGCTTCTCCGTCGGCTACGGGTTCGACGCGATTGCGATTGCGCTGCTGGGCAAGACACACCCACTGGGCGTAGTGCTGGCCTCGCTGCTATTTGGCGCGATGCGCAACGGCGCGACCCGTATGCAGTTCCTCACCCAGATTCCGGTGGATGTCATCTCGGTCATTCAGGCACTTATCCTGCTCTTCGTCGCGGCCGACGCGATCATCCGCTGGATCTATCGCGTCCGCGCTCGCGAGGAGCGATTGGTGCTCACGCGGGGCTGGGGCGGCTGAGGAGGTTTATATGGACTGGCGACGTTTCGGATTCATCGCTCTGATTATCCTGATTCTCATCGGCGTGGTTGTGCTGGTCGGTGGAACAGAGGTCTCCCCGATCGTCATTGTGATGAGCATGCTGGCGACCACCGTCTCAGTGGCCACGCCGCTTACCCTGGGCGCGCTGTGCGGTATCTACTGCGAACGTGCCGGCGTGGTCAACATCGGCATCGAAGGAATGATGCTGGCGTCCGCCTTCTTCGGCTGGTTTGCTGCCATCTACTTCAACACGATCCTGGGCGTGTCCGCTATACCCAGCCTGATCATCGGCGTGGTAGCAGCCATTCTCACCGGTGGGTTGTCGGGGCTGCTGCACGCCGTCCTGTCTGTGACATACAAGGTAGATCAAATCATCGGCGGGACAGTGATCAACATTCTGGCCATTGGCATCACCGGCTTTCTGAACCGGCAGTTGTTCTTTGAGAAGGGAAGCATCTTTGGCGGACAGGTACCTCACGCGCCGGGCGTACTGCCTCGCTTTCACATTCCTCTGCTGGCCGACTTGCCCATTGCGAGCATCTTTGAGCAGCAGCCGATTGCGGTGAGCGCGATTGTGCTGGTGCTGGTCACCCACTTTGTTTTGTTCTATATGCGCTGGGGGCTGCGCACGCGGGCG
>CAYPOY010000289.1:0-3047 GCA_964412395.1 uncultured Anaerolineales bacterium | reverse complement strand
CCCGCGCTGCCGACACGGTGGGCATCAACGTGGCACGTATGCGATATGCCAACGTGATCATCGGCGGGATGATCGCTGGCCTGGGCGGCGCGTACTTCACACTGGAGTCGGTGCCGTCGTTCGAGCCACTGATGACCAACGGGCGCGGGTTCATCGCGCTGGCGGCTATGATTTTCGGCAACTGGTTACCGTTCGGTGCCTGGGCGTCCGCGCTCGTCTTCGGTGCGGCACAGGCGCTCCAGATCAACCTGCAATTCTTCCGCGAGCAGATCCCGGCTCAGTGGGCCTTCCTGCAGCAAGCCTACGTCGTTGGCCTGGTACCCTACTTGCTGACGATGCTCATATTGACAGGCATAATCGGCAAGACCACCCCGCCCGCAGCCGACGGGGTGCCGTATGAGAAATAGCGGAGAAACCAGGTTTTTTCCGAAAAACCTGGTTTCTGAACGGAGTGACAGATGAGCCTGGCCCTTCAAACGAAAGGCATCACCAAACATTTCCCCGGCGTACTGGCTAATGACCGCGTGGATTTCGATCTGCGCAAGGGCGAGATTCACGCCCTGCTGGGCGAAAACGGCGCGGGCAAGACTACATTGATGAACGTCATTTACGGCCTGTATGAGCCCGATGCAGGCGAGGTTTTCCTCGATGGCAGGCAGGTAGACATTCGCAATCCCAAAGATGCAATCGCGCAGGGCATCGGCATGGTGCATCAGCACTTTATGCTCATCCCTGTATTCACTGTGGCCGAAAACATCATGCTGGGCGCCGAGACCGTGCGCCGGCTGGCGCTCGACCGGCGCAGCGTGGCGGCGCGGGTGCGCGAGCTATCGCACCAGTATGGGCTCGATGTGGATCCCGACGCCTACGTAAAAGGCCTGCCGGTCGGCGTGCAGCAGCGCGTGGAGATCGTCAAGGCCCTGTATCGCAAGGCAGACATTCTGATTCTCGATGAGCCGACGGCCGTGCTCACGCCGCAAGAAGCCGACGATCTCTTCCGCATCATGCGCGAACTGGCCTCACGGGGTGTGTCCATCATCTTCATCACGCACAAACTCAAGGAAGTGTTCGCCGTAGCCGACCGCATCACGGTGATGCGAGACGGACGGGTGGTGGGCACGACCACTCCGGCTGAGACCAGCGAGCCCACGCTGGCCTCAATGATGGTCGGCCGGGAGGTGCTCCTGCGAGTAGAGAAGGGGCTTGCCCACCCCAGCGAAGAGGTGTTGCACGTGGATAACCTGCGCGTGTTCGACGATCGGGGTGCAGAGACTGTGCGTGGCACATCCTTCTTCGTGCGGGCCGGTGAAGTGCTGGGCATCGCCGGCGTGCAGGGCAACGGCCAGACTGAACTGGTCGAGGCGCTCACCGGCCTGCGCCAGGTCCACAGTGGTCAGGTCGTGGTGGTGGAACACGACGTGACGGGCAAACCACCTCGCCCGATCATCGAAACTGGCATGGCCCACATCCCCGAAGACCGCCTGCGGCATGGATTGGTGCTGCCATTCCCGGTCACCGATAATCTGGTGCTGTGCACCTATTACCTGCCACCATTTGCCAGGCACGGCGTATTCGACCACCAGGCTGTAGATGAGAACGGCCGCCGGCTGGTGCGCGAATTCGACGTGCGCACGCCCAGCCCATACGTTCCAGTGTCCAAACTGTCGGGGGGCAACCAACAAAAAGTCATCGTCGCCCGCGAACTCTCACGCCCGATCAAACTGCTCATCGCCAATCAACCGACGCGCGGTCTGGACGTGGGCTCAATCGAATACATCCACCAGGTGATCGTGCGTATGCGTGACGCCGGGTGCGGCGTGCTGCTGGTCTCAGCCGAACTGGACGAGATTATGGCCCTCTCGGACCGCATCGCGGTGATGTACAAGGGGCAGATTATGGACACTCTGCCGGCCGACCAGGCCACCAGGGAGCAGTTAGGGCTGCTGATGGCCGGCGTCACCACTCAAGTCGCAGAGGCTGGTTGACTGACAAAACTCTGGATTGGCCCTGGGAGCAAGAAATGGGACGCAGATTAACGCTGATGAACGCTGATTTTCTGGTTTTATCGGCAGATAATCTGCCAATCAGGATGATGCGTATAATCTTTTCTCATGAAGCGTAAATGGCAGTTTTGGGTGGGTTTGATCATCAGTGGGGCAGCGCTGGTGCTGGCCCTGCTGGGTATTGACCTGCGCCGGGTGGCGGGGACGCTGGCCCAGGCAGAATATATCTACCTCATTCCGGCCACTGTGGGGATGCTGGCCTACCTGTTTGCCCGCTCCGTCCGCTGGCGGCTGTTGTTAGGGCCGGAGGTGAGCCTGTCTCACTGCTTCTGGGTCACCAACGTCGGCTACCTGGTCAGCAATGTACTCCCCTTCCGGCTGGGGGACCCCGCCCGGGCAGTGGTGGTCGGACAGGGGGGGAAGGTCTCCATAGCAACTGCCCTCTCCACCGTCGTGGTGGAGCGGGTCCTGGACATGCTGATGGTGGTGGCCCTCCTGGCGGGGGTGACTCCCTTCCTGAGCGAGGCGGGGAGCGCCGTGGGCGCTGGCCTGGTCGCGGGAGGAGCGGCGCTGGTGGCCTCGGCCGTACTGCTGCTCCTGGCTCTCCGGCCGGATTGGGGGCGGCGGGTGGCGCGGTGTGTGCTGGGATGGGTGCCCCGGTTGGACAGTGAGCGGTGGATGCGGGCTCTGGACGAACTGCTTGAGGGGCTCGCGCCGCTGCGTTCCGGGCGACGTGGGCTGGCATTGCTAACGCAGTCGGTGGTGACCTGGGCCTGCGTGGTCGCTTTCTACTGGGCGATAATGCGGGCTCTTCTACCCCGGCCCCCGGCACTGGCCGCTCCATTCCTCGTCTGTGTCGTGGGGCTGGGGATGGCGATTCCCTCCTCGCCAGGCGCGGTGGGGGTTTTCCACGCCGTCGCCCGTTATGGGCTGACAGTCCCCTTCGGGGTGCAGACGAATCAGGCGGTCACTGTCGCCTTCGCTATCCACACTTTCCAATATGTGGTGGGGTGCCTGCTGGGCCTGGTCGGGCTGGCGCGGGAG
>CAYPOY010000288.1:2834-6896 GCA_964412395.1 uncultured Anaerolineales bacterium | reverse complement strand
GATTTACCTTTGGCTTTCGAGTTCCTCAAAGACTCTCAAATGGATAAAGTCGAGTGTAAGAGGCTAGCTTAATTCCACGAATGCTTTGGCGCAATGACATCAACGGTGAACCAGGATGCTTAAACTGAAACCTTGGCAACTTGAACCAGTGCAATTTGAGGACTGTTTGGCTCACTTGGATGGCAGGCCGACAGCACGGCTAGTTGTTTCCAGAGACTTGCCTGAGCTGGGCCGACTGGTAGACGAAATCTGTCATCTACGCGGCAGTTACCTGGTCACCGGTTACCGAGGAGTGGGCAAGACCTCTTTCGTCAACTTTGCCCTTGCCGAAGCTTGCCAGAAGCTTTCTACCCAAGATCCCCCCGCTTTGCTCATTCCTGTCCGATTGAGTCTGGCCCGGAATTACGATAAAGTCGAGAAGCTGTTGCGACGGGTTATTCGTCGGCTTTATGCAGCCGTTGTTGATATGGGTGCGTATTCTGGTTTGCCATCCGTACTACAAACAGAATTGGATACTGCCTTTCAAAAGACTTCTGCCAAAGTCTCTGAAGCGGCGTCTGAAGCGTTTAAAACGGTTATTGGGCAATCCACCGCAGTGGAAAAGAAGATCGAAGCTGGTGTCTCAAAGGAGACTGGCATAACACAACCCCTGCTAAACAAACTGGGAGCCAGTCTTAGCGGGACCTATTCTCATACTCACACTCAATCTCAGTCGGAAGAACAGGCAAGACAAACCATAAACACACTGGAGTACCTTGAATACGATGACGAAATAGCAGAGGCAGAACTGGCACGGCTGATTAACGACTTGGCCTATGCAAGGGTAACGGAGAAACATCTCGAAAAACAGCCCCTAGCCCGCCGGTTCCCTCCTCTGTGGAAGTTTTTGGGTTGGCTGTTACGTCGAGATTTCTTGCACGACATCGTAGAGCGAGTTACTGAGCGCCGACTTCACGTTGTCTTTGTGTTTGACGAACTGGACAAGACTGAGCCCGCCACTGCTCGTGAAATCCTCAAGTCTCTCAAGGAACTCTTGTTGACCAGTGATGCTACGTTCATCTTCATCGGCGGTGAGGAATTCGCCAGCCAATGGTTAGGACGGGCAAGCCCCGAGGGGGATGTTCTCTACGGCTTGTTCACCGATATCGTTTATGTTCCCCTGTATGACGAAGATGAATTTGATCTACTGGCAAGCAACTTGATCGTTGAGCCAACTGGCGGGGAATTTCCTTCGGAGCTATTGGAGCATCTCAAACTACATTGCTACGGTATACCGCGGGAATTCTTCCGTCAACTACTTCCGTTTGTAGCTTGGCAGGACAGGCAGCCATGCTTGGACTGGCCAACAACCAAAGAGATATATCCGAGAGCGTTTGCATCAGTCCACTCGGTCAACGCTCAAATTCCAGGCACTTTGCCCTCCGAAGTCAGAGATGATCTGCGTCGTCGGACCGATAGATGGCTAAAAAACGCTGAAGGTAGAGGAGAGTTCTATGGCAAGAATCTCTATGATCCAGAACGGATAGAAGCCTCTATTCAAGGTGGGTACTGGCAAAGACAAATTGAGGGTCACTTTGATAGATTCCTGGAACAGATGCTAACAGCAGAGGTATTTACTCAGCCTGATCCCGACAGCCCAGACCGATATTGGTTCAACCCAGAGTTTACTCTTGGCTACTGGTTTGTAGCTCACAGAGTAGCTCCTCTCGCTGTTGCTGAAAGGCCCGTTGAAGCGGTCAGCAAAAGACTGGCCGAGGAGACATCAGTGCCTTTGGTTGGCGGCGTCCCTTTGTCCATACCGTTTCAGGCTCCCCCGCGGTTGACAACTTTTGTAGATCGAGAGGCTCTACTGAGAGCCGCTGCACAGGCATTGGAAGCGCGATCACAGGTGGTACAAATTACGGGAATGGGAGGTATCGGCAAGACTGTCCTAGCAACAGAAATCGCTCATCTAATGCGAGATAGCTTCCCTGATGGTATTTTGTGGATAGATGGGAGAGCACACACGACGCCGGATACCGCCCTGCGGCACATCGCTGCAGGTTATGGACAGACACTAGTGAGTATTGAACTCGAAGAAGTATCCTCCCAAATTCGTTCGCTCTTAGCCACAAAACGGTCACTTCTTGTGCTGGACGGTATTGAGGGTTGGTCAACAAAGGACATTGATCTGCTATTACCTGGGACACGCGAATGCCAATTATTGGTTACGAGCCGTCGACGTTTTCCGACACTCGAACGGCTCGGTGAAGCCATTGCTCTTGATGTGCTGACTCCAGAATCTTCCCTGGCGCTGCTACGAAAAGCTCTTGGCTATCACCGGTCTTTGACACAAGACCAGGCCGCGCAAGAGCTTTGCCTGCTACTCGGCTATCATCCTCTGGCTGTGGACATTGCTGGACGGATTGCTCGAAGCGAAGGATGGGAACTGTCTGACCTGGCACGAAAACTCAAGCAAACAGGTAAACGGCTAGAGGAACTTGAATTGCCAATGGCAGAATCCTCCGACGCTAGTGTGACGATGGCCTTCTCTCTCAGCTATGACAGGTTGTCGGATCCCCAGAAGCGTGTATTCAGATCTATTAGTGTATTTGCAGGAGGCTTCACATCCGATGCTGTTGCTGCTCTTGTGAATGATGAGATTCAGGGAACCACAGAAGCACTGGATGATTTCGTGACAGTGTCATTGCTCTCTCGCTCCCAAGATAGTCGCTATTATCTGCACCCTCTGCTGAGAGACTATGCATTAACTCTGGCAATGCAAGCTGATGAATTAGATATCCTGCGCCACCGCCATGCGCGGTATTTCCTCAAGCTTGCACGGAGCGCACAAGGAGTTTCGGTGTGAGTATGAGTATTGATCATAAGACATTAGAGGCATCGCATGCTGATTTCAGAGCTGCCATTGATTGGGCCTATGAAGCGCAAGAATGGCCAATGGTCATCGACCTTGTCTGGATACTTAATGAGTTTCTTGATACGCAGGGGCATTGGAATGAACAGAGACAATTCCTAGAATATGCGGTTGAGGCTGCTCGAGAACTAGGCGATAAGAGAAGTGAGGCTATCTTTGAACAAAATCTTGCCACTGTGTATCATAAGCAGGGAAACTATAAAGATGCGCGCCGCTTGTATGAACAAGCCGGTGCTGTCCTCCAAGAACTGGATATGCAAGCTGAATACTCAGCGATGCTTCATCAACTAGGGATGTTAGCTCAAGACACAGGTAACCTCTTCGAGGCGCAGCGTTTGTATCAGGAAAGCCTTTCTCTCAAGAAGGTACTAGGGGACGAAGCCAGTGTCGCCAGCACATTGCATAATTTGGGCAACGTAGCACAGATGTCAGGAGACTATGAAGGAGCGTTACAGTACTATGAACAAGCCCTGGTACTCAAGGAAAAGCTGGGTAGTCAGGCAGAGTTAGCAGCGACATACAACAACATCGCCAACATTCACTATGCGCGTGGTGACTACGGAGTTGCGCTGCAATGGTATGAAAGAAGCATAGCAATTCAAGAAATGCTGGGTGACCAGCACGGTTTGGCAGCTTCATACAACAACGTTGGTCTCATCTACAGAGCGCGCGGAGATTATGAATCTGCGCTAGAGTGGTACAATAGAAGCAAAGCTATTCAAGAGAGGCTGGGCGACCGAGCGGGACTAGCGACCTCCTACAACAACATTGGCCTGATTTATTATGCCCGTGGAGACTATGAATCTGCTTTGAAGTGTTACGACAGAAGCATTAAAATCCAGGAAGCACTGGGAGACATAGCGGGTCTAGCGACAGTATTTCACAATATTGCGAATGTTCACTATGCCTGGGGGGAATACGAAGCGGCACTGGAGTGGTATGAGAGGAGCATCGCACTCACGGAGGAATTGGGCGACCGGGTGGGACTAGCGACCTCCTACAACAACATTGGCCTTATCCATAAGGCCCGGGGGGAATACGAAGCGGCACTGGAGTGGCACGAGAAGAGCGTCGCCCTCCAAGAGGAACTGGGCGACCGAGCGGGACTAGCGGCCTCCTACAACAACATCGGTCTCATTCATGACGCC
>CAYPOY010000288.1:0-2734 GCA_964412395.1 uncultured Anaerolineales bacterium | reverse complement strand
GCGGCCTCCTACAACAACATCGGTCTCATTCATGACGCCCGGGGGGAATACGAAGCAGCGCTGGCGTGGTACGAGAAGAGCGTTGCCCTCCAGGAGGAATTAGGTGACCGGGCGGGACTGGCGGTCTCCTACAATAACATTGGTCTCATCTACGACGCCCGAGGAGAGTATGATACTGCCCAAGAGTACCTGACTCGCTCCCTGACTATTCTTCAGCAGATTGGATCTCCTGATGCTGAGCGCGTTGCATTGCGCTTGGCTCAACTGGAGCAGGAAGGGTCACTGGAATCTTCGAAAGGCGAAAGGCTAGAATAATGACTGAAGAAGAGATTCACGGTGCTGGTGCTATTGCTCAAGCAGGTGGCGTGGCCGCTGGGCGAGGTGGGATTGCAATTACCGGTGACGGCAATGTTATTGGGGATGATAGCACCGTTCAAGTCGTCAAGACAGGCCGTGACGTTTTTATTCACTATCAGCCTCTTGAAACCGCATTGACCGCGCTTTTCGGTACCTTACGCAGAGAGGTGGCAACCCAAGCACCGCCTGGGACGAAGACAGATGCTCTGGATAAGATAGACGATCTGGAACAGGCGCTTCAAGACGAGAACCCTGATTTTGGCATTATGCGCTATGTGCAAGAGTGGTTCAAGAGCCGAGTGCCAACACTGGTTGGTGCATTGACCAGTGTGATGCTTCATCCGACTGTTAGAGACAGAGTTGAGAAACAACGAGATGTGCTTCAGGAGGAAATAGAGCTTCACAGGCGTAATCTACATGAGTTGGAGAAGCGTGTGGCACGGTATGGTCCCGGTGAAACCCCTATGCACCTAGTAATTCAGGTCGATTCAGAGGAGCGAGCCATCGGGCAGTTGGAGTCCTTGCTGGGAGAGGGCGAAAACCCGCTGAGATAACGGAGACTATGGCTTGTAGAGTCCTGCACTGCGCTGACCTTCACCTCGATGCCTCGTTTGCCTCCGACAGTCTATCTGCCGCCGCTGGCACCTGGCGCCGCGCCGACCTCCGCGCGGCACTGGGCCGCATTCTCACCCTGGCCCGCGAGCGCCAGGTAGACGCCGTGACCATCGCTGGCGATCTCTATGAGCAGGACTATGCCTTACCAGACACCGCCGACTTCCTGGTGCAGCAATTCGCCAAGCTGGCCCCTATCCGTGTGTTCATCGCCCCCGGTGAGCATGACCCTTACACTAACGACTCGCTCTACGCCTTAACCCGCTGGCCGGAGAACGTCACCGTCTTTTCCCAGGGACGGCTTTCGGCGGTGGAACTGACTCCCGGCATCCACCTGTGGGGCGCAGCTTGCCCCCCATCGCGAGGCCACAGGACACTGGACAACTTCCACGTGAACCACGAGGGTGTCAATCTGCTCCTGCTACACGCCGCCGATGCTGAGCAACCTGGGCCAGGAGATAAAGTTTTGTTCTCGGTGGACGCAGCTACTGTGCGTGCTGCCGGTTTTGACTTTGCGCTGCTAGGCCATCAACATAATGGGCGCGTTTGGCCAGAGGACGCGCCCTGCTGCGTCTACCCCGGTAGCCCCGAACCCCTCGCTCCAGGGGAAGCGGACAGCGCTCACCAAGTAGTGCTGTTGACCATCCAGGATGGAGTCTGCACGCCTGAGTTGATCCCCATCAGCCAGTGGCGTTACCTGTCGCTGCGTGTGGCTCTGACCGATTGTAGTTCGATTGATGAGGCAGTGACGTGCATTGAGCAATCGTTGCAAATGGTCCAGGGAAGCGACGATGAGCGTGTGGTGTGCCACGTCACGCTGACGGGTTTGCCGAACTTTGATCTGGACATCAAGGCACTGGCCGGGCGAGTAGAGACGAAAGCGCACGTTCGCTACGAGACTCGACTTTCGCTGGCCTACGACCTGGAGCAATTGGCCCAAGAGCAGACAGTTCGCGGGCTGTTGGTGCGGCGTTTCCAGGCGCGCCTGGAGAACGCCAGCAGCGACCAGGAGCGCCACAAAGTATTGAACGCACTCAACTACGCACTGCAGGTATTAGATGGAAAGCAGGTACGTCCCAATGAAATTGGTTGAGATACACCTCGACGGCTTTGGGCGGCTGGTAAACCACACGTTTCGGTTCGCCCCTGGTTTCAATCTCATCTTTGGTCCCAACGAGGCAGGCAAGTCCACGTTGCAGCGGGCTATGCTGTCACTGTTCTACGGTTTTTGGGGCGAAGGCCGGATGACTGCTACCAAACGTGCTGTTGCGACAACTTTTCACCCATGGGACAAGAGCGCACCCTATGCCGGCTCGCTGATCTATGCGCTCGACGATGGGCAGACGTTCCAGGTATCCCGCACGTTCGCCCCCAAACCGGCCACCTTGCTGACGACCTACCCCGATGAATCGGATGTTTCCAACCAGTTCAAGAAGGCGTCTCAAGGGCGATTGTTCTTCGCCGACACCCAATTGGGTATGGGTAAGGAGGTCTTTGAGAACACCTGCTATGTCCGCCAGGCTGAATTGGTGGCCCTGGAGGCGTCCGCCAATGCGATCACCGAGACGTTGATGCGACTTGCAGCCTCGGCTTCGGCGGACACTACAGCAGCCGATGCGATAGCACTGTTAGAAAAGGCACTCAAGGACGGGGTGGGTACGTCGCGTGCCTGGACAAAGCCGCTCCCTAAAGCACTGGAACGCTTGTCTAGATTTCTCTACCGTACAGAACCTTTGTTCTGTGCTCAGACATCCACTGCTGTGCA
>CAYPOY010000287.1:0-6897 GCA_964412395.1 uncultured Anaerolineales bacterium | reverse complement strand
TACGTGGCACAATGTGCGCGATTTGGAAATCGCGGCTACAGAACGGGAATTGCTGGCAAGAGTACCACGGGTGCAGAGATAAGCGATTGCGGGGGGAGTTAGAGCACGGATTGGCGGGATTAGCGGGCCAGAATCCGTAAATCCCGCTAATCTGTGTTTTCTTTGAGGGAATGATTATGGGAAGACGTTTGATTGTCGTCGGCGGAGTGGCAGCCGGGATGAGCGCTGCCGCCAAGGCGAAGCGCGTGGACCGCGGAATGGAGGTCGTGGTCTACGAGAAGAGCCCGTATATCTCTTATGCAGCCTGCGGGATGCCCTACTTCATCGCAGGGGACGTCACCGACTATCGCAGCCTCCTCGCGCGCACCCCGGAGCAGATGGCGAAACAGGGCGTGGAGGTAAACGTCCGCCACGAGGTGACGACCATTGATCCCGACGCGCGGACGGTGACCGTGCGCGACCTGGAGGGAGGGCGCGAGTTCACGCAAGGGTACGATAGGCTGGTCATCGCCATCGGCGCGCGCCCGGTGCGACCTCCCCTGCCCGGCCTCGACCTGGAAGGAGTTTTTGTGCTGCGCTCGCTGGAGGAGGGGCGAGCCATCCAGCGCTTTCTCGTCGAACACGGAGAGCGCAGGCCGCGGCGTGCGCTCGTCCTCGGAGGCGGCTATGTCGGCGTGGAGATGGCGGAAACCTTTCGGCGGTTGGGGCTGGAGGTCAAGATGGTGATCCGCTCTGGCAAGGTGATGCGTACCACGCTCGACGATGACGTGCGGAAGTTGGTAGAGGAAGAACTTGCGCGCCAGGGTGTGGAGGTGGTGACGGGCAAGCCAGTTGCCTTCGAGGGCAGCCGCCGGCTGGAGGTAGTGGTTACTGAGAACGATGACGGGCGCTATGCGTGTGACGTGGCGCTGTTGGGGATTGGTGTGCGGCCCGAGGTAGCGCTTGCGCGGGCGGCGGGGGTGGCGCTGGGTGCAACAGGGGCTATCGCTACCGACAACGCCAGCGCCACCAACCTGCCCGACGTATACGCGGCGGGCGATTGCGCTGAGGCGTTCCACCTGGTCACCGGCGAACCGGTCTACATCCCGATGGGCAGCACGGCCAATAAGCAGGGGCGCGTGGCGGGGACCAACGCCGCCGGGGGTGAGGCGACCTTTGGCGGAGTGGTGGGCACGATGGTGGTGCGGGCCTTCGATCTGGCGGTGGCCTGTAGCGGGCTCACGGCGGCTCGGGCCCAGGCGTTGGGATACACCGTGCGCGAGACGATGATCAAGGCCATGGACAGTTCACACTATTTCCCAGGCGCAGCGCCTATCCACGTTAAACTGGTGGTGGATGAGAAGACTGACCGGCTGCTGGGGGGGCAGATCGTTGGGCGGCGCGGCGTGGCGAAGCGCGTAGACGTGCTGGCGACGGCGCTTCATCATCGGCTTAGCGTGGCCGACTTACAACGGCTGGATTTGAGCTACGCGCCGCCCTTTGCACCGGTATGGGATCCCATCCTGGTAGCGGCCAACGTGGCGGCGAGGTAAGATGGAGAGTGGAGGGTGGAGGATGGAGAGTGGAGGGTGGAGGATGGAGGGTGGGGGATGGAGGATGGAGGCCGGGCGGTGGACGGTTTACTCGTACTGTTTCTGAAGAGGCTGAGCGATGAAGATTACTTATGAAGCGGAAGTGGATGCCCTTTACATTCAGTTTCTAGAGACCACGGTGACCACCGAACACCTGGCGGAAGGGATTGCGGCCGACTACGACGCAGGAGGGCGGCTGGCTGGCATCGAGATTCTGGACGCACTGAAGCGCTTCGGTGGCCCTCAGACCCTGCGCCAGGTCGTACTGGAAGACGTGGGTTAGACCCTTCGGGTTTTCCGAAACCCAAAGGGTCTTCTATTGACCTTTACCTTTGTGGCTGGCGTGCGTATCCTGTAACAGGTTCAAAAGCGACCGCATGCACACAGATGATCCAGTGACAGGCCAACGCGTTCGATTGTTTAACCCGCGCACGCAGAAGTGGAAGCACAACACTTCACATGGAGTGAGAACGGCACGGAAATCATTGGGCTCACGCCCCGGAATGCGATGGCCGCGCTTGAATGCGTCGCTAGCCCCCCCCAGCCCCCCAATCCTGGGGGGAGTCCAGTAGCCACCCTCGGCGATCTTTTGAAGAAGCATCCCGGTCTCATCCCTCCGCCGCTCGATCAGTGTGTGGACAAAGCATGGGGGTACGCATCTGAGCGCGGGAGGCACCTTCGCGAGGGACGCGATCCTGGTATGGAAGAGGCCGAGATGATCGTTGGACTGGCTGGTGTGGTCGCTATGTACCTGGCCAAGAAGGCAGGCAAGGATGGCTAGGGTGTAGCTGAACTCAACGTAGGAGGCAAAACGGAGGGATCAATGAAGCGCAAATACCTGGCATTTGACATCGAGATTACCAAAGAGCTGCCGGAGGGAGGACGCGACTGGAAGGCCTACCGTCCCCTGGGCATTTCCTGCGCGGCGACGCTGGCCAGCGATGCCGACGAGCCGTTGCTTTGGCATGGCCTGACTGACGACGGCCGCCCCGCCGACCAGATGAGCCAGCAGGATGCGATGAACCTGGTCCACCACCTGGCGATGCAGGTCAACGACGGATATACCGTCCTCACCTGGAATGGCCTGGGCTTCGACTTCGACATCCTGGCCGAAGAGTCGGGGATGAGCGAAGAGTGCGAGCGCCTGGCATTCGGCCTTGACCACGTGGATATGATGTTTCACGTGTTCTGCACACTTGGCTACCCCGTGGCCCTCGACCGTGCGGCCAAGGGGATGGGCCTGGCAGGAAAACCGGAGGGGATGAGTGGAGCCTTGGCGCCGCGCTTGTGGGCCGAGGGAAAGCGCCAGGAGGTGCTCGACTATGTGGCCCAAGACGTGCGCACTACGTTGAAACTGGCTCAAACCTGCGAGGAGCGCGGCTACCTTCATTGGATCACTCGCAGAGGCAGCATAGGGAAGATGGCCTTGCCCTCGGTCAGAGACCTTACGGCGAACGGATGGCTCGCTGTCCATGAGGCGTTGGCGTTGCCGGAGCCGGATACCTCATGGATGTCCAACCCTTGGTCGCGCTCCAAGTTCACCGCCTGGCTGAGTTGAGAAGAACTCCATCCTACCTGGCCCACGACACGTTCCTCGACCGCCCTGTCGCGATCAAGCAACTGACCGTCGCCGCCTCGGTCAGAGACCTTCGGCGAACGAGGGTGAGGTGGTCCTCAAACGCTTCCTCCAGGAGGCCCACGCCGCTGGTGGCCTCAATCACCCTCACGTCATCACAGTCTACGCCCTCAAGGTCGTGGAATCCAACGTCTACCTGGTGATGGAGTACCTGGCGGGCGGCAGCCTGCGCGTGCTGCTGGAGAAGCGTGGTCCCCTGCCGGTGGATGAGGCGGTGCGCATCGCGGCGGACGTGTGCGAGGGGCTGGCGGCGGCCCACGCCAAAGGCATCATCCACCGGGATGTGAAGCCGGAGAACATCCTGCTGACGGAGGACGGGCAGGCGAAGGTGGGGGACTTTGGCATCGCGCACGTGCCACGGCACGCAGGGGGCACGTCGTTGACGAGGGCACTCTTGGGTGGAGAACCGGTGCAGATTAGCCAGGTGGTGTATCCGAGCACGGTAGACATCGCGACGGCTGAGGAGCACTACAACCGGGAGATGGCCTATAGGCAGAAAGTTCGATTGGATAATGAAACCCGCAGGTACGCAGCCGCGGTGCGCATTGACCAGGACTTCGAGGCGCACTTCGCTCTGGGCTTCGCCTACGAGCAGCAGGGTCGCCCGGACGATGCTATCCGCGAGTACCAGGCCGCGCTGAGCATCAACCCCAGCTACGCCGAGGCGCATTGCAACCTGGGCGCGGCATACGCTCAGCAGGGGCGCCTGGACGAGGCCATCCGCGAGTGTCAGACCGCGCTGCGTATCAGCCCCAATTTGGCTGAGGCGCACAATAACCTGGGCCTGGCCTATGCAAAGCAGGGCCGGTTGGACGAGGCCATCCGCGAGCACCAGGCTGCGCTGCGTATCAGCCCCAATTTGGCTGAGGCGCACAATAACCTGGGCCTGGCCTATGCAAAGCAGGGCCGGTTGGACGAGGCCATCCGCGAGCACCAGGCTGCGCTGCGCATCAACCCCAACTTGGCGGAGGCGCACGGCAACCTGGGCCTGGTCTACAAGCAGCAAGGCCGTCTGGATGAGGCTATCCGCGAGTACCAGGCCGCGCTGCGTATCAACCCCGACTTGGCCGAGGCGCACCTCAACGTGGGTGTCGTCTATGGACAGCAAGGCCGTCTGGACGAGGCCATCCACGAGTGCCAGGCCGCCCTGCACATCAACCCCGACTTCGCCGAGGCGCACGGCAACCTGGGCTTCGCCTACGAGCAGCAGGGCCGCCTGGACGAGGCCATCCGCGAGTTCCAGGCCGTGCTGCGCATCAACCCAGACTACGCCGACGTGCACTGCGGCCTGGGCGTGGCCTATATGCAGCAGGGCCGGCTGGATGAGGCCATCCGCGAAATCCAGGCTGCACTGCGCATCAACCCCAACTTTGCCGAAGCGCACTACGGCCTGGGCGTGGCATACGCTCAGCAGGGGCGCCTGGACGACGCTATCCGCGAAGCTGAACTTGCCCTGCAGTTGGGTTTTGAACCGGCCCGCCAGTTGTTGAGCATGCTCAGGCTAGCTTGATTGCATCGTAGGTGAGTGCAACGTAGAATGCTTCGGGCACTTTGGAGATGGGGAGGCTTGTAATGTCTATTCCGATTGACGAACAGTATGAGAAACCATTGCTGGACAAAGTAACCAATCCGAAGCTCCACAATAACCTACTGTCAATTCGCGAGGCTGTGGCTGGGCTGTGGACCGGCAGCCCGTTGGTGCGTGACTTTACCGACCACGGCCCTGGGCACAACTCTCGCCTACTGAAATATACTGCCAAACTCCTGGCATGTAACAAAGGGCAGCAGCTGAACCAAGAGGAACTATACGTGCTAATAGCCTCGACCTACCTGCACGATATAGGAATGCAAGCCGATGTGGTCAAACGTCCCGATCTCATCGAGCGAGCCGAGTTTATGGGCGCGCAATTCGAGGTAGGGTTCACTGCGCCGACCACAAGCCAATATAGCAGTGCAGAACAGGACGCTATCCGGGAGAACCATCACTGGCTGAGTGCTGCTTGGATAGAGCATGCCCTGGACAGCGACGAGGACACCGCCTTCAACCGAGCTATGCGCGACATTCCTCGTCGTGTCGCTGGCACAATTACTGACATCATCTCCTGCCACTCCAAGCGAGACATTGCTGCCTGTGAGGACACTTTCTACTATTACAATGGCAAGCAACGCAAGCGGCTGCTCGCAGTACTACTCCGCCTCGCCGACGAGATGGACATCGCCAGTGACCGGGTAAACATCGAGATCATGAAGGAGTACCGTCTGCCGTCTGACAGCGCTCTGTGGTGGTGGTTACATTACTGTACCGAACTCGGCCTGGATGACAACGGTGTGTTGACTATTCAGGTGAGTGTCAATAGACAAGACCATGAAACCTATGCCTGGAAAGTCAAACAACTGATCGTAGACCGTTTTATGGACAAGAATTATCCACTGATTGACCTGTTGTTCAAAGCTGGCATTCATGTTCACTTTGATCTTGAATCAGGTGTGGAAGCGGGGCACCTCGAAGCTCTGCCTGAGGGAGTCAAAGTGGAGATTGACAGGAGACTGGGGCCATCAGAGAAACCATGGGATTGGCTGCGTAACCATCAGCCAGCGAGTTATGAGCAACTGATTGAGAAACTGGAGGAGGCTAGTGAGTCTCTTTCCTCCAGCGGCCAGACGGAGTTGCGCCAGTTGGCTGAAGTTTTCAGATGGTGTGGGGAGCATGAGATCGGGTTGGCTGAACTTCAAATACCAAGGCACTTGCCCAAGTACCGTGAGGCTGCGGCTTACACGAGCCGGATCATTGGGAGTGATGAATCTAGCGAGTCGAGAATTGGAAGGATGCGAGAGGCAGTCGAGCGCATCAAGTCTGATCCTGACCGTGACACCACGCGGGCATGGGCCAGGGAATCCAGAACCGAACCGGCCAAAGGTTGCCAATTCATCTTGGAAGATGAATCTGCCGGACTGTTGATCCTTGGACCAGCCGCGACCATCCAAAAGACCCACGAAAGGGTAGCAAAAGAAGCCCCTTGGATTGAGTGGGATCTCTCGATTGAGGATGCCTTGGTCGAAATCCAACGTGCAGGGCAAGCTGATGAGGGAGGATGAGAGAGCGCAAACTCAAGCCAGATTTTTCTCCCGCTTATGAGCGGGCCATCGCCGAGGCCCAACATCAGCCCCCCCCCTGTCTTGGGCACGCCCCACCTGTTCATCGCGCTATCCAACCGGGCCGCGTCGTTGACTGGGCCAATTTAAAGAATCCATGCTATAATAGCCATAACCATAAGAGCGTATCCCTTCAGGAGGTAGAGGAATGCCCGTGGTGAGTTTGACCATCCCGGATAAAGTGTACCGCCAGCTTCGGGACGAGGCGGCCCGGTTGGGTAAGTCACCCCAGGCTATGGCGGAGGAGTGGCTTGCCGAGCGCGTAGCGCGATTGTCCACAACGTCTACCCACCTCCAGATGCCTGCCGAGTCTGCCCTCCGCTATGGAATCCAGATTGGATCGCCTGGTGGGAATTCGGCGCTTGAATTGGGCGGCAGTGCGGGCCATACCGCAGATACACCACCGAAAGAGTCGGACAGTGACCGGAAGAAGGCGTGCCAGGCGCTCCGCGCAGTCGGGCTGCTGACCGGATTGGGAGCAGACCTGCGCAGGCTTGCGGACCCAGCGGTGCGTTTGGAAGACGTCAACGCTGCTCT
>CAYPOY010000286.1:0-6914 GCA_964412395.1 uncultured Anaerolineales bacterium | reverse complement strand
CCTGATGCCTGCCCGTGAAAGTTCCCACAGTTTTTAGCCACACTCTATTCATTTTATTCTCCTTCTCTCCTTACGTGTAGCGTTTATACGTGAAGAACGGACTTCCTGATGGAACAGTCGGAAACAGTCGTACGCGATAACCACCTCCTTTTCAAATCCGATTCGTAACCACTCACTCCGCTTGGCCTGGATGACAATCCAAGCCCAATGTACCCTGTGCATTCGTCCACCTGGTGGTTTGCACCATAAATCGGTATTTCTGCCATCCCGACGGATGGCCGGATTGTCATCCGGCCAGAGCGGCCGAATAGTTAATCCGATTCCGCTAAAAAAGGGCAGTCGCATGATGCGATCTGCCCTCTCTCCTCGGAAGGTATCTGATCGAGGCAAAGGCAGGCGGTCTGGCTCCCCTGGCTTATGGCGGATGGCTCGTGCCCATCTGCGAGTCACCGACCATCATCTATCGGCCAGGATCACAGTTGCGGGACAGCGCCGGATTCGCACCGGCCTTCTCCTTTTCAGCTCCACAAACGGAGACACCTTTGCCCTTTAATCTATGCTGTTTTCAGAGACCACAAGGACAGGCTGCGGCGATTGGCAGACACTGCCCTGACGCTTACAGCAAGGCTTTAACCTTTTAATCAGATGATAGGTTTCCTCACTGAGTCGCACGGACATTCTTTGTCGATTGCTACAACTCGAGGGATTTGGCCATCAAGAAGACCTTGACATATTGATGATATATCTCTGATACATTCAAATTGTGCTATGTTGTACCACACTTTGCCTGGTTTGTCAAATCTCGTGAGTGAACCGTCGGACAAGTTGCCAACTTGTCCCACAACCAGGCCCTGCGATCTCGACTCACGATGCTCCCCCAGACTCTAAGTAGGTCCAGCGTGTTTCATAATCCCCGTCTAGGCGGGCCAGCAACTTAACAACTCAGCATCGTGGTACCTCGGTGTGGGGCTATCCCGGCTACCGGTGGTCTCTGTAGGCACACAAGCCAGGCTGGCGAACTCAGAGAGGCTGTGCCGTACTGTGCCGAGGCACGCGCAACCCGCCTCAGCGGACGGCTACCCGCCGGGCGAGGTGAGGTGATGAGGAAGCGATCTCACCCCTTCAGTTTAGGCTGATCCACGTCCAGACCGAGCAGATCTTGTCGAGGTGTCCGGTCTTGACCGCCACCCAGGCCATCCCCAGCATGGCGACTACGGCGAAGAGTGCACAGTGCTCGACGGCGTTCCAGCCCCGGTTCTTGTGATACTTCAGGTTGAAGGTCAGCTTGACGCGGCTGTTGGTGCGCTCGACCGCCTACAGCTGCGGAAGAGCGCCTTGTGCCAGGGGCTGCGACGACGCAACACACATAGGGTGTCGGTCGCCAGGTCTGCCTGCGGGTCGGCGGTGTTGCGCGGGTTCTTGGTGATTACCAGCAAGGCACGCAGCCGGTGCAGGATATACTCGAAGATATGTACCGCGTCGTAGCCTGCATCGCCGACGACGAGCCAGCCCCGCTCTGCCAGTAAGGGATGTTCCGTCCGGGCCTGCTCTAGCAGGGGTTCGGTCAGAGGGCTATCCTGGGCATTACCCCCGGCAAACAGCAAAGCCAACGGCAACTCCGTCTTGAAGTCCACCGCGAACAGCAGGCAGTAGCCGAATTGCAACCCGCCGTCGCTGTCTGAATAGCCACAGAAAGCCGCTTCCGAGTCACTCTTGCCGTTGGACCGGTTGGGGTGCTCCTTGCTTACACTGCTGTGGGTGGCCCATCTCGGCCGAAAATCGATGGCCCCATATCGGGCGAAAATTGACACCCTGATCAGTGCAGGCAAGACGACCTTCAGGTCATCCAGGGGGATCACCATCCGCCGCCGGCTGAAGGTGGTCTTGCTGGGGATGTGTCCCGGTTAGAAATTGACTGCACCAGCCAGGTGAGGATGCTGCTTGAGCCTACGGATCAACTCGTCGGTGGAGGAGAGGTGCAGCATCCAGCGCAGGATGTCAGCCAACAAGAAGGAACGGGGGCGATAGATACGCGGCCGGTGTGGAGGATGAGGAGGATCTTGCGCATCCAACCGCTTCAGCAGTGGGCACAACTGCTTCTTGAGCAGCTTGATGACCCGAGAAGCACCGATGAACTCGGCAAACTCATCCCGCACCGCTGCTTTCTGCCCTTCAGGACGGGTATCCTGCTTGTCTCCTTCCTTCAGACCATTGTGGACCGCCAGTTCGACCAGTCGCATCTGGACGTGCTCGAAGCCCGCAGCCAGACGCTCCAAGTCGTCCTGAGTATCCACTCCCAGCAACTCCTGCCAGTCTGGGTAGGCCAGCACGTGCTGGCAGAAGTCGGACCAAGCCATCTCGTAGGTCCCTGTGCCACCCATGCAACTAGCACCGCAATGTCCGCTGGGCCATAGGCCAATTCAGGCTTCTGGCGGAACTCCTTGCGAGCCAGTTCCGAAGGGGCTTCCAGCATTAGTCCCAGCCCATGCTTGATCAGTGCCACGAAGCGGCGGAGCAACTCATCCACCACTTCGGCTTCCACTCGACTGCGAAACTCCGGCTTGGGCTTGGAACGTCTACGAGATCAAGCCATAGGCACACCTCCTTCGTGGCAAAGATGCGCCTATCGTACCACAATGCTGATTGTTAAGGTACTCTCAGATCAGTGAGATGACTTATGAAACACGCTGGTTACAACAAAATAGTAAGGAAGGGAGCTTTTGTCCCCCTTCCCCACTATCTTAACTACTGCACGCAGCTATTGTGATGTATCACTCAGGCTTGGGTGTCAGTTGCCCAGTGGCCCAATCGTCAGGCCAGACTATAATCCCCTCCCCGTCCATGTACTGCAGTACCGGGAAGATGAAGTAGCCCTTACCCACAACCGGGTCCGGTATGGACGTCTCGTTGTACTCGTAGCGGGCGTGCATCATGCCATCCGTGTAGACCAGTTTGCCGGTCCACAGTTCGCTCTGCCCCACCTCGTACAGCGTCTCGCTCGTCAGTTCACCGTGCTTCTCGAGCGTCCTCCGGGCTAACTTGATGAAGAAGTTGGTCATGTCGTAGGACTGCCCGGCAGCGGAAGGACTGGGCGCGATGTCGTATTTCTCCTCGAACTCTTTCACCCATGCCTGGGCCTCCGCTGACGCAAACTGCGGAATCTGGTCAATCACGTAGTTGGACGAGGAGCCAGTGAGGTCGTACCACTCGCCAACCCAGCCCAGACCGTCGGCGATGATCAGGCTCTCCAGCCCTACCTCGTCCGCCTGCTTGATGAGCGCCGAGATCGCTGACGGCGCAGAACTGGTACCGGCGATGACGGCTGGGTTCAGGCCCTTGATCTTGTTCAGCAGTGGATAGAACTCGGTTTGGTCAATGGGGAAGTAGTCTTCACCTACGATCTTCCAGCCAGCGTCCTCGAACTGCCCTTTGATCGCACCGCCAAAGCTGCGGCCCCAGTCGGTGTCCTCGCCCCAGATGAAGACGGTCTTCTTCTCGGGTGTCCACGTGCCGGCCGCAATGGCGTCTTCCAGCGCGGTGACGTAGGCAATGCTCAGCTTGGCCGGGCTGGGCCAGGTCTTGCCCATCCAGTAGCTGTATATCTCGGGGTCGGATTCATACTTCTCATTCACCACCTCCGTGGCTCCAAAGCCAAAGAAATGCGGGACATGGTGCTTGGCCGCGATGTTCATGCAGGCAACCACAACCGAGCTGTGCCAGTTCAGGATGCCAGCCTGCATGCCCTCTTGGACAATGGCCTGCTCGTATGCCTGAGTTGCCTTGGCAGGGTCAGACTGCGAGTCAATCCACACTGGCTCAATCTTATACTCGCCGATCTGGTAATTGATCGCCTCGAAAGCCATCTCGACGGCCCCTCTGATCTCATCGCCAGTGCGAGCAGCCGGCCCGCTGAACGGCCCCAACACGCCCAGCTTGAAAACTTTGGTTGGCTCAGCGGCGGGCTCCGTTGGCTCAGCGGGCGCGGGCTCCGTTGGCTCAGCGGGCGCGGGCTTGGGCGCACAACCAGCGATGGTGAAAACAAGCGCCACCAGTACCATTGGTATTAGAAGGTTCTCAAACAATAGGCTGCGAGTTGCTTTGTTCATTTTTTTGTTCTCCTAGTGTAATGAATTTTGTGGAAGGGACAGTTCGCGATACACTTGGGGCGAGCCAGACACCGATCACAAAGAGGCCATTGCACTCTCATCGCCATCGCTCGCGGCTTCATCGCCAACGCACTCTACGATATGTGGCGCTACAAGCGTCCCTTATTTCCGGGAGGTTGAAGACTACTATCGCGCTTATCGCCGGAATAACTGGCGTTCCGATGACTGACCTGTGCCTGCCGCAGACTGCCGAGCCGCTGGCCGTCGTCTAGTGTCATCAAGGTCGGGTAGGTCTGTTGTTCAGGTGCTAACTGAATATTGCTCATCAGGGCCTTCGAAAATGCTTGTCGAAGTCCCCATAGTACAATCAGGAAGTCCGACATTAGTTGTGTAAAAGCGATAATCAAATTTGTCTACCCCCATAATACGGGCATTTGAGTTGGCCAACCGACACATCTGGGGTGTGCAAATTTGGAAGCAGCTTTTTTGAATATCGTGACAGACTCCCTGACAATGCTGCTATTTCCCCAAAATCACCTGTTCCTGGTATCAGAATTGAGACTTGACAAAATATGGGACGTCTTCCATATTAGTGGTTGAGACGGGCCAAATCTATGGGTGAAAAAGGGAGCAGCCGTACAATGCAATCTGCTCCCTTTTCCTTGGGCAGGTGCTTAACACGATTCTGTAAGGTGGTTCTCGTTAAACCCTACCATGTTCCCGGCCAATCAATGCGTTCCTGCTCAGCCTTGACAGCCTCGACCCATGCTTGGTTGGTAAAGGCCGGGGCAGTCGCAGAAGTCTCCAGCGCGTCGTACTCAACTATTAGCCGGCCAAACAGGTCCCTCCACTGCTCCAGGGCTTCATTGGCAGTGTCCATACAGTAGTTAGTTAAGTACTCACGCCCAGCCGCCTCGTCGTTTCTGTAAAGCTCGTAAGCAGTGAAGTCGATGCCTTTCTGTTCGACGAGTAATCTGCTCTCTATGGAGATTTGCTCTGCCCTGATTTTCTCTATCATGGGGGAATAGCATGTTTGGGCCAAGACATCCATGAGGTTACAGGTCCAAAACGCACTGTCCGGGTTATAGAATTGAGTATTTCCGATGGTCAGGGCTTCTGGAAGTCTGGTAACCCCGGCGTAGATGGGGGTGAGGATGTTAGTCACAGGGTTACCAAATCCGTGCCACAGGACTCCGCCTATTGGAGCCGGCAACCAATCTCTGCTCTGAGCGATAGTCAATCTCCTAGTAGACTGTGATGGGATTCCATAGAGCCAGCCCGGTGTACCTACAGGCCACCAGGGATTGTTGTACGGCCCTGCAGCGATTTGGTTTCTCCGGTCTGACACAGTTCCTTCGTAACGTGAGAGGTATATCTCTCTGATATCGAGAACTGAAAGTTTCTTGTCCGGCTTCACATAGGAAGGATAGGTCTCGAGAGGCTTCAGGTTGAGAGAGGGAGCTGCCAGGCTCACACCCATAAAGTGGCGCGCACTATTCGGCGGGCCATCACCGTATACCTCGTCCCAACGGAATGGCTCCTCACTTGAACTATCCCACCATCCACGCTCTTCCGCAAATGAGAAGACGTTTGATGAAGCCATCATGCGATCTGGGTCGCTCAGGTCTATTTCGCCAATGGGCGTTTCGTTGGCAAGCATGAAATAGGCGTCATCAGGGACTCTCATAGCAGCCCATAATGCTCCCGGCTCTCCAGAGCCGTATCGCCAGTCTGGGCCCACCGGCATGACATCAACGACCCATATTTCGTTCGGGTCTGCTATCATAGCCGTCTCTCCCGTTCCGGCCCATGCCGTGTCAAACCCGTATTTCTCATATAGAGAAGTCAAGACCTGAACGGCTTCTCTTGCTGTTTTTGCTCGCTCAAGAGATATCTGATAAGCCTCTGATATTCCAAGCACGGCATCAGAGTGGGTCTCGGAGCCGTAAGGTTCGCCCACTTTCCACTTGTGAACTGGGGTAGTAAACGTGGATAATTCTGGACGAACCTCACAGTTTGTTGAGGCCATGAAGGATACCTGGTGTTCGTTCATTATCCCGATTTCGCACTGAATGACAGCATATGTGTGCGGAACTTCGGGGATTTCTATCGTTTTCCCTCCGAGAATCGGGTTATCTCCACTGTGGTCATATATGTTGAAGCACTCGACCGTGCGCGTCTCACCAGGTTCGTGATCTGCTGCTGGTATATACCTGAGATTAACGTCACTTCCGGAATTCCATATATCCCAAGTCTGGGCACTGATCACAGATCCATCTACTGTCGCGTTCTTGCCTACGGCCATCAACGTGCATGTATTGCTACCTGGAAGCCGCTTGGTGAAATCCGCAGCCGCGGCAGCATCCACATCGCCGGCCTCGTTGGCCTCAGCGGCTTCCACCGCTACATCGTCAGCGGTCTCAGCGACCTCAGCGGCTTCCACAGCCACGTCGTCGTCGGCCTCAACAACTTCCACAGCCGTATCGTCCACAGCCTCGGCGGTGTTATCGGCAGCCCCATTGCCTATGGTGATGTCTATTGGTGCTACATAGGCAGCGCCAAGGCTAAGGGAAATCAGCAGTGCAACAACTATGAGCGGAATCAGCGTTTTTCTCATTTCTCCTTTATCCTTTCCCCAATCATTCATTCATTGGGCTACTTTATTTGATCTCTGGGCGTACGTGAATCTCAGACAAATAGAGTCGGCTTCGGATGGCATCACCTCCTAGTATAATGAATCTGGTGGGAAGGGTCAGTTCGCGGTACACTTGGGGTGGGCCAGGCACCGACCACAAAGAGGCCATTGCC
>CAYPOY010000285.1:0-6961 GCA_964412395.1 uncultured Anaerolineales bacterium | reverse complement strand
AGCAGTTAGTGGCCAACGTGGCCCTGGCTCTTGAAACGTACGACATCGAACAGGTGAACATTGCCCTGGGTCAGCTTGCGTATGTAGAGGCCCTCCCGGGTCACTACCATATTCAGGTTGACGCCATAAGTCCGGAAGGCCTGAAGTCTCCACCTAGCAATATCTGCCAGGTAGAGGTAACAGTTGCCGAACCGGCCGCTTGTGGTGTGTAACTGTCTACTCGACAGCTTGGAAGAGGGGAGTGCACCCCCTCGACCGAGCTTTACAAACGCAGTGCATTAAGAGGATCTCAAGAACATGCGGACAACATTTCAACTGGCCAGTCAAGATCTTGAAAGATACCCTGTCAGCTGCCATGGATTATTTGTCCGTTGCTCAGTGGTCCTCACTATATGTACATCAAAACTGTTACCGTCCGCAAGAAGATAAAAGGAAAGCGAGCGAAGAAAGTGTACAGATACGTACGTGTTGTAGACAGACGCTACGACCCCAAATCCTGGAAGCAAAAAGAATACGTCGTCTGCACTATTGGAGAGTTGTCCAAAGTACGCGCTAGCCGGCACACGCTAATGCGCGGGATCAGCTATCTGAAGGCAGATTGATATTTGTACGCTGAACCCGAGCCGGATCCTGGTCCACCAGGAAGAGATATCCTTTACCCTGGGAAGCGGACTGAAAATTAACAAAAAAGGAGCTAAGCATGGTTGCCTTTAATAAAATAATTATCGCCGGTAACCTTACCAACAATCCTGAACTTAAGTATACATCAGGCGGAACACCAGTCTGTAAGTTCGCCATCGCAATCAACTCTTACTGGAGAAATCAAGCCGGAGAGAAACAGCAGGAAGCAACATTTATTCCTGTTGAAGTCTGGAAGAAAACAGCAGAGTCTTGCGCGGAACATCTACAGAAAGGAAAATCAGTCCTCATCGAGGGCCGGGTAAAACAGGACAAGTGGACGGACAAGGACGGACAGAACCATTCCCGGCTTTATGTTGTGGGTTCAATCATAAGATTCCTATCACAAAAACCTAAAGATCCAGAGGGTAATCAACCGATAAATGAAGAAGACCAGGAATTCCCTCAGTAGGCTATCCAAGAGGGGTCTTAGTTTATTCTCATCGGGAGAGTCTGTATGTACGATACGCAAAGTATCTCGGGGTGTGGTATCCCTGTTGACAACTCAGGGTCCGCACTGGGACAGGGGGGCTACGGCCCCACACCCCAAGGTACTTCGCAGACTCTCCCGGTCAACGGGTACCATGACGAGGGGGTGGGGGTTTGCACCCCTGCCCCAACCGTCAAAGTTGGCGTAGGTCTTCCCGACAGTTCCCCCCTGGACAAGCCCACTAATCCATCTGTTATCTTGAACGATACTGCAAACCTCGACGAGTTTTTTACGATTCCTCTTTATCCACCGAGTCATTGTAGCCCGAAATACATGGTCCTTGAGTGCAATTGTGGTCGTCGAATAGTGCCGTCGACGTGCATGGCCCTGGACTGTGAAAATTGTAAAGAATTTGTCGGACGCCGGAGAAGCGATTCAATCCTGAGAAGATTACTCCAGGGAACGCTCTATCAGCGCCGGCGATGGTGGAAAACAGCGGTCATTTATACTGTCTTCACCGTGCCTGAGTCTCACCGCGAAAGGATGTGTGACCGGCACGAGTGGCAACGAACGAGAAAGAAAGCATGGAACATACTCAAAAAAAAATTCGGTGCAAAGTACGGCGTCGAGATAACCCATCCAGTAGGCGACAAGGACAAGTCCCGTTTTCATCCGCACTTAAACTTCTTGTGGATTCAGCACGCTGGATATCGTCCGTTCCTCGACCAGGCGGTACTTTATCAACAATGGAAGAACGTATTAAAAGCCGACAGTGTCAACGTTTACAGCCAGTACTCCCATTCTATCCCGAAAATTATCCACTGGTGCAAGTACGTCAGCCGGACGTTTCCGGGGACGCACAAATGGTCCGGTCCCATGAGATGGTATGGTAAATATCCTAAGGACGTTAAGCCGGAAAGGTGTACGTGTCTTGACTGTGGGTGTCACTTCCGGGTCATCGGTTACATCGAGGCAGAAGAAGTTGACAGGTACCATGAAACAGGCTATTTTATGGGCCTGGATCCACCGTGGTACGACGATAGTAAGATTCTTCATGTCAGAAGACCCTTACTTAGCAACGCCGTACCTACACAGTCAAAAGGACGGCAAAATGAGTAAAATTGACCTTGACAAAGCTGGAAAAAATGGCCTAAAAGGACCGCAAGAGGTCTGTGTCCATACCGTAATCTGGACATTACAGAAGCTGGCTGATGAAATGTTGAATGTAATTGATGAGATGGAGAAGCTGGATGACGAGAAAACCCGCGCCGAACCAGATAAGGTTAGCTCAGGAAAATAACATATATAGATAATGACTATACAAGGTCAAAACACGGTCAAAAAGAGCGTTATGAGCCATGATAAACCTGGGAAAAATGGCCTAAAAGGTGCAAAAGAGGTCTGTTTACCCTCGATAATATGGGTTTTACAGAAGCTGGTTGATGAAATGTTGAATGTAATTGATGAGATGGAGAAGCTAAATCATCACGGAACAGACGCGGCTTTAAAAAAGGTAAATGAACGGATGAAAAAGACGGATGATAGCCCACCCGCCCGCCCGTAAAAGCGAGAGGTAGTCGAATCGTGCGCAATGTTATATCAAGTATTCCGGCAGTCGTATCAATGCGGCGTGCAAGGGAACTTTCCCGGCGGTCGTATCGATGCGAAAGGCGGTGCACTGCACCGCGAGGTCAATTCGTAGGGGTACCCACCCACCCGTAAGCATGCTTTTCGGGAATCCCAGCCCTTAAAAAAAATGAAAATCCAATATCTACTTCAACAATGCGTGATGTTGACCGATTTTCGAGCGGCTCTTTCCCAAGGTGCATCCCGATGCGCCTCGGCCGTGGTGCCGCCTTGGGCTCAGCGCACTCCTCGCTATCTTTTCTTGCAGACATAGCCGTCCGTGCTGAAAGTCGCCTTACGGCGGCACCCCGTGCCTTGTCGGTTCGCTCGCGCACAGGGGGGCGCCGGGGGGGAAGCGCTCCCAAGCAAGAGCACGGCCTCGGCGTGAATGCCCTAGCCCCTCAGCACCTACCGGCGGTTGACCCTCATGCCCTGGCGTGGGTCCCGGTGCTCCTTCGTGTCCTCGGTCGTCCGCCTACGGCGTCTTAGCTCCCTCGGCTCAGCACTCAGTCCGCTCCGCAACATAAGACCGTCTTATGTTGCCCACTGTAGTCTTATCGTGTGTGCTGTGCTTGTTGCTGTTGTGCTATGTCCGCCGGTCCTGCTTCGGGGCTATCCCACCCGCACGCTTCCCTGTGCATCCAGTAACCACCCGAGGGGACCCGACCCGTATGCCCACAGTACCCGAACTGTATAGGCCGGCGCTTGCTCGTCTGCTCGCTAACGCTCGCACTCACAGGCCGGCCGACTCTCTTGCGTACCTTAGCCGTACTCGAAGCATACCCGAGCCGTAAAGGCTGGCGCCTTATTAAATATCCGCTGTCGCTCACTAATGTACACCAGCCATTACTCTTGAGTACCCGAGCCGTACGTTTGGAATACCTTTACCGGCCCTATTCGGGCGACACTCCATACTTTAATGAATGCCCTCATAAGGCCTGAGCGTACCCAAGCCGTCATGTCGGGCTACCCAAGGGGAATACCCACCCCAAGGGCAAACGTCATGCCAGCAAAAGCTGTCATTCCGCTTGCGTACCCTTGCCGTGCCTGTAGCTTACCCGAGCCATCTTTTAGGGCTTGACCCTGTGCTACTCTTTCTTTATTCCTGCCCCCTATTCGCCTATGGCGGGGCAGGAAAAAGAAAGGAGCGGTGTGTAAAAATGGAGTGGTGGTATATACCTGTAATATTTCTAGCCTTTATCTCTCACGGACTCTTACAATATGTTATGAGTAAGACTTGGTCTGAGTATAACAAAACAAAAGGCTAGTCTTCTCACGGAATCTTTCGTAAATCTTTCGGGGTTATTTGAAAGGGGGTGTGTTGTTATGGCCGGTACTCATTGGTGTGACTGTTGCCTTAGTGCTGTCGAGTGGGTCGGCGTTCTCCAGGACTTAGACGGAAGTTTCGGAGCGTTCTGTCCGGAATGCTTTGACCTTATTCTGCAAGTGCGGGATGGTCTCACGGAAGACGCCTTTATTCTGGAAGTGGAAAAACTTATGCGTGAACGTAACAGACCTTTGGCAGAGTTGTGCGGTTAAGAAATGAATTGCCCCCCTCTTTGCGGTGGACTTAGGGGAGAGGTTACCAGGAGAGGGGGGCGCGAAAGGGGGTGAGCGTATGAAGAACCCAAGATATGTTGATGGGCAATCTCAGTGCTACATCAATGACTTTACCTGGAAATGTCCTTGCGGTAAAATTTCTTGGCATGGTATGTTGAGGCCTCTCGACGTCGTGCGTTGCTCTAACTGCAATCGTGCCTATCAGGTCTCAATCAACTATCATTATCAGCTAGTCTGGAAGATGAGACCTTAAATAAATTTCTCTTGACATGCCGGTACTTTATCGGATAGAGTGCCGGCATGAACTTTATCAGGTCACTGCTCAAGATAAAAAACTCGACAACCCTTAAGGTCATTCTTAAAATACTTCTCAAGTTACTCGAGCTGAACCCGGGAGAGAAAACCAATGGCGAAGATAAAACACAGTGAACTTATCGCTAATATGAGAGGTTCCCTGGGCAATCACGTCTTCTGCGGTTGGAAGGGTACTAGTTACGTTCGTAGCAAAGCGCAGACCAGGTCGAACCCCAGGAGCGAAGCCCAGGCGCAATCACGTCAACGCTTCAGCCGATTCTCTCAGGTGTGGTCGTCCTTCCTTACCGATGAGCAAAGAGCCCTTTGGGATAAGTTCGCAGTCAAGCAGGCCGGATGTGAACTCAAGCGCAAAGAACGTGCGGACATAATCGCTTACAAGGGATACACGACTTCGGGTTATAACGCCTTTGTCCAGGTCAACTCTCTTTTAAGTTCGGTTGGTCTTCTCACTGAGTCAGCTTTTCGCAGTACTCCACCGAACTGCACGGAAAACTTTCCCGGGCCAACTGTCCTTGAGTGCGAAACGTCCGGACATTATAGTCCGTATGCTCTGGTCCAGACTGCCGGAAATCAAGGTTACACTGCCGGAAACGTCTTAGCTTTTGAATATAACCAGCCTTTCTCTGGTGCAATGTGGATTTATATTGATACTCTATCCGGTTTACCTCGTCTTATGTCAACCGTTCCTTCTCCATCACCATTGACCGGCTGGCGCTTCTTAATTGCCAGCGGATATCTATCCCTTCAGATTATGAGAAACTTCCCAGCTGAGGTTATAGCTATAACCATTGGTCAGCTTATGCTCTACTCCACCTGGTACAGAGTAGGCTTTACTTATAACGGGAACAACTCATATACGGGCATGAAAATTTATATGAACGGAGTTCTTTTCCCACCTGCTTTTTATCTTAACACTCCACTAACCGGCACTATTAATATTAATAAGCCTTTCATGCTTCTTGATGAGTTCACTACTATTGCCCCATTCTTCGGATATGTTGACGAAGCTGTCTTATGGAATCGGGAACTTTCACCAGCAGAAATGTTAGCCGACTATGCGGGGGGCGCCGGTCTGTGTTATCCAGCCGGCGGGGGTATCCAGGCGCTCTATCACTTTGACGACGTACCACCCGGGGAGCTAGGCGATTCATCCGGGAACGGTTACAACTTAACTAAAATAGGCGGTGGATTACCCGCGGTTACTCCTTCTCCTAAATCAATCTGTGCTGAGGCCGTGGGAGTTCAGCTATCCTGGAATGCCCCGGTTGCCTATGAGTCCGGAGCAGTCGTCCGGATCTGGACCTATTCGGAAAGTGCCGGTGTCCATAAACAAATGATTGATGTAGTTCCCATTGACGAGGAATCTTACTTAGTCGGAAACGTTCGTATTGCCCAGGGTAAGACCGTTCCTATATTAAGCGTACCAGGTGAGTATCTGTTTCAAGTTGATGTTATAGAACCTCATGGTCGGCAGTCCGCCCCGAGTAACGTCTGCCGGCTAGTCGTTCCTAGAGCTGTCTAAGGGGGTGTTATCTATGCCTAAAAAGAAAACGCCGGCGAAGCAGACGAAGACGGAAAAGAAAACCAAGGTTAAGGACCTGCACTATTACCACAAGCGCGCAGAAGATTTAAAGAGACATCCGTCAAAGGGATGATGTCGGAAGTCGAAACCGAGGTACTCGAGTTTATCTAGTTATATAGCTAATCAATCAAAGGGGGTGAAAAAGTAATGGCAAGAATATACTTTTCGGAAATCGTTCAAGCGATGTCCGGCAGTATCCAGAATCACGTCTATTCTGCCTGGAAAGGTTTAGCTTACATCCGCAACAAGGCCATCAGCATAATCAACCCAAGGAGTGCAGACCAGCAAGACATGAGAGCGAGAACAGCCGCCGCCAGCCAGCGATGGTACAGCGGATTGACTGACGCTCAACGTGCCTTATGGAATGAGTACGCTCAGGGGTTGGGTTCAGCGTCTAAACAGACGGGACCTGCTTCCGATGGTGGGGGGGGTACGAAGCAACTTATTCCTGGCAATGGTGGTGTGATGTCCGGTTACAATGCTTATGTAATGGCTAACGGTCTTGCTTTCAGCGGTGGTTGTCTAGCAATGGATGCCTTTGAAGATGACGCCCCGCTAGGAATTGACGCCCCAACGGCGCCAACAGACTTGACCTGTATCTATTGCAAAGCCAATGGTCACTCTGTAATCAGATTGACCTGGACGGACCCGGTCGCCTATCCGGCAGATTCCCGGATACGGATCTGGGCAACATCGCTTGACGGTGGTGTACACAAGCAGTTAGTGGCCAACGTGGCCCTGGCTCTTGAAACGTACGACATCGAACAGGT
>CAYPOY010000284.1:0-7009 GCA_964412395.1 uncultured Anaerolineales bacterium | reverse complement strand
CCTTCCTGCCCGAGATCATCGAACAATGGCAGCGGGAGCGGGAGGCGATGCGTCATGCGTCAAACGTCAATCGTCAAACGTCAAACGTCAAACGTCAATCGTCAAACGTCAATCGTCAATCGTCAAGCGTCAATCGTCAAGCGTCAATCGTCAATCGTCATCCGTCATCCGGCAGTGACGCATCACGTATGACGGATGACGCATCACGTATGACGGGTGAGGTTTACCACCGCGAACCCTTCGCCTCCGACGTCTCCGAGGGCAAGAACGACCCCATCTACAACGCCCACTCCTACCACACCAAGGTGCCCCACAAAGCCGTGATGCGCTACATCCTGCACTACACCGACCCCAGCGACATCGTCTTCGACGGCTTCTGCGGCACCGGCATGACCGGCGTGGCCGCCCAACTCTGCGGCGACCGGAAGGCCGTCGAGGGCCTGGGCTACCGGGTGGACGACGATGGCGCGATCTATGCCCCCCCTCAGTCCCCCCCAACCCTGGGGGGGAAGGCAGGAGAGGGGTACCGGGGGGGTGAGGGCGTTATCTCCCGCCTGGGCGCCCGCAAGGCCGTACTGGTGGACCTCTCCCCCGCCGCCACCTTCATCGCCTACAATTACAACACCCCCGTGGACGTGACCGCCTTCGAGCGCGAGGCAGGGCGCGTCCTGCGCGAGGTGGAGGAAGAGTGCGGCTGGATGTACGAGACCTGGCACCCCCACTGCGACGATCCCCTGCGGATGAAGGGCCGTATCAACTACACCGTCTGGAGCGACGTTTTTGTCTGTCCCCAGTGTGGTGAGGAGATGGTCTTCTGGGATGTGGCGGTGGATAGGGAAGCGGGCCAAGTGCGCAGGGAGTGGCCTTGTCCTGGCTGTGGCGCGCTGCTGGCCAAAAGCCCCAGAAAGCAATCCGGTGCACTAAAGGTGGAACGTGCCTGGAAGACGATCTACGACCGTGCCCTGGAGCAGGTGGTGCGCCGGACCAAGCAGGTGCCGGTGCTCATCAACTACAACGTGGGGCGGAAGCGGCACGAGAAGGCGCCCGACGCCGATGATCTGGCCCTTGTTCAGAAGATTGAGGGGAGCGATATCCCCCATTGGTTTCCAATGGATCGTATGCCGGAAGGCGACGAAAGTCGTCGCAACGATGACATCGGCATCACCCATGTACATCACTTCTATACCAGGCGTAATCTGTGGGCACTGGCGGCTTTTGCTGAGTGGTGTCGGCGTGATATGCGTCAAGTGCTGTTTGTTTTGTCTTCAATCCACCTTCACATCAATAAAATGCGGCGTTTTCAGCCGGCTAAGCCAGGAGGTACCCCAAACCTCCCGGGCACTCTTTACGTAGGAGCCTTACCAGTTGAACTATCCCTTTTCGACGCTTTCCCTAGGAAAGAGCGGGGCATCGTCAGATCTTTTCAAAGGAACTTCTCTGAGGATTCAGTCACCATCGAGACTGTTTCAGCAAATGATGTGGGAACATTGCCTTCTGAAAGTGTTGACTATATTTTCGTAGATCCTCCCTTTGGACAGAACTTGATGTACTCCGAACTCAACTTCCTCTGGGAGACTTGGCTGTGTGTCTTTACCAACAACGTGCCGGAGGCGGTGGTCAACAAGGTGCAGCGCAAGACACTGCCTGACTACCAACGTCTGATGGAGCAATGCTTTTGCGAGTTCTATCGTATTCTCAAGCCCGGCCGCTGGATGACGGTTGAGTTTCATAACTCCCAGAACCGCGTCTGGAACGCCATCCAAGAGGCCATCCTCCGTGCCCGTTTCATGATCGCCGACGTGCGCACTCTGGACAAGAAACAAGGCACCTTCAAGCAGGCCACCAGCACTGCCGCCGTAAAGCAAGACCTGGTCATCTCCGCCTACAAGCCCCGCACCAGCTTCGAGCGCCGCTTCCAGGCCCAGGCTGGCACTTCCGAAGGAGCCTGGGACTTTATCCGCCAACACCTGGCCCAACTCCCCGTCGTCGTCCAGTCCCCCTCCCCTGCGGGCGGGGGAGGGGTTAGGGGTGGGGGCCGCGCGCTGGAGGTCGTCGCCGAGCGCCAGGCCTACCTGCTCTTCGACCGCATGGTCGCCTTCCACATCCAGCGCGGGGCCACCGTCCCCCTCTCCGCCGCCCAGTTCTACGCCGGCCTGCGGGAGCGCTTCGTCGAGCGGGACGGTATGTACTTCCTCCCCGATCAAGTCCCCGAGTACGACCGCGCCCGCCTGCAGGCCGCCGAAGTGGCCCAGCTCACCCTCTTTGTCAGCGACGAGAAGAGCGGCATCCAGTGGCTGCGCCAGCAGTTGGACCCCGTCACCAGCGGCCATCCCCAGACCTACCAGGAACTCCAGCCCCAGTTCCTGCGCCAACTGCACCAGGCCCGCCACGAGGCCCTGCCCGAACTGAGCGAGATGCTGGAACAGAATTTCCTGCAAGACGAGGCCGGTCGCTGGTACGTCCCCGACCCCGGCAAGGCCAGCGACCTGGAGAAACTGCGCCGCAAGGCCCTTTTGCGCGAGTTCGCCGGCTACGTCGAGGGCCGTGGCCGCCTGCGCAAGTTCCGCACCGAGGCCATACGCGCGGGCTTCGCCGACGCCTGGCACCGCCGTGACTACTCCACCATCGTCAAAGTGGCCGGGCGGTTGCCGGAGCGGGTGCTGCAGGAGGACCCGGATCTGTTGATGTACTACGACAACGCGACGTTGAGGGTGGAGTGAAACGTGATACGTCAAACGTGATACGTCAAACGTCAAACGTGATACGTCAATGACGTTTGACGCCTGACGCCTGACGCCTGACAAATGAACCCTATGCTCACCCAAATCCTCAATCATTTCCCATCCCACACTCACCCCCTCACCCTGGTCAGCGACCCCGACGGGCTGCTGGCCGACGAGGACGTGCTGGCCGCGCTGGCCGAGCGCGGCTTCACCCTGGTGGGCGAATCCGACCCCGTCGCTCTGCGCCACCGGGTGGAGGCCGCGCGTTCGTGGAGCATTGACCATCCTCTAGTCGTCGTCACCGCCGGCCTGCTGGACCAACTCCCCTACGATCTCTGGCAGCAAGGCCATCACGTCGCCCTGGCCCTGCACACCTTCTTCCCCAACCTGGCCTACCCGGTCGTGCGCGCGCTCACACCGACCCAGCGCTGGCGGTTGAGCCAGTTGCCACCGCCCCTGCGCCGCCTGGGCCGGCGGGGCACGGTCGAGTTCCTGTTGCGCCACGTCTTCGCCGCCGACCTCGACGCGCTGCGGCAGCCGGCCTATCTCGTCGCCTGGCTTGATCAGGTACATCAGCAGGCAGATCCCATGCCGCCCATGCCAACCGGTAGCCTGCTGGCTCATCTGCAAAAGGCTCCCACCTACGCAGGCTGGCCGCTGGCTGAACTGCTGGTAAATCGTGACGTCTTCACCACGTTTGTGCGCGAGCAGTGGCGCGCCTATCTGCAACAGCAGACCGGGCAACTCCTGAAGGAAGAGCCGGTACGCTACCTGCTCGACTTTGGAACCGACCACACACTGCAGGACGCGCTGCCCGGCCTGATGCGCAGCGGCACGCTGGAGCCCGTCAGCGTAGATCAACCCAACCAGCTCCCGAACTGGGCCCGGCCCGCCGTCCTGGCCCCGGATGAGGATCACCGGCCCCGCCGCGCCGCCGAATTGATGGATGTCCTGGCCGGTTACCTGGACGTGTCCCTTCGACCAGGCTCAGGGCAGGCATTGGAGAACGCACGCTGGGAGCAGTGGCAGGCCATCGCGCGCGCCTGGGCCGAACTCACCACACTGCGCTACGACCCTGACACACCGTTGGGCCCGGCCCAACAAAAGGTATATCAGAAACTGCAGAGCAAGGTAGACGCCGCTTTTCTTGCCTGGCTGCGCCAGCGGTACGCCCCTCTGGGCAGCCAGCGCCTGCCTGTCCCCCACCACGTCCACCACGTGCCCCACTACATCGCCTACCAGCGCCGCCAGGATGAGGCAGATCGCATAGCGCTGCTCGTCCTGGATGGTTTGGCGCTGGCGGACTGGACAATGATCGGCCCTGTATGGCGTGCCCGCCACCCGAACTGGCGTTTCCGGGAACACCTCCTGCTGGCGCAGGTGCCCACCATCACCGCCGTGTCTCGCCAGGCGCTCGTCAGCGGCCTGCGCCCGGCCGACCTGGCCGCCACGTTGGACACCACCCGCGCCGAGTCAAAGCACTGGGCGGCCTTCTGGGCCAGGGAGGGCCTGCCGGCGGACGCCTGCCCTCACGTCCACCTGGCGCTGGAGCGGGACGAGCCGCCGCCGGAGGTGGACAGCGCCCGCGTCCGTGCCCTGTGCCTGATCGTCAACAAGATTGATGATATGGTTCACGACGCCACGCTGGGGACAACGGACTTTCAGGCATCGTTGCACGTCTGGCTGGAGGGATACAGCAGGAAGGTAGAGGCAGTGATTGCAGGTCTCCTGGCGCGAGGCTTCACCGTTTACCTGGCCAGCGATCACGGTCACGTCGAAGCGCGCGGTTTCGGCCAGCCTTCCGAGGGACTGACTGTGGATACCCGCGGCAGGCGGGCGCGCATCTACAGCGACCGGCACGCCGTCGCGAACGTGCAACAAGGTTTCTCCCGGACCCTTATGTGGAGCGAAGATGGCCTGCTGCCCGACGATGTCCGGGTGCTGATGCCCCGGGGACGTTACGCCTTTGCCGCCTTCAACGAGATCGTCGTCACCCACGGCGGTCCCACCCTGGATGAGGTGGTAGTACCCCTGGTGACAATAACCCAGACTTCCGAAGTCTGCCAGACTTTGGAAGTCTCATCGTGAGGGTGAGGCGATGGATAAAGGGATCGGCTTTAACCGCAACATCTTTCTCCCCTGGCTCGATGCTGCCGCTGCCTTCTGCGCCGAGACCGACGACCCGGCCGAGATTCGTGCACGCCTGGAAGCGGTGGTCGGGCAGGACCTCAAGGGAGTTGATGCCCGGCGCAAGACAATAGATATCCTGATCAACATCTGGCTCAAGAGCGCCGATGTAGCGCCGGCTCTGCACGCTGAGGCCGTCTCCTGGTTCCAAGCCACACAGGTACTCAGTGATCACCTGTGGTTGCACTACGGCTTGACGTTGGTGTATTACCCCTTCTTCCGAGAGTGCGTCGCAATCATCGGCCAGTTTAGCCGACACGAGGGCGTGATCACAAACAAGATGGTCAAGCAGCGGCTGGTGGCCGAACGGGGGCATTTGGGTTCCCTTGACAGGTCGGCGGAACGTCTCGTTGCTTCCCTGCGCAACTGGGGCATCTTGACCGAGACAGACCAGCGTCACGCCTACGCGCCGCAGCGCCAGGTCCTCACCGCCAGCAGCACCGACCTGGAAGCCTGGTTGCTAGCCTGTGCCTTGCGTGCCCATCCCGCCGAGGAACTCCCCTTCGCCGACCTGTTGCACTTGGCGGAACTTTTCCCCTTCCACTTCACCCTGGCCGTAGATCACCTTCGTGCACATCCCTGGTTTGGCGTGCAGCGCCAGGGCGCTGGTTGGGATATGGTGCGGGTTGTGTCACGTGAGTAGGAGCAGAGTAGGAGCAGTCCCAAATTCCGACGATTGAAATCATCGTCTGATACTGGAAGACCGGCGGCACTACGACCACGAGTCGCTAACTCTGCGATCGCTCTGGATTGCGTTAACATCCAATCCGTGCTACACTATTTCAAACGAAAAGGTAATTACTCACCCGCTCCTACCGGATCGCCAGATCCGGCAGCAGGGTGGTTCAAGAATTCCAGCGGGGAGCGATGTTTGTGTGGAATCCCAAAGGAGTCCCAGATGGCCTTCGATCTCAAACGCTGGCAGTCAGAAGTTTGCGCCTGGTGGGCCGAGCGCGGCCCCCGTCTCAGGGCCGCGCCCATCCAGTCCGCCTACGCGCTCCTGGCCGCCTCCGCCTGGCTGCCCTTCCTGGCCGCCTCCGCCGACGACCCCGGCCCGGCGATGACTGCGCTGGTGGGCATCACGGCAGGTATCGGCAGCAACCTGGTGGCCAACGTCGTGCAACGCGCTTACGACCGCGCCCGTGGCGGCGAGCAGGTGGCCAACCAGGCCCGGGAGGATGCTCAGACCCGCGCCGAACTGGACGCTGTCCTTTCGGCCACGCGGGCACTGAAGGCGGCACAGGAGGCGCTGGGGGAGCGCTGGGACGGCTTCGCCCGGAAACTGGCCCAGGAAATGGCCGCGCTCCCCGGCCGGCCCGGCCTGATCGTCACGTTGGGGGACGGCACGGTCGTCGGGGGCAGCGTTGTCACCGGTGATGTGAGGGTAGACCACGGCCTGTTCATTGGGCACGACTACACCCGCATCCAGGCAGAGAGAGTGCAGATCACCGTTCCTCCGGCAGATCAGGCTGCGGAAACCCAGGAACGCGCCCTGCATGCCTACCTGGAGCGGCTGGCGGGTGAGTGTAACGTGCTCCACCTGCGCGGGATGGACCCCCGCGCCGCCGACGTCACCCGTCAGGAGACGATGTCACTGGCAGCGGTCTACACTGCGCTGGACACCAGCCGTCGCCTACCCCTCAGCGATGAGGAGTTAGCCGCCCTGAAGGAACGGAGGCGCGAGCCGCCAGAGGTCATCGGCGAGGGACGGCGCGGCGAGCGGCCCCAGCGGCCGATGTCGGCGCTGGAGGCGGCCTCCTGCTTCGACCGGCTGGTGCTCCTGGGTGACCCCGGCGCGGGCAAGTCCACCTTCGTCAACTACCTGGCCCTCCGGCTGGCCCAGGCTGCCCTGAAAGGCGACGGGTTGGAACTGCTCCCCGGTTGGACACGGCGGCCGTTGGTGCCGGTGCGCGTCATCCTGCGGGACCTGGCTGGCTCCCCCCACCTGAGCGAGGGCGGCACCGCCGCCGGGTTGTGGACCTTCGTCGAGGAAACGTTGGCCGAGGCCCACCTGGCCGACGCCGCTCCCGCGCTGAGAGAGCGCCTGGACGAGCGGGCGCTGCTGCTCCTGGACGGATTGGACGAGGTGGAGGCCGAGG
>CAYPOY010000283.1:1778-7012 GCA_964412395.1 uncultured Anaerolineales bacterium | reverse complement strand
CCGCCGTTCACTAAGAGTCGCCCAAAAAGTGTCCAGTTTTAGGGGGGCACTACAGAGCCCCCTCCCGGGGGCAGCCCATGCAGGAAACGGTCTCTTTTTGACACGGTTTTGTGCCTAAACCGCCCCCGGGACGGGGGCTGGGAGCACTGGAAAACAGTTTTGTACCGCAAACTATCTAGTTCTCGGTACAAAACTATCGACGGTGGAACATCATCCTCCAATACGCCCCAATCTGACCCCCAAGTGGGGGAATCAGCTCCGAAATGGGCCTCAGAGCACAGCGAAGTGGGGACTAGCCCGAGTTTTGTACCGGAAACTATCTATGCCCACTGTTTGGAGGTCCTTACACCATGGTGAGCCACGACTCACCTGATTTTACTCCAAACGCAACGTTTGCACAAATCGCAGCAGTATCTCCTGGGCTTGACGCCTCCCGACCGGGTGCACGAGACCTACTACGTCGACTTTGCCGACCGGCAGCGCTGCGTGGGCCTGAACCTGCTCGACATGACGCTGGGGCTGGACGTGGACAAATGTGGTGGCGGATCGCAGTCTTGCGATCCGCGCGACCTGATCGGCCTGGGCGAGGCCCTGTGGTCCAAGTATTGGGGGCCGCGAATGGAAGCGGTCTGGCGCTACGCCACCAGGACGTTGGCGCTGATCAACGTCCGGCGAGTGGCGATGGGCGTGCCGGAGCGGCAGTACACGATTCTGGACGTGCCTCCATTGCTCCTGGCCCCTCGTGACCGGCGGGAACCTTTTCTACTGTCCAACCTGCCCCTGGACACACCTGATGGGCAGGACGTGCGCTGGTGGTGGAGCCGGTGGTACGAACCGCTGCGCTCCAGCCTGCAGCAGGACGTCATTTCCCCCGTCCTGACGAAAGTATTCCGCCTCTCGGGCAACAGTTCCTCCCGCAGCGTGTTCGGCCAGGCCGTCTCCACGTTGAACCTGCGCCAGGTCCTACGCCAGGGAGGCATCCTGCTGGTCCACACGGCGACAGGCGAGCTGGGAGAAGAGATCGGCGGCACGTTTTCATTTTCTGGGGGCGCGGTGATCCTGAACCTGCTCAACGTGGTGATCCGTGAGCGGGCGGCCAAAGTCCGCACCAGGCGGTGTTTCCTTTCCTTCCTTGGCGTGCCTGGTTAAGTGAATGGAGAAGAAACCGGGTTTTTTCTTAAAAACCCGGTTTCTGTAGCATTCCGGCCGTACCGACTTATGAACAGTGGTGCACTGCTCTCCGAGCCTGATCCGCTAATTCTGCCGATCCGTGTTCTCCATATACACGCTAGTGTAAGGACTGGGTCCAGATGCTCAGGCTGCAGCAGGGCTTACGATGTCAGTTCGCTTTACGATGATTAGCATTCTGATGGCGCCAAGTATCGGCAGCGGGGCAGTGGTAGCCAGTTACGTTGGGACCCAAGATCAGAACAAGGCTAACCTGGCAGTGCTCCAGGCCATCATCCTGATGATTGCAGCTTTTGGCAGCCTGGGCATTCTCGGTACTTCTCGATGATGGGCCGTATCCTGCGTGTCGCACTGCCCGCCGTACTACAACGCGGCGCGCCCAATCTGGCAATGTCATTGCTTACACGCTTTGTATCCTGGTATGGTGCACCGATGTTGAGCGCGCGTACCTCGTCACGGTCGCCCAGGTTGGCCACGCCGCTGGAGATGGCGCAGGCTCCGACGGCCACCACCTGCCGCGCGCGCTGGACGGCCCGGCAATGACCTTTTCTCCCATGATTGGTCTCCTCTCGTGAAACGTGTTGCGTGTCACGCTACAAAAGCGAGAACACCCTCTTCATCACCACCTTCCCTCCCCTCGTGAATTTCACTCCCTCAAGATCGAGCAATGCTCGCTTCATCTCCAACCCGCCCTGATAGCCTCCCAACTCCCCATTCGACCTGACCACTCGATGACACGGAATGATGATCGGAAAAGGATTCTGTGCCAGTGCTCTGCCTACCGCCCTTCCACCACCAGAAACCCCCAACCCCCTCGCGATTCTCCCGTAGCTGCTCACCCACCCTCGCGGAATCTCGCGCTCGGCTAGAAGCACTCTCGCCTGGAATTTGGAGCACCTCTCCAGGGCAACGAGTTCCAGTCCGAAATCGACGGCCTCACCCCTGAGAAAGCGTTGCATCCCCTCACCGAGTTCCGCAATTGCCGGACAGGACGAAGGACGAGCATCAGAAAACGTCGCTCGAACGACCTCTTCCACTGGCATCCGTGCACTGGGGAGAAACACTCGCTGAACGCTCGGTCCTTTCTCGGCTTCCTGCCAAACAAGACCGAACGTACCGAAGGCAGAAGGCAATAGCACGTAGAAAGATGGTTCCATATCATCCTCTCTTGCAATAATACTTCTGGGTGTATCTGGCCTGCGCCTGACTACTCATTCACTCACTTTGGCTTCCCTACGACCGTCATATAGATCGCGCTCTCGTCTACGCCATCCGCGTCCAGCAAACCGTTCACCTCGTCGTCGTAGAGCGCCGCGATCTGGCAACTGCCCAGGCCCAGGGCCACCGCCCCCAGGGCGACGTTCTGGGCGATGTGCCCGGCGTCCAGGTAGACGTAGCGGTAGGCTCGCTGCCTGTACTTCCACCTGGAGCGCTCAAAGACCGCCGTCCAAACGAAGACAGAGAGCGTCAACTTTCTCAGGAGGGATGACGATTTCTTCGCTCGTAGCCCCAGCGCCTCCTCGAGCTTCTCCGGTTTATATCCCACCACGCACCGGTTGTCGCTTACGACCACGGTGGGGAAGGACACATGGGTGATTATAATTGTCGTTGGACGTCCAGTATAGCTTTTTGGGACGTTTTTCCATTTTCTGCCCCCTGGTCATTGCATTTTTGAGCCTATTAGTGTATACTGATGTCAAGCCTGGTGCGCGTCGCATTTTACCTGCTTTGTTTCGTTATGGCAAGTGTACTAGACAGACGAAAGCTCTGCCTGGTACATCCAGAAGGGAAATTATATGGAAGGATGTCTACCCAAAATTCCAATCAGCGAGCTAGATAGAGGAGTATCCATCTAATATACCGATTTGGAGGACTAGGTAGATACTTGTCCGTCTACTAACTAGAGGATGAAGTGGGAACTGAGTGACGAGCACGTCTTTGCTGCCTGGCCAAGCAGCAGTACACTACGACTATGTTCTTAAGGTCCTTCATCGAGGTCGGAACAACCAAACCCAAGTGTGGGGCGTTTGACAAGGCGCAGTGGCTGGCTCGGCAAGAGGTGAAGCTCTTGCCCATCCCCTGCTTCCACGTGGTCTTTACCACCGACCACGCCATCAACGCTCTGGCACAGGTCAACAAACGGGAGATCTACAACCTGCTGTTTCGCACGGCGGCGAAGACGTTGAAGGCTTATGCCAGAAAGTACCTGGGCGGGGAGATCGGCTTCACAGTAGTGCTCCACACCTGGGGACAGGATATGAGCGAGCACATCCATCTGCACTGCATCGTCACTGGGGGGGGCGTTGCAGCAGACGGGGGAAGGGGAACGCTGGCAGCCGTGCAAGAAGGGGTTTCTGTTCCCCATTTCTTGCTCCACGTCCTGCCCAGCCGCTTCGTCCGCATCCGTCATTATGGTCTCCATCACATTAGCAAGCGGAGTGCGCTGGAACGATCTCGAACTTTGCTCGGTCTTCGGGCAGAGCTGCCCGAGCCCCCCAGGTTGGTGATGAGCGAGTGGGTGGAGTCGTTCCTGGGCCAGGACCCGCGTCTGTGCCCCTTTTGTGAGCAGGGAAGAATGTTCCGCTACAGAGACTTTGAGCCTGTGTCTCCCACCAAGTCGGTGATCCTATCCGTCCTGGGGATACCGACCCGAGGGCAGGTGGTCGGATGACGGGGAGGCTGAGAGGAGAGCCCGTTCGCGGGAAGGGGGGCGTGCGCCTGGAGGCCGAAAATGGGCCAAAGGTAGAGGTTTTGGGCAGAGAAATGACCCGTTCTACGATGATGAAACCTCAAGACAGATGCCTCGATTGGCCCACTGACCGCGCGCGTAGGCCGGTTGCCAGGGTAGGGCGAGGGGTGGAAACTCCATAGGGCAGAGGGGGCCTTTCGTCCAACCATCGCTGCAGCGGACGCACGAGGGAGGACGAACCACGCTATTCAGAGTGCTGACAGGCGAGGTTGGTTACGCACACATGCGGGGTGTGCACCGCTGAGCTTGATCGTTTGCACGCGGTTTCAAGCACGCGGTTTGCACAAAGTGGACAAATATGCTACAATCAAGGTGTACAATTGTACATCTGAATTCTATTCGAGGGAGTGAGCATGGATATTGTTGTGGATACCTCCATCATCATTGCAGTCATCGCCAATGAACCGGTGAAGGAAACTCTGATTGAGTTGACGACAGGAGCAGATCTTATTGTCCCACAGTCGGTGCATTGGGAAACTGGCAATGCTCTTTCAGCGATGCTGAAGCGGGGGCGGATAACGGTAGAGCAGGCGATACAGGCAGTCCAGATATACCGACAAATACCTTTCAGGTTTGTGGAAGTGGAGTTGGAAGAGACGCTGAAGATAGCGGATGCACGGGGTATCTATGCGTATGATGCGTATCTGATAAGATGTGCCGTGAAATACAAAACGCCGCTGATCTCCTTGGACCGAAATCTGATGATGGCAGCCAAGGAGATGGGGGCAAGAGTGATTGAGGTGGTCAAATGATTGTGTATACCTATTCAGAAGCGAGGCAGAAGCTAGCCACACTGCTGGAACAGGCGGTGAGAGAGGGCGGAGTCAAGATAAAGCGCAAAGATGGTCAGGCCTTTGTCATCAAGCCAGAGCGGAGGGTAGGGTCTCCATTGGATGTGGAAGGCCTGGAGTTGGGCATTACGGCAGCCGAAATAGTGCAATTCATCCAAGAAGGAAGAAGGATGGGTTATGAATCGGCGGCCCAAGCTGATTCAGCCGCCGCCTAACCCGTCGCTGGAGCCGACCGCCTAATCGGGCATCGTTTTGTTGCAGGTCTTGCTTGTGTGTCGCGTTTTCAATTATTGGGCACGTCGTTTCACCCGGCGGCGGCTCGGCTTCCATCCGTTGGACGAAAGGCGAAAGGCGCATACGAGCATTGGAGTTCGAGCAGGCGTATCAATCCAGCCGCCCTGGGAAAAGCGTCGTCGTCACTTTCACCGGCTCAAGCTGTACCGGCTGGTTCAGGATGAAGTGGGAACTGAGTGACGAGCACGTCTTTGCTGCCTGGCCAAGCAGCA
>CAYPOY010000283.1:0-1678 GCA_964412395.1 uncultured Anaerolineales bacterium | reverse complement strand
GTACACTACGACTATGTTCTTAAGGTCCTTTTCTTCGTGGGTCTGGGGGTATTCAATGGGGTGACAATGTGGATCGAGGACATCGTAAGGCCAAGAGGGTTCTCGATCACCCAGGCCGGAATCACCGGAGGCCTGATGATCGGAGGTGGCATTATTGGCGCCCTGGTCATACCAACGCTCTCTGACCGTTGTTGGAAGAGGACTCCATTCATGGTCTTGGCCTTGGCCGGTGCGATTCTGGGGCTTGTCGGCATCACGTATGCCACAAGCTACTGGCTCCTGTTCGCATCAGCCTTTGTCTTGGGTTTCTTCTTGCTAAGCGCAGGCCCGGTCGGATTCCAGTATGGCGCCGAAGTTGCCTATCCAGCACCGGAAGGTACGTCAAACGGTCTGCTTTTGTTTATGGGGCAGATCTCGGGGATCGTTTTCATTAGAGTATAACGCCAGATGTTCGTGTTGGAAATGGCGACACGCAAATTGTGCCCGGCGTGCAAGTAGCATGACTGGCCTCCATGGATCTACATAGAACATAGAAAGGATAGCCCAATGTCCGAACAACCATCTCTTGACGTTAGAACCGGTTCTGCCCTGCGGCGCTTCAGGGAGTACGTGACAGCGTTTATTGCCGTGATCGTCATCCTGAGTACAATCGTGATGATGATCGTGGCCCTGGGGTACGTTGATTCATCCGACGACCAGTTTTCGCGCGTAAAGGACCTGCTGTTGCTCATCAACCCGTTGCTTGGTGTCGTCATCGGCTACTACTTCAACAAGGTCAGCACCGAGGCGCGCGCCGAAAGCGCCGAGGCGACGGCCCAGAGTGCCTCGCTCGGCGCGCAACAGGCGACCGAGGCACGCAACGTCGCTGATGCGGCGGCTCAAGCGGCCAGGGCCGAGGCGGAAGAAGCTGTGTCCACCCTGAGCGAGGTCAGCCGGGCGGCTGAGCAGGTGCTCTCTCAGATGCCGGCGCCAGCGCCTGGCATACTTGGAGTGGACGAAAGCGGTATACCTGTCGAGGACGCGCGCCTGGAACTTTTAACCGCGCTGGCCCGCGCCAAACGCATCACTGGGTAAGGCCAGTACTCTGTCGGTGGGTGTGCCGTAGGCTCTGGGCCACGGCAAGACCTTCTTCGCCCACGCCCAGCGCGATCAGTTAGACGCTGCTGGGGTGGTTCTCCTGTGCTTCCTGACTGCGGGGGGGGGAAATGAGCTAGTGTGGTCGGGAAACGACTGAAGTCGTTACTACGAACGCTCAATCGCTCAATCTTGGATTTTCAGACATGTTCTGAGGCTCGGCTGGGCAGTAGTGAAGGGAGGCGAATATGGCTGAGATCAGGTATCTGGACTTTGATCTGCTGATCGAACGCGCCGAAGCAGGGTACACGGCGCGGGTCTTGAGCTCCCCGGCTGGCCAGGCCAGCGCCGATTTCAGCCTGCCTTTCTCGGAACTGGAACTGGAGAACTTTTTGCTGCGCGTTGGCCGCACTCGCCGGGGTGTGCGCCGCCTGGAGTCGCCGGAGATGGAGGCGGCCAAGTCCTTCGGCGGTCGCCTCTTCGATGCCGTCTTTGGAGGCGAGGCGCGGGGTTGCCTGCGCAGTAGCCTGGATGAGGCCAGCCGACAAGAACTCGACTTTATCCATTTGTATTCGACCCCCATATCTGGGTTGAAATTGTAGCA
>CAYPOY010000282.1:0-7029 GCA_964412395.1 uncultured Anaerolineales bacterium | reverse complement strand
CTGCTGCCCTACGTCGTGCCGCAGATCAGCACCTGGAAGCGGCGCATGTTGCGTGAGCGGGACCTGACCGACGCGTTGGCATAAAGGAGAGAACATTGTCACTAGCAACAATCTTCAAAGAACACCCCAACCGCCGCTACATCGAGTTTGGCGGCAAGGGCGGGTTGGGCAAAACCACCTTCTCCGCCGCCACCGCCTACTGGCTGGCCAAGCAGGGCTACAAAGCACTCGTCTTCTCGGTGGACCCCCAGGCGTCCCTCTCCGACATCTTCGAGCAGGACATCTTTGGCAAGGGGGCAGTGGAGATTATCCCCGGCCTCTTCGCCCAGGAGATTGACGCCGACCAGCACATCAAGGACTACCAGGACGAAATCCGTCAGAAAATCCGCGATATGTACGGCTTCGATGAGATACCGGAGGAGATCGAGAACTATATCCAGGCTGCCGCGGCCGAGCCGGCGATGGAGGAGAGCGCCATCTTTGACGCCGTGGTGGACATCGTCGTCGGTGCGGAATACGACTACTACATCTACGACCTGGTGCCCCTGGGCCACGCCCTCTACTACCTGAGCATGGCCAGTGTCTACGACGACTGGATCAGCAAGATCACCTCCCTGCGCGAAGAGATGCAAGAGTACGCCCAGGTGGCGGCGATCCTGGAGCGCGAGAAAGAGACGGAGGAGGACAAAATTCTCACTGAATTGCAGTACATCAAGCAGCGCATCAACGCCTCCTCCAGTATCCTCACCGACCGCGAGAAGACGGCTTTCTTCTTCGTCGTCACGCCGGAGGAGATGATCATCCTGGATACGCTCAAGGCAGCGAAACTGTTCGCCAAGTACGACGTGCCCATCTGCGGCTACATCGTGAACCGCGTCATCCCGCCGGAACTGGCCCAGCAGAACATCCCGGAGTACCTGCAAAACCGCATCGAGATGCAGAAGAAGTACATCGGGGAGATAGACAAGACTTTCGGCAATGAGGTGCTGACACAAGTGCCGGAGTTCGAACGAGACATCACCGGCCTGGAAATGATCGGCAAAGTAGCAGACGCGCTGTTCGGCTCGACTGAGCTCGCCGAAGTCGGAGGTGATGCATGACTACCCAAAAAGTAAAGACGTCGACCCGTCAATTCCTGCTCGAGCATCCAAAGATGAAGTACGTCTTCTTCGGCGGCAAAGGCGGCGTGGGAAAGACCGTCATGGCTGGCACGGCTGCGCTGTGGATCGCCAACCAGGGCAAGCGCACGCTGCTGGCCTCGACCAACCCTGTCCACTCCCTCAGCAGCCTGCTCGGCCAGAACGTCTTCGGCGCACCGACGCCGGTGCTGGGAGTATCGAACCTGGAAGCCTACGAGATTGACACCAAAGACACCATTGAAAAGTCTAAGGTGGAACTGACACAGAAGATCGAGTGGTTCCTCAAGTACGCCGACATCAAGACGAAGGCCGACGAGTTCGTAGAATCGGCGACCATGAACCCGGCCTTCGAGGAGTCGGCCATGTTCGAGAACATGATTGACCTCATGTTCGATGACGAATACGAGGCCTACGTCTTCGACACCGCCCCCACGGCCAACACCCGCCGCCTGCTGGGTATGTCCAGTGTGTACGGCATGTGGGTGAACAAGATGGTGCAAAGCCGCGAGGAGGCCAAATCTCTCAAGGAAGTCCTCTCTTACAGCAAGAAAAAGAAGGAGAAAGACCCTCTGATGGATTACCTCCTCAACCTCCGCACGCGGATGGAGCACACCAAAGATCTGCTCACCGACGAGGAGAAAACATCTTTCTTCTTCATCACTTTGCCAGAGGCACTGCCTATCGCCGTCATCAAGCGCTTCATCGGCTGGTTCCAGGACTTTGGTATCCCCGTGGGCGGCGTGGTGGTGAACCTGGTGATTGACAAAGAGAAAGTGGGCAAAGATGCGCCAGAGTTCGTGCTCAACCGCATCGCCATGCAGGACGACTACATGGAGGAAATCTGGCGCAGCTTCCCCGATGTGCGCGCCATTGTGCCGCTCTTCGAGACGGAAGTGCGCGGTGTGGAGATGCTGGAGCGCACCGCCAGCCACCTGTTCGCCTAAGCATTGGTAGATTGGGAAACTGGTAAATTGGTAGACTGGGAAGCTGGTCGCCATTCCACCAAATCTACCAACCTACCAATTTACCAACCTACCAATCTACCAAAATGCATCCTTCCCTGCTAATACTACTGATCGGCCTGCTTTACCTCCTCGGCTTTGGCGCTCTCTCCTTCATGCGCCGACAGGGGCTGTCCACCCGCTTCGCCGTCGAAGGGCTGATCGTCACCACCGTCGGCACTGCGCTCGCCTTTGCCTCCGTGCCAATCCACCCCGTCCTTTTCCTCCTCGTTATCTACCTGGTCACCATGCGGGTGCGGCTGCTAGTTGACCTGGGCAACTGGTTCACCTCCAGAGGGCGGTACGATCAGGCACTTGCGCTCTTTCGCCTGGCCCTGCGCCTGGGACCCGATGTCGTCAGCCGCCAGATCGTGCTCATCAACCGTGGAGTGGCCCAGTTGCGCATGCAGGAACCAGAGGCGGCACGTCTCACGCTGGAGGAAGTGTTGGCCGACGAGAAGTTGCGGCCAGGTGCCAGGTACCTGGCCGCCGGCTACTACAACTTAGGGCTAGCCTGCCGGCGCACGGGGCGCGAGGCCGAGGCCATCCGCCACCTCAACGAGGCGATTGATGCACTGCCCACTTCGATCTACGCCCACGCGGCCAGGCAGGCGCTTAAAGAACACCAATCCGAGAAAACGTAGGACTGTTGGGGCGGGTCACCATTCACGGCAGCGAGGACGTGCACACCATGGACATTGTCAACCTGCACCAGACCATGGCCCATTACGTCGAGGCGTCACTGCGCTTCAGTGCCCTTTTCATAACGGACACCTTGCAGAGGCCGTCTGCGCTCGGGTAGTGGGGAGGTACGCGAGATGAAAGATGAAGTTAAGACCAAAGAGCAACTCATCGCCAAATTGGCGCAAATGCGCCAACGGATTGCCGAATTGGAAGCAGCAGAAATCGAGCGCAAGCGGGCGGAGGAGGCGCTGCGGGAATCTGAGGAAAAATACAGGGCTTTGATGGAAGAGGCCCCCATCGGCATATGCAATGTGGACACCAAGGGCAAATTCACCTATGTAAACAAAACTATCCTACAAGGTACAGGCTACTCACGCGAGGAGCTGGTCGGTAAGAGTGCGTTCAGGCTTAGTCTAATTTCCCATGAAACCGTGAAGCTCTTGAGAAGACGGATGAAAGAGAAATTGATGGGGAAACCTCCCAGTCCCCTGGAAATACAGTTCAAGCGCAAGGACGGAAAAAGGATGTGGCTCCAAATAAGAGGCAGGCTGCTCTTGGAGCATGGTGTGCCTGTCGGCGTCCAAATCATCGGAGAAGATATCACCGAGCGCCAGCGGGCAGAGGAGGCGCTGCGGGAGAGCGAGGAACGCCTTCGGGGCCTGTTTAACACAATGGCTGAGGGTATGATTTTCGCTGCCCCAGATGGTCAGATCGTCCAAGCTAATCCTGTGGCAGAGCGCATCCTGGGGCTCAAGCGTTCTGAGATCGAAGCTCGCAATTACGTTGCTCCAGAGTGGGAGATCCTCCGCCCTGATAGAACAACGATGCCGCCGGAGGAGATGGCTGGTCCACGCGCGATGAAGGAAAAGCGTCCGGTGAAAGATGTGGTAATGGGCGCCAAGCGCCCAAACGGCTCCATCTCTTGGATCAACGTCAGCGCTGCACCGCTTATAAACGAGGCCGGCGAGCTTGAGGGTGTGGTTGGCACCTTCGCCGACATCACCGAGCGGGTGCGGGCGGAGGAGGCGCTGCAGGAGGCAAAGAAGTTCTCAGGTGATCTTATCGCTTCGATGCAAGATGGATTCTCCGTACTCGATAGTCACGGCGTTCATATTGATGTCAACGCTGCTCTTAGCCAGATGACTGGCTTCTCAAGAGAGGAGCTCATCGGAGTCGGGCCACCGTACCCCTATTGGCCACCGGATGCATACGGAGAGATAGAGAGGGCCTTCCAGAAGACCCTGCGGGGCGAATTCGGCGACTCTGAATTGACTTTCATGCGGAGAAACGGCGAGCACTTTCCAGTGATTGTCAGCCCCTCTTGGATAAAGGACAAGCAAGGGAGTGTAATCAGTTACTTCGCGACGGTTAAAGACATCACCGAGCGGGTGCGGGCGGAGGAGGCGCTGCAGAGAAGTGAAAGACAGGCATCAGCGGCGATAGAAGCAGCAAGGGGATTTACATTTAGTTATGATATCGCCACAGGCAAGGTTATCTGGGGCGGCGCGATTGAAGAGATTACAGGATATACGCCTGAAGAATTTGCCCAAGTTGACATTGAGGGCTGGGCAGAAAGAATACACCCTGAGGATAGAGATGAGGTTTTATCAATTCTGCAAGAGGAGGCTATTGAGACGTTAGGTCGTGCCACAGCCGAATACCGATTTAGGAAGAAAGACGGCAGTTATGTTACGCTTGCTTCCATCAGCATTACAGAGAAGGGAAACGGCAACCCTGTTCGCTTAGTGGGTATATTGCAGGACATCACCGAGCGCAAGTGGGCAGAGGAGGCGCTGCGGGAGTACTCCGAGCGGCTGGAACAGATGGTAGACGAGCGCACCGCCGAACTCCAGACCCAGTACGCCCGGCTGGACGCGATCCTGCGTAGCACCACCGACGGCATCGTCGTTACCAACGAGCAAAGGAGTATCGTCCAGGCCAATCCGGTGGCCCAGGCGTGGCTTACCCAGACCCTCTCGCCGGAAGAGGCGGGCCGGCTGCGGGAGGCGGTACAGAGCGTGGCGCGGCAGGCGTGCGCTGAAGAAACCAGGTTTTCAGGAAAAAACCCGGTTTCATCGCTGGAACTGACAGGGCTGGACCTGGAACTGAGCGCTGCACTGATCTCGCCCCCCCCCAGCCCCCCCCGCAAGCGGGAGGGGAGAGAGGGGAGGGAAGCGGCGGCGGTGGTAGACATCCACGATGTCAGCCACCTCAAGGCATTAGAGCGGATGAAGACCATGTTCATAGACAACGTCGCCCACGAGCTGCGCACACCGGTCACGACGATCAAGTCGTACGCGTATCTGATGCAGCGGACGTCCCCGGAGGACGAGGGATGGAATAAGTACCTGGACGCGCTGGTGCAGGAAGTGAACGACCAGGCACGACTGGGGGAGGACATCCTGTTGCTTTCTCGCATCTACACCGGACGACTGCAGATGGAGCGCTGCCCGACCTCCCTCAATGAGTTGACCGGGATGGCCGTTGCCAGACACCAGGCGATGGCCCAGGAGAGGGGACTGACGCTGGAGTACCGGCCAGAAACCGGGTTTCTCTAGTGGACCCAGAGCAGATGATGCAAGTGTTGAGCAACCTGGTGGGGGACGCGATCCGCTACACGCCGGAGGGGAGCAAGGTGATGGTCTCCACCGGGACAGAGGAAGAGGCAGGACACGTCTGGGCCACGGTGGCGGTGTCGGACACAGGGGAGGCAATACCAGAGGAGGATCTACCACACATCTTCGAGCGGTTCTTCCGGGAGGAGGAGCCACAGGCACAGCGGGTAGCCGAGACCGGCCTGAGGCTGATGGTTGTAAAGGGGATCGTGGAACTGCACGGCGGGCGGGTGACAGTGGAGAGCCAGGTGGATGTGGGCAGCACCTTCACCGTCTGGCTGCCCCTCGCCGATTAGAGAAGAAAGCGGGGCATCCCCCCACGTTGTCGGTTGCAACCAGAGCCAGAATGAGCTATACTCAGTCCAAGAGAGAAAAACGATGGGCAAAGCGGACGTGAGTGGCAAGTGGCTGTTTGGAGATGCACCCGAGGAGTGGGTGCGCTGGATGCTGGCCGACCCAACGCTGGAAGTGGAAGAGTTCCTGAGCGCCGAGTTTCAGCACGTGCTGCGGCATAGTGATGCACTGCTGCGGGTGCGGGACATAGAAGGCCCCTTCCTGCTGCTGGTCGAACTGCAACTCCACTACGATCCAAGGATGCCCCGGCGGATGCAAGCGTATGCCGCGTTGGCCGAGGAGAAGTACAAGCTGCTGGCGTATCCTTTGGTGTTCTACCTGCTGCCACCCTCTCCGGGTGTGAGTCTGCCCGACCGGTACTACAGCGAGTTTCGGGGTCTGGTGGCACGCCGGGACTTTCGGGTAGTGAAAGCGTGGACACTGGAAGCGTGGGAGGTGGTGGAACAGGGACCATTGGCGCTGGTGCCATTGACGCCGTTGATGAGGGGAGCGGATGAGAACGTGGTGCACGCCGGAGCGCGGGTGCTGCAGGAGCGGGGCGCAGGTGAGGAGATGGAAGTGGCGCTGGCGCTCTTTGCCAGCTTTATGATGGATGCCGAACGAGTACGGCAGATTGTGAGGTGGGAAATGGCTGTGTTGAGAGAGTCACCGTGGTATCAAGAGATCATTCAGGAGGGACGACAGGAAGGCCTCCAGGAAGGGATCCAGAAGGGTCTGTCCGAGGCCGTGCTGCACCTGGTACAGACGCACTTTGACCTTCCGGGCAGTGCTGTCGAGGATCTGGCAACGCAGTTACAAAGGGTGAAGGAAACCAAAGTACTGCGACAGTTGTTGGTGGACGCGGCCAGCGCGGAGAGCATAGACGAGTTTAGAGCATCTCTGGAAGTAGCGGCGGCCACAATGACATCCTATCAGGAGGTATCACCTTGCACGTCATCGAATCTGGAATCGGTGAACTGATCCAGCCCCCCGACTTGAACGCCTTCCGCGAGTGGAACCGGGGGAAGAAGTCGCGGGCGTTGGTGGATAAGGTGATGACGGAGACGGAGGCCGTCTCCCGCTTCGTCTATGACGGCTGCTACGTCGGCACCGAACTGTACGGCACCGTGCGCTGCCCGATGAGTCTCGTGCGGGAGGTCGTCCGCCAGGGCAAGCGCGACCTGCGGGTGGCCGGGCAGGGAGTGACCGAACTGGACCTCTGGCTGGGGGCCGGGCTGGTCAAGAAACTGGACATCA
>CAYPOY010000281.1:0-7029 GCA_964412395.1 uncultured Anaerolineales bacterium | reverse complement strand
CAGTTTACCCTATTGCCGCGCTTTTGTCCACCAAATGGATAAAGTCGAGTTCAGGTCAGCGATCTTCTCCAGTTGGGCCTCAATGCGCCGGTAATGGGTCGCAGGTGGGTCGAAGCGCGCTGTCACGACATCCAGGATGCTCTGGCGCATAGTGGTCAGTCCTTCAGCCCGCCCTTCTTCGCGGATACGCCGCAGAAGCGGAGTGTCCAGCAGTGGGTCTCGTTCTATCGCTTCCAACAGTTGTTCGGCCATTACTACACAAGTAACCCGACTCTTGTTGTGCCAGCCGACTGAGGTAGTCGAGCATGCGCAAGGGCATCGGACGTTCGCTGCGCCGACCCTGAAACTCGATGTGCAGCAAGGTAACCCGTCCATCGGTCAACGTGACGCGGAAGACCGTATCGCTCCACACGGCCTCGGCGGGCAACTCGATATTCAGGGGCTGGACATGGTGCACATCGTCCTCTTTCACGTCCAACAACCAGGCGGCAAAGTCCGGGGCGAAATCGCGCACCACTACCTTCAACTGATTGTCGGTTTTGGACATCGGTGGTTTCCTCTGGGCTACTATGGCGACGTTGTTTATGCTACAGTAGCCTGGCAGATTTTGCAAGCCCCCACAAGCGAACGAGCGGACCGACGCCCCGTCTCTATTATACTACGGCCACACGGCCTACGCCCTGGATATCCTGGGCCTGGCCGAGACGGCAATGGTAGCCACGATGGTTGCCCACGATCCCATGGCCGAGGCGACGCCCCAGGAACCCCTGGCAAATTACTGGTTCCGGCCGGCGCTGTTGTTGGTGGCCGGGTTGCTGATGGCGCTGAGCCAGGCCTGTCCCGGTGATAGTACCCAGTTTATTCGGAGGGAAAAGGCCTGGCGGAGTTGGGCCTGCCCTGAGCCCTTCGGCTTCGCTCAGGACAGGCTTGCCGAATAGGCCACCGCCGGCGTGCTATTGACATTGACGGTCGTTGCAACGCTGGTGCGCGAGTCAGGGCCGATAGCCGTCTTGCAGGTGGATGTCAACTGGCGCTTCGTGCTGGCCCTGATCACGGGCACGCTGATCGACGCCGGCATGGGTGCAGTGGTAGAGATGAGATCGGCACACCCACTTTCACCCGCGCCCCGAACGGCATCCTCAACGCCCTCGCTATGCAGATTGAGGACGGCGGTGATCGCCCGGAGGTCAACCGGTTGCTCCTCGACGCGCTGCGGGCGGGTCTGCGTCACCAGGTAGGCCAGCGCCCGGCCAAGGCCACTCTGCACACCATAGACGCCTTTGAACGCGCCGAGGCCAAATCGCCATCTTGACAATACCCAACCTGAGTGCTACAATCTCCCTGCCGCCGAGCACCGCTGGCCCAGCGTTGCAGCGGCGATGTTTCTTATATGGGGGGGAAAGATTGAGCCAAGAAACCATTGCCCGTATACTGGTCATCGAACAGGAGGCTGCGAAAGTCCACGACGACGCCCAAAACCAGGCTGCACACCTGATCGAGGAGGCCGAAGAGGCGGCATCCGCATTGCGTGAGCAGACCCTGGCTCAGGCCCGCCAGGAGGCGGAGCGGATTGTCGCCACTGGCCGGGAAGCGTCCGAGGCCGAACGGGCGCGTGCCATCGCACAGGCCGAGGCGGAGGCCCAGCGCATGGAAACGCTGGCCGCAGACCACTTCGACCCCGCCGTGAACTTTGTGCTCGACCAGGTCGCAGGACGCAAGTAGCGCCATGTCCGCACAAGAGGTCCAAGCCTACTCCCTGGTCCACGCCACGGTGCGCGCCCTCTACTCCACTATGCTGACGCCGGAGACGTGGGAGGCACTCATCCAGGCACAGGACTTTGACGCCCTTTTGAACGTCCTGTCGAAGACAGTGTACGGCCCCTACCTCCAGATCGAGCGCCAGGAACTGACCCCCCGCCGCGCCGCCTACCAGATCAAACGACACCTGGCCGAGGTTTATGAGAAACTTATCCGCCTGACACCGGAGCCCGGGCAACAACTGCTGCTCCAACTCTGGCGGCTCTACGAGGTGGACAACCTCAAGGCCACCCTGCGCGGGGTCGAGACCGGCGCGTCGTGGGATCAGGTGCGCCACCTGCTCTACCCGATGACCAGATACATCGCCCTTACCGCAGCCGACATGGAGAAGATGATTCACAACAGCGATGTGGCGCGGGCCATCGAATGCACACGTCACACCCCCTATTACGATACCCTCGTCCACGCGCTGGAGCGCTATCAGGAGGAGAAGAGCCTGTTTCCCCTGGAGGTGGCGCTGGACCTGGATTACCACCGTTGGCTGTGGCAGAGCATCAACCAACTCGCGGGCGCAGACCACAAACACGCATTGCGCATCGTGGGCACCATGCTTGACGTGAACAACCTGCTGTGGGCGATTCGCTACCGTGTCTATCACCACCTCTCGGAGCAGGAGATCATCAACTACACACTGCCATTCGGCTATCAGGTGCGTGACGAAGACGTCCGCGCCATCGCCGCCGGCGCGGACATCGCCCAGGTGGTGAGACACATCTACCCGGATGCTCAGGCCGCCCCCCCCCCTGATTTCGGGGGGGGGAAGAAGGGGGGGGGCTGGCTGGCCGCGCTCGAACTGTCCCTCCAGCGCCATATCGTCAAAATGTGCCGTGCCGCCTTCATCGGCTATCCCTTCCACGTCGGCATCCCGGCGGCCTACCTGCTGCTGAACGAACACGAGATCAGGGATTTGACCGTGTTGATCGAGGCCAAAGCCTCACACCTCCCGACGGAGATGTTTGCATCCATGCTTGAGATCCAGATACCAGCCTATCAGATTGACCAGAGGTGAGCATGTTTCGACCACAAGCGATGAGCAAGGTCGAACTGGTCGTGCCGGAGCACGACGTCGTGCCCGTGACCAAAGCACTGGCTGCCTCGGATGCCTTCCACCCAACGCTGAGTGGTCACCTGGGCGGTGAGCGCGTCCCCCGTCAGGCCGAAGACTGGCAGGAGCGGGCGGCTACCTTCGCAGAACTCGAACGGCGTATCCTGACCGTGATGGGGGCACTCGGCGTGGATGAAGGCCCGCTCCCGGCGGAAACACCCCACCTCGTTGAGCCCGAAACGGCACACATGGACATTGAGCGCCTGGAATGGAAGGCCCAGGCGCCCGTCCGGGAACTGGAGGAGGGACAGCACAAACTGGCCCAGTTGCAGCGTTACCTCAGTCAGTTGAAGCCCATCGCTGACCTGGAGGTGGACCTGGGCACGCTGCGCAGTCTGCGTTATACTTTTGTGCTGCTGGGTACCATGCCCGTCGCCAACCTGGAGCGACTCCAGACCAGCCTGGAACTCATCCCCTCGGCGCTGGTCACACTGCGGCGCGAGGAGCACCTGGCGACGGTCGTGCTCTTTGGCACGCAGCGCGACGCCGACATCCTGAACCGTGCCGCCCGCAGCGCCTATCTTAATGCGCTTGAACCGCCTGAGACATACCATGGCACCCCCGCCGAGGCCATCGCCGCCCTGGAGTCCGGCATCGAGCGCACGCGCCAATACCTCACCGAATGTGAGACCACCATTGATTACCTGCACGAGGCGCACGTACAGCGTCTGCGCGACCTGCTGTGGCAGGTACGCGCCAGCCGCACGCTGGCCGAGACCATCGCCCGCTACGGCCGGCTGCGCTACACCTACCTGCTCGCAGGCTGGGTGCCCGCGTCACAGGTGCCTACGCTGAAGCAGAAAATCAAGCAGGTTTCGGATGAGGTGCTGGTCGAAGTGAGCACGCCCCGGCGGCAGGACGATAATCACATTCCGGCAGCACTCGAGAACCCTCCTATTCTAGGGGCTTTCCAGGGCTTGGTGACCAACTACGGTTATCCCCGTTACGGCGAGATGGATCCCACGCCCGTGCTGGCGCTGACCTTTTCTCTCGTCTTCGGCATCATGTTCGGCGACGTGGGGCACGGGCTGGTATTGACCTTCCTGGGTCTGCTCCTGATTAGCCGCAAGGTGCGTGCGTTGCGCGGGCTCTCCGGCATGGGAGCGATAATCATTGTCTGCGGCATAACGGCGATGATCTTTGGCTCTCTCTACGGGAGTATCTTCGGCTTTGAAGAGGTGCTCAAACCGCTGTGGATACGGCCTATGGAGAACATCATGGATATCTTGATTGCCACTATTGCCATCGGCGTTGGGCTGCTCAGCCTGGGGATGGTCTGTAACGTCGTCAATGCTGCGCTGGCACGCCGGTGGGGACACATGCTCTTCGACCACAACGGCCTGGCCGGGTTGGCCTTCTACTGGTCACTGATCGGGCTGGCGGCGGGTGCCTTCGTGGGCAGCCTGCCCGTCAGCCCTATCTTGCTCGGAGTGCTGGTCGCCATATCCGGACTGGCGGTGGCGTTCTCCGAGTTGCTGGAGCACCTGGTCGAGGGGCACCGGCCGCTCGTCGAGGGTGACTTCAGCACCTACCTGATGCAAGCGCTTTTCGAACTATTCGAGACGGTCATCGGCCTGCTGAGCAATACTCTCTCCTACGTCCGTATGGGCGCTTTCGCCGTGGCGCACGGTGCCCTGAGCATGGTGGTCTTCATTATGGCCGAGATCGTCAGCCCAGCGCGCGGCGTGGGGTACTGGATCGTACTGGTGCTGGGCAACCTGTTCGTCATCGGTTTCGAGGGGCTAATCGTGGGCATCCAGACGCTGCGTCTGGAATACTACGAGTTCTTCAGCAAGTTTTTCTCCGGCGGCGGCGTGCGCTACCGCCCGCTGACGCTGGTTTCGAGGGGAGAAGAATGACAGGCAGCACACCGGCCTGAAGAGCCGGTGCTGGACTGGTCTGTAACCCAGCGCCGCCTGTTTACGGCGGCACACGAAGGAGGAATGTAATGCTTATCATAATCGCTCTACTCGCCGGGCTGATGCCATTGACGCCAGCCATCGTGTTCGCGCTGAAACGACGGCGGCAGGCACCCGCCCAAACGACCCGCAGATTGGTGCTCAGCCTGGGCGGCTTCAACCTGGTGCTGGCGCTGATGATGGTCGGCCTGGGGCTGGTCTGGCTCTTTGCCCCCAGCGTCGTCCAGGCGGCGGGGCTGGCCCAGGATGCAGATGGTGATCCCTATACCCCCATCGCCGCCGCCCTCGCCGTCGGCATAGGTTCCATTGGTGCGGCCTATGCTGTGAGCAGCACGGGGTCAGCCGCCGTCGGGGCCATCGCCGAGAAGCCGGAGGTCTTTGGCCGCGCGCTCATCTTCGTTGGCCTGGCCGAAGGCGTCGCCATCTACGGGCTGATTATCGCCTTCATGATCCTCACTCGCTGACGAAAAGATAAGAAACCGGGTTTTTTCCGAAAAACCCGGTTTCTCAAGAGGGGGAGTATGAAACTGCTGGTCATTGGCAACCAGGACGCCGTGAGAGGCTTCGCCCTCGCTGGCGTGCGTGGCCAGATCGTGACGACGGCCGAGGGGCTGAACCACTCCCTCGACGCGGCCCTGGCCGACGAGGAGGTCGGCATCGTGCTGGTGACCGAGGACGTCGCGGACCTGGCCCGCCAGCGGGTGGACATGCTCATGGTACGCAGCACTGTCCCACTGGTGGTGGAGATACCGGGGCCGGAGGGGCCGCGCCCCGACCGGCCACCGCTTAGCGAAGTAATCCGACGAACTATCGGGGTGAGGATATAATGTCAGAGTATAGTGACATCCAGGCCCTCGAGCGTGCCATTATAGGCGACGCCAAAGAGGAAACCGAGCACATTCTGGACGACGCTCGGGCCAGAGCCGAGGGCATCCGCGCGCAGGCGCAGGCACAGGCCGACGCCAGGCGCGAAGCCATCCTGCAACGAGCGCGACAGGGGGCCGAGACGGTGCGCAGCAATGCAGCGGCTGCGGCACAATTGGACGCCCGAACGCTGAAACTGAAGCGCCGCGAGCAGTTGCTGGAGCGCGTCTTCGCTGACGCCCGCCGGCAACTGGCCTCCGCGCCGGGGTGGCCGGACTACGAGCAGATCGCCCGCCATCTGGTGCGCGAAGCGGCAGAGCGCCTGGGTGCCGACGAGGTCCTGGTGCGGGCCGACGAGAGAACGCGGAGAGTGCTCAGTGATGATGTGCTGGCAGACCTGGGGAAGGACCTCCCCCCCGTGGGGGGGACTGAGGGGGGTGGAGTGCGTCTGCAGGCCGGCGAGCCCCTCGCCCGGGGCACCGGCGTCGTGCTGGAGACGATTGACGGGCACCGCCGCTACGACAACACGCTGGAGACCCGGCTGTCCCGTATGCAGGACGGGCTACGCGCCCCCGTCTACCACATTCTGATGGGAGAGACGGTATGAGCAAGACGAGCGTACAGGTGGGTCAGGTGATCTGGGTGAACGGCCCGGTGGTGCGTGCCCGAGGCTCGCAGCAGATCGGCATGCTCGAAGTGGTCGAGGTCGGCGACGAGCACCTGGTGGGTGAGGTCATCGGCCTGGAGCGGGACGTGATCACCATCCAGGTGTACGAGGAGACGTCGGGGTTGCACCCCGGTGCGCCCGTCTACGGCACCGGCATGCCGCTCTCAGTGGAGTTGGGGCCGGGCCTGTTGCAGTCCATCTTCGACGGCGCCCAGCGTCCGCTGCCCGTGCTGAAACTGCGCAGCGGCACTTTCATCGGGCGGGGCATCAAGACCACGCCACTCTATCACAAGCAGAAATGGGCCTTCACGCCCCGCGTCGAGGTGGGAGACGTAGTCCAGGGAGGCGCTATACTAGGAGTCGTGCCGGAGACCCCGCTGATCGAGCACCGCATCATGGTGCCGCCTGACGTGTCGGGAAGGCTGACCTGGGTAGCCCCGGCGGGGGAATACACTATTGAGGAGCCCATCGCGCGTCTGACCCCCCTCAGTCCCCCCTACGAGGGGGGAAGCACCCCCCTCAATCCCCCCTATGGGGGAGGAGAGAGCCCCCTTACCTCCCCCCTGGAGGGGGGACAGAGGGGGGTGGGTGGCGAGCAGACGCTCACGATGTTCCATCGCTGGCCGGTGCGCCGCCCGCGCCCCTATCGCCGTCGC
>CAYPOY010000280.1:0-7045 GCA_964412395.1 uncultured Anaerolineales bacterium | reverse complement strand
AATCTGCGAAAATCTGCGTGAATCTGCGTCCTGAAAGATTTGTCAGTCAATCAGCTAAATGCACATTAAATGACCTCGAAATCCGTCGAATGATCAATGACTAAACGTGAAATCTCAGAGGCGGATTGCTAACCACTGATCACCTATTATTGCAATTGCAAGATACAATCCGAGTATACATGGGGAGGGAGTTTGAAGCGATGAAACAAGCAGAATCGGCAAACCCGACCGTGGACAAAGAGAAAGAGAAAGCCGCCACGACTGAACAAGACTGCGCTTGTTATCCAGGCCATGATGGGCTTTCCCTTCCTGTTCCCACCAGTATTGTACCAGATATGGCCTGGAACGTCAAAGCATTGCCTGGCAGGAAGGAAGGGGCCAGTTTAAAGGCCCACGATCGCGCCCGCGCCCAGGCCGGTGACGCGCCGCCCACGCCGGAGCAGGTTGAAGCCGCGCAGGCTGAACTGCTCGAAGCCGCCGTCGCGCCGTTCGACAACCCCGAGCTGCGCCGTCTGCTCACGACCATCAAGGCGCGCACCGAGCAGGTGATAGATCGGGTGACGCGGGATCGGGTCATCAGCGCGGGCTACAGCGTGGAGGATACGGAGCGGGCGCGGCAGATGGTGGCCTCCTTCTATGCCTTCCTGCAAGAGAACCGCGACGAGATCGGTGCGCTGCAGATCATCTTCGGTCAGCCCTACGGTCAGCAGCGGATCACCTACGAGCAGGTCAAGGAGCTGGCGGCGCGTTTCGAGATGCCGCCCAACCTTTGGACGACGGCGGGGCTGTGGCGGGCCTACGCGCAACTGGAGCGCGACCGCGTGCGCGGCGTGGGCGCCCGGCGCACGCTCACCGACCTGGTCTCGCTGGTGCGCCACGCGGTGCAGTTGGAGGACGAGCTGATCCCCTATCCCGACCTGGTGCGGCGGCGTTACCGGGAGTGGCTGGCGGCGCAGGAAGCCGGCGGACGGACGTTCACCGAGGAGCAGCGCTGGTGGCTCGACCGCATCGCCGAGGCGATCGGCGTGAACCTGAGCGTGACGAGCGACGACTTCCAGGTGGGCGCACTCTTCGAGCGGGGCGGATGGATCGCGGCCAGGCGGCTCTTTGGAGTAGAACTACCGGTGCTGTTGGAGGAGCTGAACGAGGCGCTGGTGGTGTAGGCGCGTGTCCACCGCCCCTGGAAGCCAGCCAGGGTTGGGGATGCCCCCTTGCGTTCACACCATATTCGATGTATAATGTAATGTATACACACCTGTTTTGACGGTCAGAGTCAATAGACGAGGAGGTGAGCTATGGCGGTCATGGTACGCAAGCAGGTCTACATCGAACCCCGGCAAGATGCCGTGCTCAAGCAGTTGGCACAGGCACGTGGGGTAAGCGAGGCTGAGTTGATCCGGCGGGCGATTGACCAGCAGATAAGTGGGAGCCAGAGGCTATCGCTCCCTCCCGATCCTGCCGCCTGGGAACAGGCCTATCAGTTTATGCTAGACTTGCATGCCCAGGGCCCCGTGGCGGGTCAGGGACGGACGTGGACGCGGGAAGATATCTACGAGGAGCGTTTGAGCCGCTATGGCCGCGATTCTGGTTGACACAAACGTCCTGGTCTACGCCCACGACCGCGTCGAGTTTGACAAGCAAGGGCACGCCATTGACACGCTCAAGCGGCTCCAGGTGACTGGCAGCGGCCGTCTGAGCACACAATGCCTGGCCGAGTTCTTCAGCGTCGTGACCCGTGGCTCCGCGCCTAAGCTGACCATCAATGAGGCCACCCAACAGGTTGAGCAACTGGCCCGCGCCTGGCCGGTGTTTGACGTGACCCCGCAGATCGTCTTGGAGGCCATCCGGGGCGTGCGCGAGCACCAGTTCAGCTTCTGGGACGCCCAGATCTGGGCCGTCGCCCGCCTGAACCAGGTGCCGGTGGTCTTCAGCGAGGACTTTAACCCAGGCGCCGTCATTGAGGGAGTTCGGTTTGTCAATCCTTTTGCTGAGGATTTTCAGCCGGAAGTGTGGGGGCTCTAGCCGGATTCCAGCGTGTTGGCGTTTTGTAAGGAGTGGACGTTGGCTGAGAACGAGCGAATCGGCGAATCAGCGAATCAGCGAATCAGCGAGTCGGCGAATTGGTGAATGGGCAAGATGGCACGCCGCCACTACCCGATAGGTGGGTGTGGACGACCATTGGGGAAATTGCGGAGACCACCAGCGGCGGCACACCCTCTCGCAAGCGCCCCGAGTACTACATTGATGGCTCTATCCCTTGGATTAAGTCAGGAGAACTCCGAGATGGAATAATCTCCGAAGTAGAAGAATCCATCACTGATGAAGCTCTTAGTAACTCCAGCGCCAAGATTTTCCCGAAAGGTACGCCAGTGGTGGCACTGTATGGGGCTACTGTGGGTAGAACCGGCATATTAGGAATTGATGCCGCTACCAACCAGGCAGTGTGTGCTATGTTCACGTTGGAGAATGCCTTTATCCCCAAGTTCATCATACATTGGCTTCAACAGCAAAGAGCAAACCTTATTGGGTTGAGTTCAGGTGGAGCACAACCGAACATCAGCCAACGAATTACCCGTGCGTTTCCCTTTCCCCTTGCACCCCTCGCTGAACAACACCGCATCGTGGCCGAGATCGAGACGCACTTCACACGGCTGGATGCAGGTGTGGCGGCGCTGAAGCGGGCGCAGGCCAACCTGCGGCGCTACAAGGCCTCCGTCCTCAAGGCTGCCTGCAAGGGGCGGCTCGTCCTCACGGAAGCAACCCTGGCCTGCGCCGAAGGCCGCGACTACGAGCCCGCCGACCAACTACTGGCCCGCATCCTGGTCGAGCGCCGCGCTCGCTGGGAGGCGGAGCACCCCGGCAAGCGGTACAAGGAACCCGTCCCGCCGGATATGGAAGATCTGCCGGAGTTGCCGGAGGGATGGGTGCGGACAACCTTAGAACACTGCGTTGATATTCTGGACAGCCGACGCGTTCCCGTCAATGCGAAGGAGAGGGAAGCGAGAATTTCCGGTAAACCTCTCTCCGAGCTTTACCCTTACTTCGGAGCAACGGGGCAAGTCGGGTGGATTAATGATTACCTTTTTGATGATGAATTGGTCTTGTTAGGTGAAGATGGCGCGCCATTTCTTCAGGCCTTCAGGGATAAGGCATACACTATTCGAGGGAAGAGCTGGGTAAACAACCACGCTCACGTGTTGCGGGCAATAGCTGGGTTGATGTTGAATTCTTATCTTTGTCATTACCTGAATGTTAGTGACTACCGTGATTACGTAACTGGTACTACAAGGCTCAAGCTCAACCAGTCACGAATGCGCAGAATTCCTATCCCTCTCCCTCCCTTCGCCGAACAACGCCGCATCGTCGCCGAGGTGGAGCGGCGGCTTTCGGTGGTGGCGGCGCTGGAGGCATCGGCGGGGGCGGCGCTGGCGCGCGCGCGAAGGCTTGCGGCAGGCCGTGCTCAAGCAGGCGTTCGAGGGCCGGCTGGTGCCGCAGGACCCAGAGGACGAGCCAGCGTCGGTGCTGTTGGAGCGCATCAGGGCCGAGAAGGCCCGGCGAGAGGGGAAGAGAAAGGATAGCAGGAGAAGTAGCGGGAAGAAGAAACAGCCACAACAGTTGGAGTTACTCTAAATGGCCAAAAAGAAGATTCCAGATCAAGTCCGAGCGCAAGTGGATGCAATTGTGGAGCAGTTCAACAAAAAGGAACTGCAAGACTCGAATTGCTTCTACATCGCGCGCTACAGGGGGAGCTACCTACACCTGGACAGAAACGACTGGGGGCGCGTCGGCCGCGTCTGCCGCTTGAAGTACAACGGCGCGATGGACAACTGGGACTTTGCTATCTTCAAGTACAGCGATGAGTGCTATGACCCGGAGGAATGGCTTTCCCCAGGTGGAGAACACGTGGATGGCACCGTTGTAGGCGCGATGCGTGCAGGTTTGGAAGCGTATCCGGCGTAATCTCGCACGCCAACCGTGACGCTAATCGAGAAACAGCATGTCGAAGGGGCGCGTCATCAAAGTAGAATGTCGATGCGGTCAGCTCTTGTTCAAGTACTTTAAGTGCGGCAGAGGGCGTCTGATCAAGTGCTACCTGGACGAGATTAGAGAAGACTACGTGGGGGTTTCCGGACTGCCGGCAGGTTCCCGCCCCACCTGTCCTGGTTGTGGCAAGGAAGTCGGCATCATGAGGATGGTACGCGGGCGTCCCGCTGTCAAGATCAACCAGGGTACTGTGAAAGAAACGAGGACGTAGAAGGAGAGAGAAACTTGGCAACCGAATCTGCCACCATCGTCCAACGGTTGTGGAATTACTGCAACGTCTTGCGCGATGACGGCGTCTCCTACGGCGACTACGTCGAACAACTGACCTACCTGCTCTTCCTCAAGATGGCCGACGAGCAGGAGCGCGAGTTCGGCAAGGCCAGCGCCATCCCGCCAAAGTACAGTTGGGCCAGCCTGCGCGGCCTGGAAGGCGACGAACTGGAGCGGCGTTACCGCACGGTGCTGGCCGAGCTGGGCCGGGGGTCGGGCCTCATCCCCGTCATCTTCCGCAAGGCGCAGAACCGCATCCAGGACCCAGCCAAACTGCGCCGCCTGATCAACCTGATTGACGGCGAGACCTGGGTGGGCCTGGGCATAGACGTCAAGGGCGAGATCTACGAGGGGCTGCTGGAGAAGAACGCCCAGGACATCAAGTCGGGCGCGGGGCAGTACTTCACGCCGCGCCCTCTCATCCAGGCGATGGTGGACGTGATGGCCCCTCGCCCCGGCCAGACGATCTGCGACCCGGCCTGCGGCACCGGCGGCTTCCTCATCGCTGCCCACGACTACATCGCCGCCCACCACGGCCCGCTGGACCGCGATCAGTGGCACCACCTCAACCACGAGGCGCTGCACGGCTGGGAAATCGTGGATAACGCCGCCCGGCTGTGCGTGATGAATCTCTACCTGCGCGGCATCGGTTCGACTACGCTCACCGCAGGCGGCGCTAACGGAGGCAAGAGCCCCATCCACGTCGGTGATTCGCTGGCTGCCGACCCCGGCGAGCGGTTCGACTTGGTGCTCACCAACCCGCCCTTCGGCAAGAAGAGCAGCGTCACCTACGTCACCGAGGAGGGGGAGATCCGCCGCGAGTCGCAAACGATTGTCCGCGACGACTTCTGGACCTCGACCAGCAACAAGCAGCTCAACTTCGTGCAGCACGTCAAGACCATCCTCAAGATCAACGGCCGCGCGGCCGTCGTCGTGCCCGATAACGTCCTCTTTGAGGGTGGGGCGGGGGAGACAGTGCGGCGCAGGCTGCTTCACCAGTGCGACGTCCACACGCTGCTGCGGCTGCCCACCGGCATCTTCTACGCCCAGGGCGTCAAGGCCAACGTCCTCTTCTTCGACCGCAAGCCCGCCAGCGCGACTCCGTGGACCAAGACGCTGTGGATCTACGACTTGCGGACGAACATAAACTTCACCCTCAAGCAGAACCCTCTCACCCGCGCCGACCTGGACGAGTTCGTCGCCTGCTACAACCCGGCCAACCGCCACGACCGCATGCCCACCTGGTCGGAGGAGACCCCCGAGGGCCGCTGGCACACCTTCTCCTACGGGGAGTTGATGGCGCGCGACAAGGTCAACCTGGACATTTTCTGGCTGCGGGACGAGTCGCTGGAGGAGACGGCTAATCTCCCCGACCCCGACGTGCTGGCGGCGGAGATTGTTGATGATTTAGAGGCCGCGCTGGAGCAGTTCCGCGCGATTGTGGAGGATCTCGGAGGAGAATAGAGCGATTGAATATGTCTAACGGAGGATATGATCAATGAACCTGGATGACTATGCACGTTTTGACGAACTCGATCCCAGCGGTATGCTCAAACGCATCGGCGAACTGCCACAGCAGTGTCGAACGGCCTGGGCGTTGGCTCAAGGGCCGGAGTTGCCGCCTGTATATGACGCGGTTCGGCACGTCGTCATTCTGGGGATGGGCGGTTCGGCCATCGGTGGGGCACTGCTCCAGGGATTGGTGGCCGGGGAATGTGCCGTTCCCATCACCGTCGTGCGCGGTTACACGCTTCCCGCCTTCGTCCGTGGTCCCGAAACCCTGGTCGTCGGCTGCAGTTACTCGGGCAACACGGAGGAGACGTTGTCGGCCCTGGGAGAGGCACTGGAGCGGGGAACCCGGCCGGTAGTGGTCACGACCGGGGGGAAACTGGCCGCGCTGGCGCAGGAGAGAGGAATACCGCAGGTTCGTTTCGACTACCAGTCGCAGCCACGGGCCGCGCTGGGCTACTCCTTCATTCTGCTGCTGGGGCTCCTCTCCCGGCTGGGGCTGGTGCAGGACTATTCTGCCGATCTTGAAGAGGCCACCCGGGTGATGGAGGAGTGGCAAGTGGAGATCGGACCCGGGGTGCCAATGGCGCGCAACGCAGCCAAGTCCCTGGCCGGCCGGCTTGTGGATCGGCTGCCGGTCGTCTACGGAGCGGGGTTCCTGGCCGCCGTCGCCAATCGCTGGAAGACCCAGTTCAACGAGAACTCCAAGCACTGGGCCTTCTTCGAAGTACTGCCTGAGCTCAACCACAATGCCGTCGTGGGCTTCGGCATCCCCCAGGCAGTGCGAGAGAGAGCAGCCGTGCTGATGCTGCGCTCAAACCTGGACCTTCCGCGCGTGCAGGTGCGCTGGGAGGTGACGCGGGAACTGCTCCTGCGCGAGACTGTGGTGGCCGAGGTGCTACAGGGGCGGGGCGTTAGCAAGCTGGCGCAGATGCTGTCCCTGATCCACTTTAACGACCATGTGAGTTTCTATCTGGCTATGCTCAACGGCGTGGACCCGACGCCGGTGGAGACCATCGTTTTCCTCAAGCGGCGGCTGGCAGAGGCGCAGGCTGCAAGTCTAGCGACTTGACAAAAAGGGGCTTTTGCGGCATAATATAGCACACAACAGATCGTCGGAAAGGCTGTGACGGAGAGGAGTAGGCGGAGGGAGTCCGACAGGGAGGTGGGGTCGTGGACTGAGAGCCCCGCCCGGAGGAAGCCCGCCGAAGTTCGCTCCTGA
>CAYPOY010000279.1:0-7058 GCA_964412395.1 uncultured Anaerolineales bacterium | reverse complement strand
GCTGGGGGCTGCTGTTCATCAGCGGCGTCTTTGTCCCGCTGGCGGAGATGGGAGCGATAGCGCGAGCAGTGGCCTATGTCTCGCCGTTGACCTATGCCCAAGACCTGATGAACCACGCTGTACTGGGAGGGGGACTGCTCAGCCCGTGGCTGAACCTGGGGGTACTGCTGGTGAGCGGCGTTCTGTTCCTGGTGCCGTCGGTTAAGATGCACCAGCGCAGTCGTAGGTTGGGGTACTAGGGAGCACCACCCGTCGCCGGCCCTTTGGTCGGGGATTTCTCTTCTCCCTGGGGCAGGCGCACAGTGAAGGTGCTCCCCTCACCGGGGACACTGTGGACGGTGATGTCGCCGCCGTGGGCGCGGACCAACTCGCGGGCGATGGTCAGCCCCAGGCCCACGCCCCCCAACTCCCGACTGCGGGCCCGATCCACCCGGTAGAAGGGCTCAAAGAGGTGCGGCAGGTGCTCGGCGGAGATGCCGGGGCCGCTGTCGGAGACGGCAATGCGTATCCCATCGCCTTCCAGATGGGCGCTCAGCCGCACTCGCCCCGCGGGGGTATACTTGATGGCGTTATCCAGCAGGTTGAACACCACCTCGGTAATGGCGTCCGGGTCCACCTCTGCCGTGAGGTCGGAGGCGATCTGCGCGGTCAGTTCCAGCCCCTTGGCCTGTGCCAGAGGGTGGGCCTGCTCCACGATTTCGGCCAGCAGGAGGCTGAGGTTCACCGGCTGCCGGTGCAGGGGCAGCCCCTCCGCATCGGCGCGGGCCAGGGTCAACAGCCGCTCCACCAGCCGGTTCATGCGGTCCACCTCCTCGTCCACCTCGACCAGCACCTGACGGTAGTATTGGGCGTCGCGGGGGCGGGCCAGGGCCAGGCTCAGGTCGCCCTTGATGACCGTCAATGGGGTGCGCAGTTCGTGGGAAGCATCGGCGGTGAAGCGGCGCTGGCGGCGAAAGGCCTCGTCCAGGCGGGCGATCATCCCGTCGAAGGTGCGGGCCAGCCGTCCCAGTTCGTCGTCGGGCAGGTCCAGGTTCAGCCGCCGGCTCAGGTCGTGGGCGCTGATCGTCTGGGCGGCGCGGGTGATGCGGTCCACCGGGCGCAGGGCGCGGCCGGCCAGGAAGATGCCGCCAAGGCTGGCCAGGGTCAGGGTGGCCGGCAACGCCACGCCGAGGATCGCCAGGAAAACAGCCAGCGTTTCCCTCACCTCGTCCAGGGAGAGGCCCAGTTGCACGACCCCGACAGCCCGGCCGGCGTGGTCCACCGGCGCAGTGTAGAGGCGGATCGGCTCATTCCCCAGGCGGATGGTGTCAAAGACCTCGCGTCCGGCCAGCACCGTCGCCACGGCCACCGGGTCCACGGGCACGTCCCCCATATCGCGCACGCCGGCCTGCGCGAGCACCCTGCCCGCCGGGTCCAGCACGCGCCAAAAGTGTTCCCCCGCCCGCGGGTCGCTCCAAGCCAACGGCTGCTCCGGCGCAGCGGTCAGGTGTCCCTGGTCGTCCACGTCCAGAGCGTTGACGAGCAGGGCAGCGCTGTTGCGCAGGGCGTTGTCCAGATTGTGATACAGGGCCGTGCGGAGCGTCAGGTAAAGCGCCCCGCTGAAGGCGACCAGCACGAGCGCCAGGAGCAAGACGTACCACAGCGTCAGACGGACGCGGATGGAGCGGAAGAGGCGACGCAGTTTCACGGTTCGGCCTCGATCTTGTAGCCCATCCCGCGCACCGTCTGGATCAGTTTGACCTCGAAGCCGTCGTCTATCTTACGGCGCAGATAGCCGATGTAGACGTCCACCACGTTGGAAGTGGTGAGAAAATCGTAACTCCAGACGTGGTCGGCGATCTGGGTGCGGCTGAGCACCTGGCGCGGGTGGCGCATCAGGAACTCCAGCAGGGTGTACTCGCGGGCCGTCAGTTCAATGACCTTGTCGCCGCGGGTGGCCTGGCGGGTGAGGGTATTCAGCACCAGATCGCCTACCTGCAGGCGGGAGGTTTTGGCCTCGCCTCCGCGCCGCAGCAGGGCGCGGAGGCGGGCCAGCAGTTCCTGGAAGGCAAAGGGTTTGACCAAGTAGTCGTCGGCGCCGCTGTCCAGTCCCCGCACCCGGTCCTCCACAGCGTCGCGGGCGGTGAGCATCAGAATGGGCGTCTTGTCGCCCCGGTCCCGCAGTGCACGGCAAACCTGGATGCCGTCTTTTTTGGGCAGCAGCACGTCCAACACGATGAGATCGTAGTCCACCACGGCGGCCCAGTCCAGGGCTTCCTCGCCATCGTAGGCCACATCTACGGCGTAGCCTTCTTCTTCCAGGCCACGCTTGATAAAGGCAGCGACCCGCCGTTCGTCTTCCACCACCAGGATGTGCATCCCTTACTCCCTGCGTCCTATTCGCCAGGGGTCTCCTGACCGAAGCGAAACGAACGGCCCACGCGTCAGCCGCATGCCGGAGCCCAGTATACCTTCACCATGCGGTGGAACCCCGCGGAATCCATCGGTCGCCTCAGCCGTTCAGCCCTTTGCGTGCTTACGATGCGATACCCCAGGCGTTCATAAAGACGGCGCGCTTTCCGATTCTCAACCTCAACAACCAGGGAAGACTTGGTGAAACCCATAGCTTGCGCCCTGGCTTCGGCCCAGGAGAGCAAGCGTGTCCCGATGCCTTGTCCCTGGAAGGGGGGCAAGACGGCCAGGCTATGGATAAAGTACTCGTCGGGCTCCGCTTCCCTGATGGGAACGAGAGGCAGGGTCTTTCGCAAGAAGCGTATAAACCCCACCAAACCATAGAAGCTCAGTAATTGTCGGCCCGTTGAGAACTCTAGCGACTTGATCAGATTGCCCGGATAGTTCAATCCCAGGCCAATGACCTGACCATCTTCCTCTACGACGTCGGCGAACTGGTAGCTGAACCGATTATGGGGCAGGGCAAAAAGCCTGGTCAGCGCGCATCCGGCTTTGGCTGAGTCCTGGCAGCCGAATAGGAAATCGGCTACCCGCCCCATGCTCATATGGATGAGGGGGACACTGCTGGATGTGTCTGCGGGCATGGCAGGTCGAATGAGCATCTTTATCTCCGGCTTCAGGGAGGTGTAGCGGGCGAGTTGCGCCGCTTTACAGGGTATCATCTACAACTACGATCTAATTTTACCATAGGACGGCCTTTCGGCGCAAACGCCAGCGGGCGACGAAGAGGACGACGCCTACACCAGCGACGGCCAGTACCAAGTGCTCGTAGCGCCCGATCCAGGTGCTGACCAGGGGCCAGTTCTGCCCCAGGATGCGGCCTGCCCAGGCCAGCAGCAGGCTCCAGAGCGCCGTGCCCAGGGCGGTGTACAGATTGAAGCGGGCCAGGTCCATCCCCGCCAGCCCGGCCGGGATGGAGATCAGGCTGCGCACCATCGGCACCATGCGCCCGAAAAAGATGACCGGCTCGCCGTAACGCTCAAACCAGGATTTGGCGCGGTCGAAATCGGCGGCGGAAAGGGAGAGCCAGCGCCCGTACCGCTCCATAAGCCGACGCACGCGGGCCTCGCCCAGCCAGTGGCCCAGCCCGTAGAAGAGCAACGCCCCGGCGATGGAACCCAGCGCACCCACGAGGGTGACGCCGGCCAGGGTAAAGCGCCCTTGTAGCGTGAGGCTGCCCGCCAGCGGCAGGACCACCTCCGACGGGATGGGTGGGAAGACGTTCTCCAGGAACATCACCAGCCCCAGGCCGGGGTAGCCCAGGGCACTGATGGCCGATTGAGTCCAGAGATTGATTAAATCAAGGATCGCGGTCAGGTGCATTTATCACTCCTCTTGCAAAATGTGGTCTGTGCTCTTTTATGCCCCTTGTAGAGGCGCTCCACCGTCTTGTACCGTGGTTCAGGATACCTCGGTTGCGTGAGAGCCAGATGAGACCAGGATGAGAGTTTTCTCATAAAAAAGAGGGCACCGGGTAAACCGGCGCCCTCTCCGCTGGGGCATAGCAGGCTACTGAGTAGGCTATTGCCCCGGTGTGTCCTCGACGCCAGGCGTTTCGGTCGCGTCGTCGGCCTGGCTCTCGAACTCTTCCTGGACGTCGACATCGTCGGTGTCACCCGTTTCGTCGGCGTCACCCGCTTCGTCGGCGTCCGCCTGCTCGGTGTGCAGGACGGCTGCGCTTCCGGCGTCCACCTTCACGTCCAGGCCGTTGTCCAGTTCGACGCTGTAGACCAGCGCGCCGTTCTCGTTGTCCAACTCCACCTCGACGACGGTCGTGCCGGGGTTGGCCGCCAACGCGGCGGCCTTGGCCTCTTCCGGCGTGATGCTCGCCAGGCCGGCCAGCGCGGCTGCCTCATCCGCCTCACTCACGCCTTCGAACTGGGCGTCGTCCACGCGGACGGAGGAGTTATAGGCCGGGGACCGCTCGTCCGGTCCGGTGTCGGCCTGGGGCGGCGTGGGCCCCTGGGCGAAGGTGGGCATCACCATCAGGCTACCCACCACCAGAGCCACGGCCAGCGCGCCGAGGATTCCACCGCCGATCAGCCACTTTTTCATCGCTTGTCACCTCCTTTCTGTGATGGATTTTGAACCACGGGCTTTCCCGTTGTTCTGGCCTTATCTTACTTCGATCAGATGAAAAGACGCTGAGAACCGGATGAGAGTTTTCTCACGTTCAACACAGCCGCTCCAGCGCGCCCACCGGCTTCAGGCCGTTGTCCGCCGAGGCGGTGAGGGCCCCAGCGCCGGTGCGCAAAGAGTTTGAGGCTGTCGCCGCGCCATCCCCGATCGCCGGCTGGCCGAGGGCAAGCCGTATGCCGCGAGGCCGGAAGGGGGAAGCAGCGGGGATGATGCGGATGACAAGCGTCTGGCGATAGCAAACATCTACGAGCGCAGCCTGCGCTGTAAGCTGCGGGAGGCGTGGCTCGCCTGGCGGTTGGAGCAGCGCTTCAATAAGGACGAGCTGCTGGCCGCGCCGATGTCGCTGCTGACCTTGCTGCTGAGCAAGGCAGCAGTGGGGGCCTTCTTTGCCGTTGTCGTCTCGGCCTTTTCGCTGCTCGTCGGCGTGGTGGCCTTTGGCGCCAGCGTCGCCCAGCCCTGGTTGCTGGTTGCCGGCGTGACTCTGGGATCGTTCTCCTTCTCGGCCCTGGGGCTCATCTTCGGCTCCATCCCCACCCGCAACCCCGGCGACGTGCAGATGCCCAGCACGCTGCTGCGCTGGGGGCTGCTCTTCATCAGCGGGGTGTTCGTCCCGCTGGCGGAGATGGCCCCGGCGGCGCAGGCGGTGGCCTATCTCTCGCCGCTGACCTACGCCCAGGACCTGGTGAACAACGCAGTGCTGGGGATGGGATTGCTCAGCCCGTGGCTAGACCTGGCCGTGCTCTTGCTGAGCGGCGCTCTGTTCCTCGTGCCTTCGATCCTGATGCACCGGCGGAGCCGGCGGCTGGGGTACTGACCGGCCAACCTGGTGTAGGACCTTTCGCTGCGCATAAAATGAAGTCACAGGAGATAGTAGCGTGCCCGCAGCCGTGGTGCGCACCAGGCACAAAAAAAGAGCCGCTCATACACAGATGTGAGGGGCCAGAACATCAAACCCCTCACATCCCTTTGCTCTTGCTTCACATCTGTACCGGGCCCGTCGTCTCAGGCCCGACGACGCGGATCCACTCTGCCCCTCCGCACTCCGGGCAGGTCCATTCGAAGCCCTGCGAGCCGTCGCTCCAACCGGCCTCCGACGAGAGGCCCCGCCAGTCACAGTGTTTGCACCACAGCGGCACGACCTGCATCTCCTGCGAGGTGGACGGCAGTCCCTGGGTTGAGGCCAGGTCTGCCATCTGCTCCGAAGGCAATATCTCAACCTCGCACAGTTCGTAGTCGGCGTTGCTGCCTTGCTCCTCGACGAACACCTGTCCGTGTCTCTCCAGTGCTTCAGGGTCGGTGCTGATCACCACCTCGACGGGATTGCCGCCGAGGACAGTGACCAGTGCAGTAAGGTCTGTCTTTGTGCTCATACTCACCTCCAGTTGTCAGGTTCCCTCTTCTTCCAATAGCTCCTCGAAAGACATCTGCAACCCCTGCATCAGGGGCGACGATTTCCGGCCGCGTAGTTCCTGGGCCAGCCGACGCTGCCGGGCAGCAAAGAGGCCGGCTGCGTTGGTGAGCAGGTCGCCCATACACGACGAGTGGTATTCTCCATGATCGGGGAAACGGGAATGAGCGACCTCGTGCCCGGCGTGGACGAACATCTTGAGCAGCGTCTCCTCCGCCCTGGAAGTTGCGACACCGGTTGTGTTGGGATTGATGAGGTAGAACACTCCCTGTCCATCCGTCACTCGTTCGGCAAAGGTGTCCGCATCGAACGCGAACCCGATACCGAACCTCTCCTGGATACCGTTGGCCTGCATCACCAGGTCTACCACCTGCGCCCAGGCTGCGAGCAGCCGCAGGTTGTGGGGGGCCAGGCAATCCCGCCGGGTCTTGTCCACCCCCTTGATCTGGATGGCGGAGCCAAGGGGGCTGCGCTGCACGTTGGGGGCGACGTTCATGGCCTGGGCGAACACCGAGACCCGCAGGGACACGTCGCCGCTGCCGGCAAGCTGCCGCGCTGCCTCGAGCCGGGCCTGCTCGACGTCGTGGCAGGCCGGCCTCTTGCCAACACCGAGCCACTCCCCCTGGTAGTACACTGTGGTGGGGCGGTCGGCGTGTCGAAACTGCCGGCGGTGAGAGGAGACCGGGTTGCGCCGGTGTGCTTCAAGCACTGCGTCCACCATTTCCGTCAGCGGCCTGGCTATCTTCTCTCTGGACAGAGAGAACGGATAGTCGGGATCTTTCGACGCCGCTTCCGTCTCGACGTCGAGCACCCAGCAGTCGGCGTGGTCGGCCATATACTCGTCGAATTGAACCAGGCCGATACCCTCACCAAGATTTCGCAAATTTGAGGACGGAGGCTGAAGCAACTTAACAAAACGGGAAAAATCTGGTAACCTTTGCGCCAGGAGGTCACAATGATACTCAACTTGCTCATCAACTGGCGCACAAGTCTCTGGCTGGGTTTGCAGCAATGAAGAATAGGCGGGCAGGAGGTAGGTGCATGGGGCGATGAGGAGAAA
>CAYPOY010000278.1:0-7075 GCA_964412395.1 uncultured Anaerolineales bacterium | reverse complement strand
TTAAGTTGCTTCAGCCTCCGTCCTCAAATTTGCGAAATCTTGGTGAGGGTATCGCGGAATGCCTCAGGAATGCGCAACACGTGACCCGGGTCAAGATTGTCTGGTAGGTCGTGCTCGGCGAACCAGCGTGCGCCTGGCACTTCGACGGCGTGGGATGGCGGCCCTCGCGCACTACCCCCTCTGCCGGCGTCTCACCGACCGCCAGCGCGCCGCCAGGCATAGCCCACTTCTGGTTGTCGGCGCGTTGAACGAGCAGGATGTTGCCACCGTCGTCAATGATGGCTGCGTCGCCGGCTGAAATTGGCGTGGGGCGGTTGAAGATGGGGGCGCGGAGGGCTTCAATCTACTCAGTTGGCTTTGCCAGGATACGGCGCATCATCTCAGGGTCGTCGCGCAGCAGTCCTGCCTGGGGAAGGCGGGGCAGCAGCGTGGCCCAATCCGGGTTTCTGGCGAACACGTCGCGGAGGATGGGCAGTGCTTCGTCCACGCGCCCCAGGTCGGCCAGCGTGACACCGTGCCAGAAAGGCAGTTCCTCGATTTCGGGCGCCATTTCGGCGGCGGCGCGGTACTCGTCCAGCGCCTCCTCCGTCTGCCCGGCCCCCAGCAGTTCGTCACCCCGGTTCATACGCTGGTAGGTCCGGTGGAGTTGTACCAGCCGCCGCAGTTCGCGGATCGGTTCGGGGTGGTCTTCCACGCGCAGTTCCATCACCGTGTCGGCCCAGGGCTGGCCGGTGGAGATAGGTTTCACGATGAGGATGGCCGCGCTCTGCTGCCCGCGGATGTCGCCACCGGCGGCTTGACCGGCTTCGAGGGCTGCCAGCATACGCTCGGCCAGGTCTCCCTCTGCTTCGCGGTAGGCGCGGGCCATCGCCGGCCAGACGTCAGGACAGGCCATCATATTCGCCTGGACGGAGAAGCCCTCGCCAGTCTCGTGACCGGCGTCGGCGATGCAGCGTGCGCCGGTGTGGGCGGCCACCCGGCCCTGAGCATCCATCATCGCCACCTGGCGCAGGTCATGCCGCTCATCGGCGGCCAGCAGCGCCGCCAGCGCTTCGGGGGCGGACTTCCCCGCCCGCATCAATGCCAGCCCCAGCGGGCCGTACCTGACCTCGACCATCGCCTGCGTCGCCACGGTTCCCACGCCCGCCTCGGCCCAGGTCACCAGCGACCCGACCGAGAACCAGTGGGACTGCACCGCCACCCCCATCTCGCCGCTCTCGGGGTCGCGAGCGACGATGGAGAAGGTGTGGGCTAGTCGGGAGGGGTGGGGGGATTTTTTATTATTGTGACTGTCCATTCTTGCCTCCAATGTAAGTTGGTGATGACTTACTGCATAGCGCGGGTGAGCTCCACGTACTTGCGCTCAATGACGTTGGTGGGATCCCCTCCCTGCGCGTGCAGGCGTGCTATCTCGGTCAGGAATTTGGGACAATTATTTTTCTGGAACAGCCTCAGTATAGCCCAACCCCGCCCATAAGTCAAAACTTCGCACCGCCCACTTGCAGACTTGCCAACCTGCCCACTTGCATCTTCCCCCTCTCCGAGTACAATAGACGCCACACCACAACGGGAGGCGACGATGAGCGCAAGCGAACAGCGTGGCAAACTCTACCTGGGCCGTGAGTACGACCTGAAGAAGGGCACGGTCACCGACCGGCCGGTCCTCTACGATGCCCGCCACCTCACCACCCACGGGGTCATCCTCGGCATGACCGGCTCCGGCAAGACGGGTCTGGGCATCATCCTGCTGGAAGAGGCGCTGTTGCAAGGTATCCCCGTCCTGATTCTCGATCCCAAGGGGGACATCGCCAACCTGCTGCTGACCTTCCCCGACCTGCGCCCGGAGGACTTTGGCCCCTGGGTGGACCTGGAGGGAGCGCGGCGGCGTGGGGTGGGCGTCGAGGAGTACGCCGCTCAGGAGGCCCGCAAGTGGCGGAAGGGGCTGGCCGAATGGGGCATCACCGGCGAGCGCATTGGACGGTTGCGCCAGGCGGCGCAGTGCACGGTCTTCACGCCCGGCTCAGAGGCTGGTCAGCCGGTGGACGTGCTCCATTTCTTCGACACGCCCGCCCTCGACTGGGACGAGCACGAGGAGTCGCTGCGGGAGCGTATCGGGGGGATGGTCTCGGCGCTGCTGAGCCTGGTGGGTGTCGAGGCTGACCCGCTCCAGAGCCCCGAGCACATCCTGCTGGCGCGCATCGTCGAGCACGTCTGGCGCACCGGGGAGCAACTCGATCTCCTTGTGCTGCTCCGCCTGCTGCAGAAGCCACCCTTCCACCAGGTGGGCATCTTCGAGCTGGAGACCTTCTTCCCGGAGAAGGACCGCTTCGCGCTGGCCAGGACGCTGAACAACCTCATCGCCGCTCCCGGTTTCGAGAACTGGCAGGAGGGGATGCCGTTGGACGTGGGGCAGTTGCTCTACGCCAGCGACGGCCGCCCCCGGGCCAGTGTCTTCTACCTGGCGCACCTGGACGACGCACAACGGGCCTTTTTCATCACCCTGTTCCTGGAGGCCGTGCGCGACTGGCTGCGCGGTCAATCGGGCACCACCGACCTGCGGGCGCTGCTCTACTTCGACGAGGTCTTCGGCTACTTCCCGCCGCACCCGGCCAACCCGCCCACCAAGACCCCGCTCCTGGCGCTCATCAAGCAGGGGCGCGCCGCTGGCCTGGGCGTCGTGCTGGCGACCCAGAACCCGGCTGACCTGGACTACAAGGGGCTGACCAACGCCGGCACGTGGGCGGTCGGCGCGCTGCGGGCCGAGCGAGACAAGGAGCGCGTGCTGGAGGGGTTGGAGGGAGCGATTGCCGAGGCGGGGGCGACGCTGGACCGGCGCACGCTCGACCGGGCGCTGGGCGCGCTCAAACCCCGCGTCTTCCTGCTCCACGATATCCGCGAGGGTGCACCGCTCTTCTTCCACACCCGTTGGGCGATGTCCTACCTGCGCGGGCCGCTGACCCGGAAGCAGGTGCGGGAGTTGGCAGGGGGACAGGGGGACAGGGAGACAAGGAGACAAGGGGAGGGGGAGACAGGGGGACAAAGAGAGCGGAGGAGCCGGGGAGCGGAGGAGCAGGGGGGTGGGGGGCTTGCTGACCTGATGCCTGACCCACCCACGCTGCCTCCCGAGGTTCCCCAGGTCTTCATCCCTCCGACCATTGCCTTCGAGTGGGCGCTGCGGGGTTACGAGGAGCAGAGTGGGGGGGCGGTATTGGTGCAGGAACGGCGGCTGGTCTACACCCCCCACCTGCTGGCCATGGGCACGGTACGGATGCTGGATCGGGGGCGGGGCGTGGACCATCGGGAGAGTGTGGCGCGGCTGGTGGAGCCTGATGAGAGGTTTGTGGGAGTGGATTGGGACGAGGGACAGGCCGGGGTGAGCGAGGATGACCTTTCGCCGAGGCCGGTGGGGGAGGGGTTCTACGCGCCGGTGTCCCCGGCGCTGGCCCGCGCGCGCGACCTGAAGCGCCTGGAGAAAGACTTTGCCGATTACCTCTACCACAACATATCCGTCGCTATCTGGCACAACCCGGCGCTCAAGTTGTATGGCACGGTGGGGGAGAGCCGCCGCGACTTCCACGTGCGTTGCGAGGAGGAAGCCCGTCAGAAGCGCGACGCCGAACTGAAGAAGGCCCGTGCGCGCATGGAGCAGCAGATGTCCCGCGTGCGGGAGAGACTGCGCCGCGAGCAGCGGGAACTGGCCGAGGACGAGGAAGATGCAGCGGCCCGCAAGCGGGAGGAGGTCCTGTCGTTGGGCGAGTCGGCGTTCAACCTGCTCACCGGGCGGCGGTCGTCGTCCATGCTCTCCCGCGCCAGCCGCAGGCGCACGTTGACCAGGAAGGCTAAGGCCGACGTCGAGGAGTCGCTGCAGGCCATCGAGGATCTGGAGGGGCAACTGAAGGCGCTGGAGGAGGAATGGCAAGAGCAGGCGGCCGAGATCAACGACCGCTGGGCCGACACGCTGGAGGAGGTTGGGGAGGTGGAGGTCACCCCCCGCCGCGCCGACGTGACGGTCGAGTTCTGTGGGCTGGCCTGGGTGCCGGCCTGGCAGGTGACGCTGGAGGATGGGCAGCGGGTTGGCTTACCAACCCGCGAACTGAACGTTCAGGCAGAATGAGGCAATGCACTGCGAGGACGTGAAGCGTCAAACGTGAAACGTGAAAATACTCCGACCGGAAACACCAAGACGGCCCCCATAAGGAACTTTGACGACTTACTCACTCAGAGTCCGGTGCGTCCAACTCAGGCGACTGTTCTGGCTCTGTCTCCAAGTCCTCCAGTTCCAGGCCCTCCAGGGCGCGCAGTTCCCGGTAGGTCAGCGTCCACGTACTGGACTTGAATACCTCCACCAGCCCGCCCAGGAACAGCCACGGCACCGTCACCACCGCGGTGAAGATCGGGATGCCAACCACGGCCGCCAGAATCCACGGCACCGTTCCCTCAAAGAACAGGCTGGCCAGCCCGCCCACCAGGAGTGCTGGCAAGCCACCCAGAACCCCTCCCACGATCACCAGCAGGATCGTGACGGGTATCATCACGATTATCCAGCCGAGGCTCAGGCCGACCATGATCAGCCACATGAGCGCCACGTCCTTCAGGTGCCGCCTCACGACGGAGTAGCCCTGGCGGATCGCTTCGGTCACCCCCGCCTCCTCCAGCGCACATGTCCGCCGGAAGAAGTGCTTCAGCAATGAGAGCACCACGCCAACGACGATGGCCAGAAGGGCGAAGAGGAAGCACGAGCCGATCGTGGCGACTGTGCCGACCACCCCGGCGGCCCTGCTATTCGTTGTCCACAGCAGCAGCGGGGCAAGCGCCAGCGCGAACAGCAGGATGAACACCACTGCCACCGGCAGGCCGATCAGCAGGTCAATCAGGAAAAGCCGGAATGCGGTGCGCGACCAGCCCAGCCGGAACCCCTGGCGCACGCTGCGCTTCTCGCCCGTCTCTTCGTAGTCGTCCGCCATCCGTATCAGCGCCGTTTCCGCCACGTAGCGCGCCACCGCTGCTGCGATGACCAGAAAGACGGCCATGCACGCCAGCCCAACGCCGATGGCGACCAGGATGCTTGCGGCCTGCGGTGGAATCTCCGGTATGGGGAACCTTCCACCCGGCAGAGGAAAGTCTTCACCACCGACCTTGTACTGAACCTGACCCCCATTATTGCCGCCGCCCCAGCGTGCTGTAGTCAGCGCCAGGATGATGCCGAAGATCCATAGCGCCCGGTAGCGCCAGGTGATCTCCCAGGCTCGTTTCAAAACCTTCACGTGGTCCATTCTAGTTCGCTCCTTTCTGACTTACTCTATCCGTTGCTGTCCTGGAATCTGTGTTCTTGCCCGGCGGCGAACCCACCAACTGGCCAGCCAACTCCAATACAACAGGCCGATCACGACCAGTGAACCCAGATTCAACGTGACACCCCATCCCAACGGCCCTCCGTCGCTCAACAACTGCAGCACGACCCATCCGAGGTCGTTCAGACCTGCACCTGAGAGGTTGAGGACATCGGCCAGCCACGGTTCTTGTTGCGAAGCGGGCAGCAACCACGCTGCCACGTCGCCACCCAGGCCCATTCGCAGTGCAGCCAGCACTACCCCGGCCACGACGAACGCTGCCTGGATGAAGGCCCATGCGCCGAGCAGTCCCAGCGGCGCCAGTCGCCAACCGATCTCCAGCGCTCTGTGCCAGGCGGGCTGTTCTGGACGGCGTGGCAGCCGTAGCCCCACATGCGCCACGAAGCGCTCGGGTGGTGTGAGGTCCCCGGCTGCGGGGCTTTCCTGCAAAAGCGCCGCCAGCGTCCGCAGTCTCTCCAGCTCTGCGCGGCACGTCGCGCAGTGCGCCAGGTGGGTCTCTATCTGTCGCAATCGGCGCCCCCGCAACTCGCCGTCGAGGTACGCTCCCAGCCAGGGTGTCATATGTTCGGTCATAGCACCTCCAAATAAGGAGCCAGCGACTCGCGCAGCCGGTTGCGGGCGTAGTTCAGCCGCGACATCACAGTGCCGATGGGAATACCCAGCGTGTCGGCGATCTCCCGATAGGAGAGCCCCTCGTACTCCCGCAACACCAGTACCGCACGGCTGGCCGGCGGCAAGGCCAGCACCGCCTGCCGCACTCGCTCGCCCCGCTCTTTCCCTTCCACCGTCACCTCTGGCCCCGCATCCGGAGCGGCCAGCGGCAGCGCGTCCACATCTACTGTCTCCCGTTCGCGGCGCAGTGCGTCCAGCGCGACGTTGGTAGCGATGCGATACACCCAGTTGCGGAAAGGTGATCGAGGCCGGTAACTGGGGAGGTGCTGCCAGGCGCGGATGAATGCCTCTTGTGCCGCGTCCTCTGCTACATTCGCGTCCCCACACATCCGGTATACCACGTTGACGACCCCCTCTCGATGACGGCGCACCAGTTCACCAAAGGCCCGCCGGTCTCCCTGCTGAGCCTGGGTGATCAGTTTGAGTTCGGTGTCTGCTGATGGCGCTGACCGGCTGCTCACTCCACTGACTGCCCTTTCTATCCCTTCAACGTCCTTGCTCGCGGTTTTATTCGGAAGGATGAGGAGATGGGGACTGGAAATTGCAATTCGCCTTATGTGTAGTATACTGTGATGTATCGAAAGATGCGAGTTGAAATCTGAAGGAGATCAATATGATTCCTCTGCGAGATACCATACCTGCTCGCCGTTTCCCCATTGTCAATACAGCCCTCATCGGCCTCAACGTGCTGGTCTTCTTGTTCGAGTCTATCCTGGGCCCGGAGCAACTGGACCAGTTCATTCGGCTTTGGGGGCTGGTGCCGGCATATTTATGGCATGGTGGGAGGTTGAGCTGCTGGTTATCGTTGTTCACCTCGATGTTTATGCACGGCGGCTGGTGGCACCTGATTTCTAACATGCTTGCCCTTTACATTTTCGGCGACAACGTCGAGGATCGCCTGGGGCACTTCCGCTACCTGCTGTTTTACCTTTTCGGCGGTTTGGCGGCCGGCGTGGCCCACCTGGTGGCTAACTCTGGCTCAACCATTCCGACGGTAGGGGCCAGCGGGGCCATCGCGGGCGTGCTGGGGGCCTACCTGGTGCTCTATCCCA
>CAYPOY010000277.1:0-7085 GCA_964412395.1 uncultured Anaerolineales bacterium | reverse complement strand
CCTGGTCGCCTACTCACCCCCCTCAATCCCCCCCACGGGGGGGAGGGTGAGAGCCTTCGGCGGGTTACACCGTTCCGTGTGTCCATTTTGCGTGACGTTAGGACGTTGCTTTGCACCGGGCCTCGGCGTGAGCTCTGCCGAACGGTCTCCTTACGGGTGGATACCATACACCCCTTGATTGTATGGCCCTAAGACCTTCCCCTTTTTGGGGCCTGCCGCTTGTCTTCAAAACAAGTCTTCTAGCCAGCAGCCTGTCCTGAGCTTGTCGAAGGATAGGCAGGTTGTCCATGACGGCACGTACATACGCACCTTTACTTTCGTTGTCCATAGTCACTCGCTCGACGTGTGACGCCGTCTAGCTCGACGCTGACGCCTTTCTACCCTTGCTCCTGACGATTGATGACCAGTCTCACGCCATAGGGCAGCGCTCTCCCCCATCCACCGCTCGGCTGAGCTCGCGCCGAAGCCTGGGGGCCAGGAGTTGATGTTTCGCACGTTCTGTGCTATCATCGCACCTGGATGGACACACAGTTGTCAAAGTTCTGGCGACCAAAAGGTCGTGGCTACCTTCGATCACCTGACCCTTGCCCTCTATCCCCCGTTGTTTATCTCAACGGTTTCAGAGGAACGGGTCGCACCCAGCGAATGAACCCGACCTCGCTATTTTATAATCGGTTTATGCTCTGCGGAAAGCGAAATTCTCAAACCGTCTATTGTTCGTCCGCTAGACCCGCGATGCGGGTTATTCGCCGGGCCGTTAGCCCGCCTACTAGAGAATTTTTCGGGAGGTACAAGATGAAAGTATCACAATGGTCTATCGCTTTGTTCTTGAGTTTGGTGCTGGTTTTGTTGACTGCTACCGGCAGTTTTATGCCAACTGCGGCGCAAGATGCTGCTGTGTACTATCAAATCACAAATAACACAAGCGATGATTCTTCCTATGGCAATACAGGGAACGGCTCCATTAGCATTTCCGGTAATGGGCGCAAAGTAGCTTTTGTTATGAGAGCCCCAGACGGAAAATGGGATCTTTATATCGCTAACAGCGATGGCAGCGGGACGCCGGAACTGATTCGTGAAGATGTCAACGGACCTGCGATTGATTATACCGGCGAACACGTACTCTACACTTATGACCACAAGCAGTTGTATCTAAACCAGACGGACATCACGCCCTGTGTCACCGACCCCCGCATCGCCGAACCGGCATGTCTCGAACCGCGCGCATTTACGCTCAGCGGCAATGGCGAATATGCTTTCTTTAGTAGCGATAGCAAATGGAACTGTTTACCTGCTTTTTATGAAAGTGAGTATGAAGAATATTGGTATTGGCAATGCGCCTTTGATCCCGGTTGGGACAAGGCTGTGGTTTGGCGTGTCTCTGCCGATGGCACAGGCTCGCCGGAGCAGTGGACAAGCCCTATAGCGCAAGAGTATGGTATGTACCCTTTGCTTACTGATTTCAAAGGCTCGTTACTTGTGTTTCGCCGCAGAACTTCCCCCGGTGATGACGAGGAACTCTACGCCAGCCGAGGAGGGCAAACTCAAACCCGGATCGTTTTTGAAGAAGACACCAAGTATGATTTGGAATACACCGTATTGAGCGCGGATGGCAACTGGATCGCCTATGGCACTGAGGTCTATGGGCAGGGTAGACATCTGCACATTTTGCGCAGCGACTGTAGCGAGCACTCCACTATTCACCCTTCCCCACCCAACACCAATATGCACGTTGTGCAAGGTATCAGCGAAGACGGTTCACGTATTCTCTTTAATAATGGCTGGAGTTCGACTCAGACCAGTCACAATGAATGGCTAGTCAACCGCGACGGCTCCGACCTTATGCCTGTACTTAGCAACACAGACTTTAAAAATTGGTATGGCTCTCTGTCTTTTGATGGTCAGAGTGTAGCCTTTGTCTCCAACGAAGATATTCTTGGCAACGGCAACACCCACCAGCAGGTCTTTGTCCTAAAAGGCCCCGCCGTCCCCGACCTCGCCGTGGACGCCTTCACCCTCGACCCCGCTGCCATTACCCACAGCGTTGGTAAGTACATCCTCCCGGTAGATGTGACCGTGCGCAACACCGGCGAGAACGCCGCCGCCGACTTTCAGGTGCGCCTGAGCGATAACGGCGGCTGGAGCGAAACGCGGACGATTGACAATCTGGCCCCCGACGCCAGCGCCGTCTTGCATCTGGATTGGGACATCACCGCCCTGTTGGACGCCGGCAAGGGCAAAGCAACCGTCAAACTCACCGTTACCGCCGACCCGAATAATGTCATTGTCGAAGCCAGCGAGATCAACAACACGACAGAATCATCCACCGAAGTAGATGCCCGCCCCCAACTCACCCAGGTCAAATCCGGCTATCGCCCCGGCACATTTTTGGCCGGTGCCGCCATCCAGAACAATTTTGATGTCTGGGTTGACTGGAATGGCGACTTGAGCGGCAGCGGTGACGCCGACGAACCCAAAGAAGTTGTCTACGACCTCAACGGCGCGCAAAGCGTCGAGACGGTCAATAATCCCGCCGCCGCGCCCGCCGCATCCCACACCTACGATATGGGCGGCGATTTGCAAACCGGTGCCAACGTTCTGCATATTCAAGCCGAAAATTCCGCCGGTTTCCAGTCCGACAGCCAGACCATCACCTTGCACCAGGCGGATAACGCCGCCTGGCTGGCTTCGGTCGCGGTGGAAACAGCTGCCGACCCGCCCGATGCCGAGTATGACAAAATTGCCGTGTACAAAAGCCAGTTCGAGTGGCCCAACGCTACGCTGGCAGAATATTTCGACGTCCCGGCAAACAAGGTGAACGTCCTCAAAAAAGAATACGGCCCCAGCCTGGACGCCTGGTCGCTGGGCGTAGAATTTCGCTCCGATGGCAGCGGGGAAGTCAATGGCAGCGGCGGCTTTGAAGGCGAGATCAAAGGGATGGTCGCCATGAATACCACCATCTCCGCCGCGGGCGCGGTGCGTGCCACAGATCAATTGCGCCTGACCAAACTGGAAGGCAATCTGCACGGCGAAGGCGAGTTTTCCACGCCCCGCGTTCCCCTCAGCCCCTGGCTGCCCTTCCTCTATGCCCAGGCAAAAATCGGCGCCGGGGCGGATGCCACCCTGGGAGTCTACGAACAGGCTAACGGAGAGCTGGAATGGGGTCCGCTCATCCTGGGACTGGATGCCACCGTCGAGGGCACCCTTTCCAGCGGGTGGGAGAACATCGCCTACGTCGAGGGCGGCATTGGCGGTCAGCCGCGCGGCGAATTCAACCTGCCGCCAGACCCCGATCTATTGCGCAGCCTCACCGTCCGTCTTTACGTCTGGGGCAAGGGGCAATTCCTGATCTGGGAAAAAGACTACGATGCAGAATATGTGTACATTATCAGCGAGTCCACCGGGCAGATGTCCTACGTCTACACGCGGCAATCCCAGAGCGACGACTGGCGTCTGAGCGATTTGAGCTACGCCCCCCGCGCCGTCAATGCCGTTGGGCCGCAGGCAATGGATTACGCCTACGCCGACCCTTCGCTTTCTATTGCCAACGACGACACGATGACGCTGCTGTGGGTGGATGATGAAGCGCCGCAATTGGAAATTCGCACCTCTCGCTGGGATGGCTCGGCGTGGAGCGCTACCGCCGATGCCAGCGACAACGCCTTTCTGGACGCGCATCCCGATGCAGCTTACGATAGCGCCGGGAACGTGGTGGCGCTGTGGTCGCAAGTAACAACCGCTACGCTCCCCGCCGACCCCCACGACGCGCTGGCTGATATGGAGATCATTTCCACAGTCTGGAATGGAACATTCTGGAGCGCTCCCACCCGCCTGACCGACGACGCGCAAATGGATTTTCGCCCCAAAGTGGAAGCTGACCGCGATGGCAATGTGATGGCGCTGTGGCTCAAAGACGCCGACAACTCCTTCCCCCTCTACCCTGATGAAGATGCCGAAACCCTGGGCGGCGACCTCTACTACACGCTTTGGAACGGCTCCGCTTGGCTCAGCCCCACTCTGGCGTTGAGCGGCATATCCAGCAACGAAGCGCCTCAATTTGCCCGCAACGGCGACGCCGCCCTGACCGTATGGAGCCAAGACGCCGACGGCAGCGTGGGAACCATCACCGATACCGCCATCTACTATGCAAACTGGATCAGCCCCACCTGGGGACTATCGCAAACGCTGTCCGGCGCAGGCGATGGCATCGCCGACTATTCTCCACGCATTGCTTATGATTCGACCGGGCAGGCTAACCTGATCTGGGTCAAGGAGCGAGTAGCGCAAAGCGCAGACCCCGATGACGCCGTAGACCAACTCTACTTTGCCACATACACCGGCGGCGCGTGGTCGTCGCCCGCTTTGGCGGTGGAAGCGACCGCTATTCAAGGGATTAAGTTGTTAGTCGATTCGCAAGATAATATGGTGGCGCTGTGGCTGGCGCGCTCGGACGTTGGCGTGGATTTGTGGTACGCGGTCTATGACCGCAGCGCCCAACTTTGGAGCGATCCGATTTTATTCACCCACGACGAAGACGCCCAAACCGATTACGACGCCGTGATTGACAGCACAGATACTTTGCGGGTCGTCCTGACCGGACGAGAGCTAATCACAGCTACCCACACCATCAGCGATGCCCAAGTAGCGGGTCTTGCCGCCGCACAAACCATCGTCTACCCCGATTTTGGTGAAGTGCGCCCTGCCGAACAGAGCCACACTTTGGGACGCGATTTGACGATGACTCACCTCGTGATCTCGCCAACGAATCCCGCGCCGGGGAGTACGGCAATCATCACCGCCACCGCATTCAACAGCGGCGGTCTGGCGCTGACCGGGGCGCAAGTCGCCTTTTATGATGGCGATCCAGACAACGGCGGTGCACAGATTGGCGTCGCTCAATCCATCGCGTCTCCCTTCCGCGCCGGCGCAACCAGCACGGTGAACGTCCAATGGAATGTGCCCGCCGCCGACTCGGCGCATCCCATCTATGCCGTGGGGGACCCCACAAACAGCATCACCGAGAGCATTGAGAGCAATAATCGGATTTCGCTGACTACCGTATTGCCTGATTTGAGCGTGGATTGGGCGCGTACAAGTTGGGGTGGCGACGCTGTCACCGTCACGGCAAATATCCGCAATGCGGGCGTCAGCCCCACTACCTCGCCGTTCAGCGTCGCCTTGCGGGCTGATGATCCCATCAGCGGCGCAACGGTGGTAAGCGCCAACGTATCCACCCTGCTGGCGGCGGGGCAAAGCATTACTGTCACGCTGGCGATCACCAATCCAACCGCGGTTATCACCGGTTCCCACACCGGCTGGGTTATCGCCGACGCCGAAAACGCCGTTGCCGAATCTGACGTTTCCAATAACAAAGCCTTCACCGCCCTGAACGTCTTGCCCGACCTGACGCTGACGGCGGCAGACATTGCCGGCAGCGGGCCGGTCATAATTGCCGTGCATAATATCGGGTTGACCGCCGCGCCAAGCGCAACCGTCGCCGTTTACCAGAATGGATTGACCGGATCGCTTTTGTACAGTGACACCGTAGGCAGCATTGCTGTTGGCGGCACGGGTGTGGTAACCATCACGCTTGCCCCCGACGATTACGCGCTGTACGTCTGCCTTGACCCGGATGACCTCATTGCCGAGAACGACGAGAGCAATAACCTGGCAGTGCAAGAGATAATAGTTCCCTTTCGCATTTACCTGCCGTTAGTGTTGCGTTCATCATAGCACCGTAGTCTAAAGACGTGCAGACGGCTTGAAGTAAAAGATGGGTCTTTCGGAATTGGCGGGGTAGGGGCACGAACTGACCGCCAAGACGCCAAGCGCGCCAAGTTTTTAAGGTTTTTCTTGGCGTCCGCTGTGTCTTGGCGGTGAAAAATGCCGGTTGTATAGACGCACCCCGCGAAATCCCAAAGAGCCTAAAAGATTTGGCAGCAAGTAGCGCAAAGTTTGTCTTTGTATGGGTAGGAGCGGCGGCTAAGTTATGGTCAGTGAGGGAGTCGCCTCCCTCACTGCCACTCCCGAACGGAGCGTAACAGTTTCCCGTTACTCCGCTCTTCAGTACGAGGGTCATTGTCATTGACACCGTTTGCCGTGAATTTCATCGTGGCAATGTCCGTGTAGCAACACCAAGTTAGCGTACCGGTTATTCATCCGGTTACCGTCCCAGTGATGCGTTTCTACCACGTCCTCTGTCCTAAAGTATAGTCCACACAGTCCACAACGGCATTTCTGCCTTTTCAGTAAGTTAAGCACCCGCGTCGATTTCGTCGGGTCGCGTCCTCGACGCTGAATCCAGTACGGCCAGTCTCCGTCGTAAGGACTCTTATCGCCTCTGACCTTGATGTGTCGCTTTATTGGCGTATCGGCGTACTTGACCAGCCACGCTGTTCCGTCACCAAAGTTCTTGCGATTGCCGCGTCGTTTCCAGTAGCGACTGACGCACCACCCACCTGTCTTGCGTGGGTGTCGAAACCGAGACCACCGGTATAGCTTGTGAAAGAGTTGGGCGTCCATCCAGTCAAACGTTTTCTTGGCGACACTCGCGCAGTGGTACTGCGTCCAGCCCCGGATCTTGGGGTTGAACGCCTTGACCAGCGCGGCTTGAGGCGCACCTTTGTGTCGGCGTATCACCTCTCGCATTTCTTCTAGTTGTCGCTGGCAGGCTTTCTTGCTCGGCTTGATGAGCGTCTTGAACCCTGGCTTTCCTCGGTAGGTACGTGTGTGATACCTTCCCACCCGATGTTGCCGGATGTTGAACCCCAGAAAATCAAATCCTACGTTTCCCTCGTGCTCGTTCAGCGTGTAGGTCACGCGGGTCTTGCTGGGTTTCAGTCGTAGTCCTACCTCAGCCAGCCAGGTTTCGGCCTCTCGTTTGACTTTCAGTAACGTTTCCAGGTCTTCACATAGGATCACCAGATCATCCGCATACCTGATGATGGCGATCCGATACCGTTTCGATGCGGAGATCAGAGCTTTCTCAAAGCCGTGCAGGGCCACGTTGCACAACAAGGGTGAGATCACGCCCCCTTGTGGTACGCCAGCCTCCGGGAACAGGTATTTGCCCCCGTCCAGGATGC
>CAYPOY010000276.1:0-7116 GCA_964412395.1 uncultured Anaerolineales bacterium | reverse complement strand
AGCAAGCGGCGACAACGACGCCATCCAGATTGTGCTCCACAATAGCATCCCCGACCAACTGCTGCCCGGGCTCAGAGCACATATACCTGTAGGTCGTGGAGTAGACGACATCCGGGTGCTGCCCAATCTCCTCGGCCACCCGCTCCACGTCTACCGTGCCGGAGATGTTGATGCCGCAATGACAGACAAAAACACCTAGACGACTCATCGTTCCTCACCTGCTGCGTGTTGCGTGTTTGACTGTTGGGCGAAGGTCTCCCGACCGAGCCCTGCCTTCTCTCCGCCGCTCAGCATTGCCAGCGCCTCCGCCACCCGCGCCGCTGTTTCTGGCTCCAGGGGCACGGTGGCCTGGATGTCCGCCAGCACATCGCGGCCAAAGCGGGCCGCCAACGCTCTTGCCTCCATGAGGTACAATTCCAGCGCCAACAGGAACTGGCCCGGATTGACGATAGCCACGTCCCGGTAGCGGCGCATATCCAGCAGATCACGGTCGCTGCTGACCATGTAATGAGCCCGTCCCTCCACCGCGCAAGCCAGAAACTTGTCGTCCTGGGGGTCCCGGCAGGCACCGGATAGGTCCAGAACCCCTGGCACGTGCTCCGAGAAGCGTCCCAGCCCTCGCACCAGTTCGTCCAGCGGAGCTGTAGCCAACTGTCGGATGGCCGGCCGGGCCAGCACGCCAGCCAGTTCGGCCCGCGTGACCGGGGAGGAAAGCAGCGTGAAAGTACCGGCTCGCCAGTGCGCCACGATCCGGCGCATCAGTTCGCCCCGAGTCAGCACGTAACTGACCAACCCCAGCACTACAAAAAGCGACAGATGACTCACCCGCGCGGTGACCATGTTGTCGGTGATGTTCACCGTGCTGGTGATGCCCTGCTGTGACCACTGACCCGCTTTCAGTTTGGGTGTCCGGCGCGACGCGCTCACCTCCGCCCCTTTAGGCCGTCATTTCGCCGATAAATCGCCGATATTCCGCCGATAAGCGGTAGCAGCGCGTTTTGCGTGCCGGGTCGGCTACCTCCAGCCAACCGTCGGCCAGCCATCCAGCTATCAGATCGCGCACGGTGCGCGGGGAGAGCCCCAGTGCACGGGCGACCTCAGCGGTGGTGACGGTTTCCTGGCGGGTGAAGAGCTCCAGCACCCGCCGCGCCCGCCGGTCCAGGCGGCGCAGTTCAGACGGCTCCGGCGTGGCAGGTAAATAGGCCTGAGCGCGCACCTCGTCGGCCACGCGGCGGAAGGTGACAGCCATGCTGTGAATGAAATAAGCCAGCCAGCCGGTGAGGTCGGCGCCGGTGCGGCCCTCGTAGTAATTGTGGTGCGGATGCGTCTGCAATGCGGCGTAATAAGCGGGTAGGTCCTGGACGTAGACCTCCTCCAGGCTGTAGAAACGACCCAGGTCGTAACCATGCCGGTAGAGGATGAGCGTTGCCAGCGCACGGGCAGTGCGCCCATTGCCGTCGTAGAACGGATGGATGGTGACGAACTGGTAATGCGTCAGTCCGGCAATCACCGGCATGGGCAACTCCTCGCGCTCGGCCTGCGTTATCCAGGCTACCATGTCGCGCATCAGGCCGGGCACATCTGCCGCCTCCGGTGGCAGATAGATGATCGCGCCGGTGGCGGAATCGCGGATGACGTTCTGGCCGTCGCGGTAGGCAGTAGGTCGGGCGCGCGGGCCGCTGAAGATGAGCGCGTGCAACCGGCGGATCAATGTCTCGGTGATGGGCATCTGCTGCTCGGCCCACTCCTCCACGCGCTGGAGCGCGCGGTAGTAGTTCTGCACCTCGCAGACGTCGCGCTCACGATCAGGGAAACGTCGCTCCTCCAACACCGCTTGCTCAGCCTCGACTAACGTCAGCCGGTTGCCCTCAATGCGGGTGGAGTAGTGCGTGGAGCGGATGCGCGCTTGTTGGCGCAGCCGCTCAGCTACTTGCGGCGGTAACACCGTCAGGTGCACCGTCTGGCGAGCAGCCTCGATCTCCATCAGATCCCGCACGATGGCAGGGGTGAAGGTGAAACGAGTGTTCACGTAATCTTATCCAGCCCTGAAGTCTTGTCCAGCGGCGTCTCGGCCGGGGTCTCAACCTGCGCTGCCTGAAACATCGCCAGCACCTTGGCCGCGGCGCCGGATGCCTGCGCCACCGTCTCCGGAATATCCTGTGGCCCCAGTCCGGCCCCGGCCAGGAAGACCCCCGGCACCCTGCTCTCCACCGGTGTCATCTCTGCGTCATTCGTGGTGTAGAAACCGAACTCATCCACGCCGATGCCCAGCATCTTCGCCACGCGGCGGCTCCCCTCCGACGGGACCATCGCCGCCACCACCACCACCAGGTCAGCGGCGATCTCCACCTTGCTACCGGCCAGCGTATCCACTCCCCACACCATCACTTTGCCATCGCGGGGGAAGACCTTGGAAACTCGTCCCCGGATGTAAACCGTGCGGTCCTCCTCCATCGCCCGCGTGACGAACTCCTCGTACCCCTTGCCGCCGGCCCGGATATCTATATAGAACACGTAGACCTGCCCATCGGGGACGCGGTGCTTGTAGAGAATGGCGTGCTTGGCAGTGTACATGCAGCAGATCTTCGAGCAGTACGGTACGCCGTGCTCTGGATTGCGAGAACCGGCGCACTGGATGAAGACCACCTCCTTGGGGACGGCGCGGTCGGAAGGGCGGATCACCTTGCCGCCGGTCGGCCCGGAGGCGGAAAGCAGCCGCTCGAACTCCAGCCCATCCATCACGTCGGGATGATCCATATAAGCATAGGCCATCACCGCCTCGTCCTGGTAAAGTTCATAGCCCGTGGCTACGACAATAGCTCCCACCTCCATCTCGACGGTTTCGGGGCCCATATCGTAGTCAATGGCGTGTGCTTCGCACACCTCCGCGCACTTCCCACACGCCAGCGGGAAGAGGCCCAGACAGGCGTCGGGGTCTAGTGTGTAAACCGCCGGCACCGCCTGGGGATGGGGAATGTAGATCGCGCGGCGGGCGGCCAGTCCCCGGTCGAACTCGTTGGGCACGACAACAGGACAGACTTTGGCGCAATCGTCGCAGGCGGTGCACTTCTCCTCGATGACGTAGCGGGGGTGGCGCAGGATCTTCACCCGAAAGTCACCCACTTCCCCTTCCACCTTCACCACCTCGCTCAACGTCAGCAGTCGGATATTGGGGTGCTGCCCAACCTCGACAGTGCGTGGGGTAAGGATGCACTGAGAACAATCCAGCGTCGGGAAGGTCTCCGACAACTGAGCCATGTGCCCACCGATAGAGGGCTCCTTCTCGACCAGGATGACCTCGTAGCCACTGTCAGCGATGTCCAACGCCGCCTGCATCCCACTGATTCCAGCACCGATCACCAAAGCCCGATAATTCATTGCAATCCCCGACGAATCGTTTGACCAATTAACAATGAATCAATGAACAATGAACAACAACTGACTGACTGCCCACCGTTTATTGCCTTATTGTCCCATTGTTGCATTGTTAATTGTCTCATTGTTTCATTGTTCATTGAACAGCGGCCTTGGGTCCACGTAGTGCTCCTCAAACCCCCAGTCCTCCTCCGGCAGACCTAGCGCCACAGCCATCAGTTGGGTGAAGTAGAGTACCGGTATCTCGTTGCCGGTGCGGCCGGCCCCCGTCTCCCGCTGCGGGTAGTCCAGGTTGAACTGGCACAGAGGACATGCGGTGATGACGACCTGTGCGCCGTGCTCCCGCGCTGAGGCCACGATGTCCTTTGAGAGCGTCTCGGAGACCTGGGGCTCCTTGACCGTCAGGTAGGAGCCGCAGCACTCGATGTTGTAAGGGAAGTCCACCGGTTCCGCCCCTAGTGCCCGTACCAGATCATGCAGGATGACCGGATCCTCCGGGTCGTCCAGGCCGATCTCCTCATAAGGACGCAGGAGAAGGCACCCATAGTAGGGGGCAACCCGCATCCCGGTCAGCGGGCTCACTACCCGTTCTGCCAGAGCCTCCCAACCCAGGTCATCCCGCAGGATCTCCAGGAAATGCGCGACGTGCACCTCGCCGTGATATTCCTGCTCTGTGAACCAGTTGATGCGCTCCAGCATCTCTGGATCCCGCTCCAGCAACGCCTGGGAGCGGCGGAGGACATTGAAGCAAATGGCACACAACGTCACCACCGGGTGAAGGTTCCCCCTTCCTCCTGAGGAGGGGCCAGGGGAGAGCGCCTGCTGGGCCTGGTAAAGCACCCGCGTCGGGGCAATCAGCGCCATCGAGTCGTCCAGCATCAAGGGGAACGTCGCCCCGCAGCACTGCCACTCGGGAAGTTCCTCCAACTCCAACCCCAGCGCCGCTGCCACCGCCCGCCCGGAGCGGTCGTAGTTCTTTGCCTTTGTCGAGAGCGTGCAACCTGGATAGTACGGATAGGCCATCAAGATCTCCAAGCGTCTGATGAGGAATGATCCTACCTCATATACTTCCTGAACCCGCCTACAATCGCCAGTTGCGGCACTTCTCGCATCAGCTCCGGCGGGAGCGCGTTCAGATCCAGTTCCGTAACCCCCTTGCGCAGCGACACCTGGCGCAGCGCCTCCATCAGCCGGGGCAGGTCCACTCCCTTGGGGCAGCGCGCGACACATGTCAGGCAAGAGGCGCAAATCCAGATCGTGTTGCTCTCCAACACCTCCTCCATCCCCAGTTGCGCCATACGGATGACCTGGCTGGGCAGGATGTCCATCGCCGCCACGACCGGACAACCGGCGCTACATTTGCCGCACTGGTTGCAGGCCAGCAGATTCTGGCCGCTGATCTCTTCGACCTGGCGCACGAAAGGACCGCGCACCTTATTGATCGAGATTTGGATTCTCATACACCCTCTGCCTCCTGCCTCCTGCTCCCTGCTCCTCAGTCCACCAGCCCCGCCGCCCGCTTGGCCGAGGTGAGTGTGTTCCGCAAAAGCATTGCGATGGTCATCGGCCCAACGCCCCCCGGCACCGGAGTGATGTATCCTACCACCTCTTTCACTGCCTCGAAGTCCACGTCACCCACGAGGCGGTAGCCCCTCTTCCGCGTAGGGTCGTCCACGCGGTTGGTGCCAACGTCAATCACCGCCGCGCCAGGCTTGACCCAGTCGGCCTTCACCATCTGGGGCCGGCCCACGGCGGCGATGAGGATGTCGGCGCGGCGGCAGACAGCGGGCAGGTACTGTGTGCGGGAGTGGCAGATGGTGATAGTGGCGTTCCGCTTGAGCAGAAGCATCGCCACGGGCAGGCCGACGATGTTGCTGCGGCCCAACACCACCGCTTCCTTGCCCTCAATCCCGATGTTGTACCGGTCGAGTAACTCGATGCAACCAGTGGGAGTGCAGGGAGCGAACATCGGCTCGCGGCCCTTCATCGCCAGCCGCCCGATGTTGACCGGGTGGAAGCCGTCCACGTCCTTCTCCAGCCCGATGGCACCCAGGACCGCCTCCTCGTCCAGGTGCTTCGGCAGCGGCAACTGCACCAGGATGCCATGCACCTCCGGGTTATCGTTCAACTCCGCCACCAGCCCCTCAACCTCCTCCTGGGTGGCGCTCGCCGGCAGCGTGTGGCCAAAAGAACGAATGCCCACCTCGGCACAGCGCTTCTGCTTGGAGCGCACGTAGAACTGGGAGGCGGGGTTTTCGCCCACCAGCACCGTCGCCAGCCCCGGCACGATGCCATGCTCTGTCTTAAGTCGTTCGACCTCGGCCTTGATCTCCTCGTGGATCGCGGCCGCCGTCGCCTTGCCGTCAATCAGTTGTACTGTCATATCTCCTCCGTAGGTTCGTACATTCGTACATTCGTAATTTGTACTCACAGCCGCAGGTACGAATCTGTGTAGATGACCTTGTTCAGCAGTATCTGCACCGTCTTCCAGATATCCGCCTGCTGCGAATCGGACATGTCCACGTCCTCGGGCTGCAACTCCTCCATCGCCTCCACCCGGTCGTAGAGTTTAATCAGCAGCCGACCGACGGGGGTGCTCTCGTCCCGCTCTTCTACGATACGGATAAACTCCCTCATGTTTCTGTCAAGCGGGTTGGCGATCACCATGTCAATCCCGGCCCCCATCAGCATGACCATGTAGACGCGGTTGAGCAGTGGACGAAATTCGGCCGGCACGCCGTTGGAGACGTTGGAGACGCCTCCATTGGTCAGCGGCGGCGGATCCCAGGCATACTTGAGCGTGCGCACCGCCTCGATACACTCCGGGCAGTATTCCTGGGTGCCAGAGACAGTCAGCACCAGCGGGTCAATGATCAGGTCACTGATGGGGAAGTCAATCTCCACCATGCGGGGAATCAACTCCTCCAGCGCGACGTTGACCCGCTCATCGGCCTTGACCGGGATCATGCCTCTGCCCATCGTAAGCGCGATGAGGCGGGTGCCGTATTTCTTGGCCACCAGCGGCACTTTCTCCAGCCGCTCCTCCTCGGCAGAGGTGGAGTTGATGATGGGCTGCGCCTTACTCACCGTCTCGCAGGCCGCCTCGATAGCGGTCAGGTTGGTGGTGTCGAAGCACAACGGCACGTCCACCACCTCCTCGACGACCTCAACCAGCCAGGGCAGAATCTCGTGGCCATGCTTCTTCTGTGGGCCAATGTTGAGATCTACCACATCCGCCCCGGCGTCTACCATGCGCACCGCCAGGTCCTGGAAGAACTTTGCGTCCCGCTCGGCGATGGCCTTTTTGACCCGAGGGGAAATGATCTGGATATTCTCGGCAATTATATACATTCTGACTACCTCCTTAGCTTTGTGGGGTATTGGTAGATTGGGAAACCGTAGAACCAGGATTCGCAGATTCGGTATTCGGGGGTTCCGCACAAGGCCAAATTCACGAATCTACGCGTGCACGAATGTACCAATCTATCCTTCTACCAATATTCTCCGCGCTATCTCGCGAACGGCTTGATACACCACCGTCTCCGCCGGCAGTTCCACCAACGGCCGGCCCGTGAACTCGAACTCGGCCATTGCAGGATCCTCCGGCACCGTGCCTAACAACTCCAGCCCAGTCCGCGCGATGGCCCCGACCAGCGGCTGGGGCAACCCCCCTGCTCCTCTGCTCCCCTGCTCCCCTGCTCCTCTGCTCCCTTGCCCCTCTGCTCCCCTGCTCCCCTGCTC
>CAYPOY010000275.1:0-7184 GCA_964412395.1 uncultured Anaerolineales bacterium | reverse complement strand
ATTCTTGCCACCCGATCTCGCTACGACCACATCGGCGGCATCAAGGAGTTCGAGTGGTGGCCGGGACAGTTGGATTTCCTGGCTGAGGATACCCTCTTCGAGACCATCAAGCGGGAACACTGGACGGAGATGCTCGATGCTGTTATGTTTCACATCCCCTACTACTCGGGGACCTCCCTTTACTTCGACGGCTTCTCTATCATTCCCTTCGCTGCCCGCCATCAGCGACCTATCTTTGGCATCTCGGTGAAGGAAGGCGAGACTCGGGTCGTCTATACATCGGATACCCCCGCCCGCCTGACCAACTACGGCCGGCGGGTCATGTGGAACTGTGACCTGCTGATCGTCAATACCCCCACCTTCGATACGATCCTCGAGAACCACATCAACGCCCTTGAGGCTATTGAGCTCAAAGACCGAGTGGGGGCCAGGAAGATGATCTTGACTTACATCAATCACGAAAACTTGCCCCACGACGAATTAGAAAAGTTCGTTCGCCAGGTCAAAGGAGTGAGCGTGGCCTACGACGGCATGGTGCTGAAGGTGTAGTCTTGAGGATCCAGTTTCTGGGCACCGGCTCGGCGGAGGGTATCCCGGCCATCGGCTGCGATTGTCCCCATTGCGCCAGAGCCAGGAAGAAAGGCGGAAAGCTGGTGAAGAGGAGAAATGCCCTGCTCTTCTCGTTGCCCGGCTACGAGTTGTTGCTTGACACGCCGCCAGACATCAGAGAGTCGTTGACCCAGCACAGGGTTCTCCGGATAGATGGCATCTTTCTCACCCACGCCCATCATGACCACACCGGAGGATTGGAGGAGTTCACTTACCGGAAAAAAGATGTGGACCTTTTTGTTGAACCAGGAGTGTACGAGTCTCTGCGGCGAGAGGATTGGGGCGACAAACTGCCAGACATCGCCTTTCACTGCCCCTTCCACCCAGGGATGGCCGTGCGTTTCGACGGCTTCTTCTTCACCCCTTTCGCTGTCAGCCACACGGTTCCCTGCTTCGGCCTGGCAATCTACGAGGGCGATCGCAAAACCGTCTACACCTCCGACACGAGCAATCGGTTCAGCAACTACGCCTGCTGCCTGATGGAAAAGGCTGATCTGCTGATTGTCAATACCCCTCGCTTTGCTCCACCGCACGAAGATCACATCACCTCACTCGAAGCGGTCGAGTTGAAAGAATGGGTAGAGGCCAGGCGTTTGGTCTTGACTCACTGCAACCACCATAACCGGCCCCACGACGAACTGGAAGAGTGGGCCAAAGGGCTGGATGGGGTCACGGTGGCTTATGATGGCCTGGAGATTGAGGTCTGAAACGTACATGTCTCCCGAAACCCAGGAAGAGTGGAAACAGGCGCGGCGAGCCGCCTTTGCCCAGGACATCCTGGCCGCCTTCACGCAGCGCCCGCCCGATCTGCTGCCTTTTGAAGAGGTGCGCAAGAGGCTGGGCCTGCGCAGCATCCGCTACCTGGGCCTCCAGGACGTACCGCTGGATCACATCGTGGGCAGCGTGGGCCGCTACCGGGATTTCAACCGCGCCTTCTTCCCCCGGCAAGATGACCTGGGAGAGCGGTGGCGGCGAGTTGACAGGCTGGTCACCACCGGCGGTGGCCTCCCCCCCATCGAACTCTACGAAGTCGGCCAGGTCTACTTCGTCCGCGACGGGAACCATCGCGTCTCGGTGGCACGCCAGCACAACACCCCCACCATCCAGGCTTACGTCTGGGAATATAAAACCCGCGTCCCCCTGGAGCCGGACACCGACGTAGACGATCTGTTGAGCAAAGCTGCCCACGCCGCGTTCCTGGAGCGCACCAACGTAGACCGCCTCTGCCCCGACACGTCGCCCGAACTCACCCAGCCAGACGGATACGAAGACCTGCTGTACGAGATCGAAGCTTTCCAACAGAGCCTCTCCAGAATAGACGAGCGGGAAGTGCCTTTCGACGAGGCAGTGGCACTGTGGTGCGAGATGCACTACGCCCCTATCGCCCAGATCATCCGTCAGCGTGATATTCTCCAGGAGTTTCCCGGCCGTACAGAGGCCGATCTGTATCTCTGGCTGCGCCGCAACCACGAGGAACTGGAGACGCGATATGGGCATAGGGTGCTGCTGGAGGAGGCCGCTGTTGACCTGGCGAAACGCTTCGGCGAGAAGCCCACGCCAGCCCGCCAGATCAAGAAAGCGGTCGAACGGCTGGCAGAAGGCGTGGGCGAACTGGGTGGCCGGCTGGTGGAAAGCATCGCGCCGGGCGCTCAGGTGCAAGAGGATGACGCAGTGGCTGCCGCTCTGCTGGCCCCTATCCGCCGCGTTGCCACGACCACGCCGCCATACCGCTTCCGGGGGACAACCCAGGCCGAGTGGGAAGCATGGCGCGCCGAACTCCGCGAGCGGCTGTGGGATCTGTTGGGCGTGGGCGACCGTCCCCGGCAACCCTACGGCCCGGCAGAACTGAAGGCCGAGGTCGAGGAACGAATCTCCGTTGACGGTCTCTGGCGTGAACTCATCTGGTTGAACACCGGAGAAGACCTGCGTGTGCCCGTCTACCTGTTTCTGCCAGCGGAAGCCAACGGGCCGCAGCCTGCCGTCGTCGTCTTCCCCGGCCACGGCACCATCGCCCAGACGGCCGGACTGGAAAAGTCCTACCAACGGGCCAACGGGCTGGAATTAGCCCGCGCCGGCTTCGTCACGCTGACCATGGAACTGCGCGGGTTCGGCAGACTCGGCGCGATGGGCCACTTGCAGATTGACGCCGCTGCCCGGTTGGTGGGCCGCACCTGGTATGGTATGCTTGTCCAGGATGGGATGCACGCCATAGACTACCTCCTGACCCGCCCGGAGGTGGACCCGGCCCGCATCGGAGCGACCGGCATCGGCGCTGGCGGCGCGCTGACTATGTACACAACAGCACTGGACGACCGGGTGCAGGCGGCGTTGATCAACAGTTATCTGGGCAAATACGTCGTCACTTGCCTGGACGAAGAGCATTGCCCCTGCAACGACATTCCGGGCATCCTGCGCTACGCCGAGATGGGAGATGTGGCTGCCCTCATTGCCCCGCGACCGGTGATGTTCGTCAGCGGCCGGCGTGACCCATCCACCAATCGCGCGGCGCGGGGAAGTTTTGCCATCGTGCGCCAGGTATACCGGATTCTGGGCGTGCCACGGCGTGCCAAACTGATCGAGCCGGAGGAGATGGGACATTATTTTGACAACCAACTGGCCGCCGGCTGGTTTAATCGGTGGCTGGTGGGTTCGTGAATTCGTAGATTCGTAATTCGTAGACTGGGAGAGAGGAATGTCTGTGTGCGGGAACTGGTGGCGGCGGGCAAGATCGGAAAGCCGCAAGAAGGAGAAGTTGCTCCAGGTAGGTAAGAGGCTGACCATAAGTCACCTCAGCCTGGAAACAACTTCCCCCTCGCTCCGTGATCGGATTGTAGCACATCACGGGGCGCTGTCAAGCCCTGCCGAGCGGGGATGGAGACAACGCGTCCCACGTGCATATCGGGGGTGATCGCTATTCGAGATTTTAAGGTTCAATCACTTGACAAGACTTAGAACATCTACTCATCTGCTCTCATCGGGCCGAGCGGCTGAGGAATCACGTTCTAAATTTTGAGGCTACTCATTTGCTCTCACCAGGCCGAGCGGCTGAGGAATTGCGTTCCAAATTTTGGGGCTGGTTCACGATTATGGTAACACCTTTGGACTCTTTTGACCTTGCTGCCCACGCGCGTTTTCTCTTCGAGCTTCATCACCGGCAGGAAGAAGTTGACGTAGAAGTGCATGACGGCATAGAGGCGATTGAGTAAATCCAGTTGCTCGTGGGTATCGTAGCGATAGTAGCCGACTGCCCGTCGGACAACAGACCAGTTCTTCTGCTCAACGTAGGCACCGTCATTCTTCTTGCCTGCTCGGCCGCGTGTGAAGGTGATCTCCTCCTTTTTGGATCACCTTTTTAGTGAGGCAATTCGCGCTATTGACATCGAAGGCCGATTTTGGTTATAATGGGGAGAAGCCCCGGTAAACAGATACCTTTCAGGAATTCAGTTGTGACACGGGAGGAGAGTTGGCATCGCTGCCAGGTAGAGTATGGTGGAGGAGAGCAAATGACTAAAGCGGTCAGGGTTGAGGAAAGATATCAATGCACTCGCTCAAGCATTCTGGAACTGGTGGAGGCCCACCACATTGGCAGGCTCAAGCGGTACGAGAAGGGAGAGATGCTCCATTGGCAAGGAGACTCCGCCGAGTGCGTGTTTGTGGTGAGGAGAGGGAAAGTAAAAGTATACTGCATCTCGCTGGAGGGCAAAGCACATACGTATGACATCTTCGGGGCAGGGCGCCTGGTTGGGGCTACGGCCTATTTGCTCGGCGGAGAGCACGAGTCAACGGCTGAGGCCTTGGGGGACACAGATGTATATGTCATTCCACTGGCAGAATTTGAGCGTTTGATGTCCAGTAATTTCCTCTTCTCTGTGACTGTGATGAGGGAACTGGCTCAGACGGCTCGCTCGCTTGCCCGCGAAGTACGAGACCTTAGTTTGATGGACGTGCAGCAACGTTTGAAGCACGGCCTGGTGAGATTGGCTGACGAACATGGGCTGGTGACGGAAAGGGGCATCAAGATAGACCTGGACATGACCCACGAGGAAATCGCCGAACTAATTGCAGCCAACCGCAGCACCATCACGGCCTATCTGAACGAGTTGAAGAGACGAGGGTATCTGTGGAAAGAGGGACGTCGTTTTGTCATCCTCCCCCCTGAGCACATTGAAATTCTTGACAGTCTGAGCCGGGCGGTGGTAGAGGGCGACGAACAAGGAGCCATAGGCTGGGCCAGAAAAGCGGTTAAGCAGAGGGTGGATCCTATCAAAGCCTTGGACGCCCTGACAAGTGGCATGAGGCAAGTTGATAAGGGTTTTGTTCGGGAAGTGCTTGCCCTTCCCGACGTGGTGATAGCAGCGTTCGCCATGAAGAGCGCTATGCCCATCGTAGAAGGGGAGATCAAGAGAACGGGGAAGAAGGTAGGAGCCCTGGGCACCGTCGTCATCGGGACGGTTTATGGAGATATCCACGACATAGGGAAAACTATGGTAGCCACGCTCCTCACAGCCGGGGGTTTTGAGGTCATTGACCTGGGCGTCAATGTAACCGCTGAGCAGTTCATGGAGGCGCTCAGGGAGCATAGGCCCGACATCCTGGCTATGTCAGCCCTTACGACGATGACTGCCCCGGAGCAGAGAAAGGTCGTCAACGCCCTCAAGGAGGAGGGCTTCAGAGACAAAGTAAGGATAATGGTCGGCGGAGGTGCGATAACCCAGGGGCTTGCGGAAAAGATTGGAGCCGATGGATACGAGCCGACGGCGCGTGGTGCAGTGGGGCTGGCCAAGAGGCTAATCGGTGTAGAATGAAGGGGAAGTTGGCTCTTTTGTTGTCCAGATGACAGACGCAAGTGCAATCGTGTGGTAAAATAAAATAAGATTAAGGTTCTATCACAGAACAGAGGAGAATTGACCATGACTATCTTAGGAAGGAGGCCTGCAGATGGAAGTCGAGATCCTTGAGAACCTGAAGAAAGCGGTCGTAGAATATGACTCTGAAGCGGCGGCAAACTGGGCCACCAAAGCAGTAGAGGAAAAGGTAGATCCTATCAAGGCCGTGGATGCACTAACGGTCGCTATCAGGCAAGTCGGCGACGGCTTTGGTAGAGGGGAACTGTGGCTGCCTGACCTGGTTGGGGCAGCGGATGCCATGCAAGCCGCCATGCCCATCGTGGAAGAAGAGATCAAGAGAACAGGGGCGAAGAGGGAGGCCCTGGGCACCGTTGTCGCGGGCACTGTTTTCGGCGATATCCACAGCATAGGGAAGACGATGGTATGCACATTGCTCATAGCCGAGGGCTTTGAGGTACATGACTTAGGCATCAACATCAAAGCTGAGCAGTTCATAGAGGCAATCAAGAAGTACGATGCGGACATCTTGGCCATGTCAGCCCTCATGACCACGACTGCCCCAGAGCAGATAAAGGTTATTGATATCCTAAAGGAGGAAGGGCTCAGAGACAAGGTGAAGGCAATGGTCGGTGGGGGTGCTATCACCTCAGCTTTTGCCGAAAGCATTGGTGCGGATGGATACGACCCCACAGCCCCCGGGGCAGTGGAGCTAGCCAAGAGGCTAGTGGGAAAGTAAAGGAGGGTAAAAATGTTGAAAGGATTCACACGCAAATTTAAGCCTCTGGAGGTATTAACAGAAGAAGAGCTAGAAGCTATTCATCGAGGCACCCTAGATGTGCTCCAGGGGACAGGGGTAACTTTTGACAATGAAAGGGCATTGAAACTCTTTGCAGATAGCGGTTGCCAAGTCGATTTTGAGGAGAGGCGCGTGAGGATCCCCGACTATGTGGTGGAGGAAGCCATACGCAAAGCTCCCAGCAGTTTCGCCGTCAAACCACGAGACCCGAACAACACGATAAGACCTGGTGGAAGTACCCTCTACGTGGGATCGAACTGCGGGATGGACACTATCGATTTGGATACCTGGGAAAGGCGAACTCCCACAAAGCAAGAACAGGATGACGCGGTAAGGGTCCTCGATGCGTTAAATAACATGCACTTCCTGGTCTATGGACCATACCACTCGGTACAGGGTGAGCCTCCAATTATGTGGCCCGTGTGGCATGTAGCGAGCTGCATAAGAAATACAACGAAGGTGATACATGTAGGTAGCGTGGCACGAGAGGATATTTGGAATACAAAGATGGCAAAGGTAACCAATCAGCAACTGTGGGGCAGTGTTATGGCCGCGCCGCCGTTGACATATTATGAGGATGCCATTCTCGCTGCCTTCACCTATGCTGAAGCTGGGATGCCTACCTTTCTTGTTAGCGGAGCAGTATATGGAGGGACTGGACCAGCCACGATTGCTGGATCGACGGTATTGAACAATGCCGAGATGCTAGCAGGGCTTGTTTTGCTGCAGCTTATCAAGCCGGGATTAGGAGTGGCGTTCGTCGACTATACACATCCATTGGATATGAAAACTGGAGCAATCCGCTTTGGTGGAGTGGAGACAAGTCTGCACCAAATCATCGCTTGTCAGCTAGGGCGACGCTATGGAATACCCACTTGGTGTCCTCCTGGGTACCCTAGCTCGAAGACTATAGGCTATCAGTGTGGTTACGA
>CAYPOY010000274.1:0-7198 GCA_964412395.1 uncultured Anaerolineales bacterium | reverse complement strand
TCGGAGGGTGAATTTTGGGGTTGATTTTCCGCCCCTGTTCTGCTTCGAAAACCCCGTGTGATCCGCTGTTGCGTCAGCGCGAAGATAGCGGTATAATGTCAGGAGTAAGCGATGATTGGAGATGAGACAGTGTCCACTTGTACAGACAATCCCGCTAGTTCCCCGATTAAGTCCATTGTCGGCACGCTGTGCATCGCCAATGGCACGCGCCTGGAAGATGCCGCGCCCTACGCTACGGCCCTGAACCCGCCACCACGGGCGACCCGTGGTCGGGAGAGCGAGCAGCTTTTCATCCTACTGGACCTGACTGGGCCGGCATCGCCACACCTCTACCGGGAACTGCGCGAGGTGCTGGCACAGACGTACTGGGCCACCACCGGCAGTATCACAGCTGCGCTGCGCCAGGCGGCGACCGCCGCCAACCGGTACTTGTTCGACAACAACTTGCACTCCGTTCCCTCCGACCGGTGCTACAGCGGCATCATCTGCGCTGCTCTGCACGATGATGACCTATTTATCCTCCAGGCTGGCTCTGGTCGGGCCTGTTTCCTTCACCGGGATCGCCTGGAGTGTTTCTCCCATGGTAAGGAGCTGACCCCCCTGGGAATGGGGCGGCTGGCCAACGTGCGTCTCCACCATGCTTTCATTGCCCCAGGCAACACATTGTTGCTGGCCCCGTCCGCCTTGATTCAGGAGGCTGGCGGCGAGGCTATCGCCCGCGTACTGCCCCGTGCCGGGGTGCACGAGGTGCTGGAGGGATTGGAACAGGTCGGGGCTGGAGCCGACTTCGCCGCGCTAGTCGTGCGCTGGGCTTTGCCAGAGAAAGTGCCTGTGGACCGCGAGGCCCCTCCTCAGCCCCCGCCCCGCCCCAGTCGCAAGCCGCCCCGGCCGAAGCCCCGTGCACGTCCGAAGCCAACCCGTGAACTGGGGCCCAGCCTGGGAGAACGGATGGGGAAGGTCATTCGTTCTATAGGGCGCGGGATCTCCGCTATCCTGGCAGGCATCCGTTCTGTGGGACACGGGATTGCTGCCGCTGGCGTGTGGCTGGCCAGAGGGGCGGGCACGTTGTTCCGGCGCATGCTCCCTGGTCCTGAGCGGGAGACTCGTCGTCGGGCACGTCCTCCTCGTCCAGTCCCCAGGGAGAACCGCGCCGTGATGATGGCTATTGCTATCGGCATCCCGGTCGTGCTGGCCATCATCGTGGCGCTGGCATACCCGTCGTTTGGGGCGAAGTCGCGCTTCCAAGAGTTCCTCAACCAGGCGGAGGAAGAGATTGCGTTGGCCCAGGCCGCTGGGGGTATCTCAGAGGGGGCTCGACCCCATTGGGAGGCTGCACTGGAGCACGCTAACACCGCTGCCACGTTGCGGCCCGACGACCCGGTCGCCACGGCGCTCCAGGCCCAGGCCCAGGCCGCCATTGATTTCCTCGACGGCACCATCCGCCTACGGCCCGTCCAACTGGAGGATTTCGGACCGGGCACCATGCCGCGTCAACTGGTCGTCCACGGGCAAAAAATCTTCGTCCTCGACCCGATAGGAGGATGGGTGACTCAAGTGACCCTGAATCCGACCGGGGATGGCGTGATCGAGCAAGGGGATGTACCCATCCTCGTACAAACCGGGCAGCAGATCGGTGGGGGAGAGGTGGGGAACCTGGTGGATTTCACCTGGGTCAGCCTGGAAGGTGGACGGCAGACAAGCGGCCTCCTGATCCTCGAAGAGGACGGTGCATTGGTAAGTTACGACCCTGCCTGGGAGAGCGAAGGAGGAGCCCCCCAGTTGCAGCGTTCCTTTCTGGGCACGCCGCCACACTCGCCCAAGGTTGTCGGCTCCTTCAAAGGCCGCCTGTATGTTCTGGACACCGCCATTCAGCAGATCCGGCGTTACGAACCTCGAGGCGATACCTATCCTGAGCGGCCTGCTCACTACTTCGTCGACTCTGACTCTTTGCCCAGATCGCTGGCTGACGCGCGAGACATAGCGATAGACGGCAGTATCTACATCCTCTACACCGATGGAGCAATCCTCAAGTTCCTGGGAGGTGCACCCGAGCCCTTCGATGTGCGCGGGCTACCCGGCGACCTCAGCCAGGCGGTCGCGTTGGCGGTGGATCCAGATGGGAGCAGTGGTGTGGTCTACGTGGCCGATCAGGGCAACAGGCGGGTGGTTGCATTGGGGCCTGACGGGGTCTTCCGGGCACAATTCCGCGCCGACGGAGCTTTTGATGCACTGGAGGCGTTAGCGGTGGACGAGACCTCAAGGCGGTTGTACGTGATCAGTGGCGGACGGCTCTATGTCGCATCACTACCCTGATTGCTGCAATCGTGTTATAATCTGCCCGGCAGCCTGATTGAGGTCTGATAACTCTAGCACCGCTATAAATAGGCGGTGCTTTGTCGGGAGGATGACAGTGCGGCGCAGTGCAAAGCGGAGACAGCGCTCGAGCGGTGTGGTTCAAAAACTCTTCACTACAGGCCTGGTCGTGCTCTTTCTGATGGTCGCTGGTGCAGCGGGACTGTTCGTCTTCGACCAGGTGCGGCAGTTCATCGCCGCTTCCGATATGTTGCCCGCTTTCACCACGGAGGATAATGAGACCGGCAGCGTAGTTTACGAACCGGGAAAGCCGCTGCCACGGTGGGAGGACACCGAGCGCGTCAATATTCTGGTGATGGGTATTGACCAGCGCGAGCACGAACAGGGCCCCTGGCGTACCGACACGATGTTGGTGTTGACGATAGACCCGGTCACGGTGAGTGGCGGGATGCTCTCCATCCCGCGCGACCTGTGGGTGCCAATTCCCAATTATGAGGAGGGACGCATCAACACCGCTCACTACCTCGGCGAACTCCACGACTATCCTGGTGGCGGCCCGGCGCTCGCGGCCAAGACTGTGCAGTACAACCTTGGTGTCCCCATCCACTATTATGCGCGCGTCAACTTCACCGCCTTCGAGCGACTGGTAGACCTTATCGGTGGGATTGACGTCTATGTGGAGGAGGAGATTGCAGACCCCGCCTACCCCGACGAGGCATACGGCTACGACCCGCTGTACATCCCGGCTGGCTCGCAGCATTTCAACGGCGAGATGGCGCTCAAGTATGCCCGCACCCGTCACACCGCCGGTGGTGACTTCGACCGCGCCAAGCGCCAACAACAGATCCTCCTGGCAGTGTTTGAGCAAGTCACACGGCTCGACCTGCTGCCTCAACTGGCGCCCCGCACACCCGAACTCTGGCAGACGTTGCAAGACTCAGTGGTGACCAACCTGACGCTGGACCAGGTCATTGCGCTGGCACAACTGGCGAGCGAAGTGGAGCCCGAGAATATCCACTACGGCGTGGTTGACGAGCATTATACCCAGTTCTGGACTACACCCGACGGGCAACAGGTACTGATCCCACTGCGCGACCGCATTCGGGAAATGCGGGATTACATCTTCACCGCCGAAGCCCCCTTACCCCAGCAAGCAGACGACCCTGCCGTGCGCCTGGCGGCCGAGGCAGCCACCATCAAGGTGTTGAACGGGACGATAGCGGCGGGGTTGGCCATGTTCACGGCCGATTATCTCACGCAGCAGGGTTTGCGGGTCGTGCCTGCTGACAACGCAGATCAATCCGATTATGCTGAGTCGCTGATCATCGTCTACACAGGCAAGACCTACACAGCCGAGTACCTGGCCCGTCTCCTCGGCCTTCCGCCAACGGCCATAGTGCACTGGGCCGACCCTAACGTCGACTACGACATCTCCGTCATCCTGGGGGCCGATTACCAACCGCCGGAGCAGTAAGGGGCGAATTGGCTATCCGTACGTTTCCCGTGTCAGGCTGGGCCGTCCCACAGCCGTGAACGTCAATTCCGTGCTCAGATAAATCTCCTGTCCCCACCCCCCCGCGACTGGCGCAACTCGGTCCACGCGGATCATCTGCACCTCGACCTGCTCGGCACCTGCCTGCCGGGCCAGTGCCTTTAATTGAACGGGCACGACTTGCCGGGCATAGGCCACCGCTTCTTCCGTGGTGGAAAAGTCGCGCACCCCGTCGGGCAGGTGCAGGCGAAAGTGCTGACCGGCGCTCAACGGGCGGATGATCACCCGCAGTTGCTGCACCACACCGCCAGCCACAGCGCCCACGGCGTTCGCCACCTCAGCGTGGCGAGGGATGACCAACTCGGTACGCAGTTGCTCCGCCACACGAGGCATGTAGGCTTCCACCGGCGCGCCGACGGCGATGATTGGCTGACGGAGCCACAACTGGCAACCCAGGTCCGATTCGGGGACGTTCCCCAGCGCCCGGTTCAGCAGCGCCGTCGCCGAGGGCTCTCGCTCCCAGTCAGGCAGCATAGCTTCGTCGCCCAGCACCTTGCTGACCAGCGCCGTCGTCACCCGGTTCGACACACCAGAGACCACCCGCTCGCAAAATGCTTCGGACGACAGGCCCGCCTGCACAGCCAAAAGTTCCGCCCCAAGCCGCGACGCTTCGGCGTCCCAAAGTCCAAAGCGCCCCATGACGTGCAGTGCATCGGTGGGCGTGAAGCCAGCCCGTAGAACCAGCCGCCGCGTCTCCAGACCTTCGATCTGCCGCATAACCAGTGAGCCGTAGCGCAGCGCTTCGACCAGCGAGGTCAACGACTGGGGGCCTGCAGACAGGTGACGCAACAAGACCTGATCTTGCTCTGAGAGCACATTGGCTGGCCGGCGCTGCGCCAGCACGAACTGCCCGACCAGACTCTCTCGCTGGCGCGCCATCACCTGTCGTCGCAGTTCGTCCAGGATTTTGGGATGCTCGCTGGCCATCAGGCACAGTGGCACCACGCGCTGGGGACCGATGACCAGCCGGCCTTCCTCATCCAGGCGCACGTGGCTGTCGCCGCCCAGCCCCACCGTGTGGACGTCCACCGCTTCGACCATCGTCCGCCACTCGCCGACTTGCGCACCCTCCGGGTTCAGCCGGGGGCGACCATCGCGCAGCGCGGCGATGTCGGTCGTCGTACCGCCCACGTCCACCACCCACACGTCACGACGGCCCGCCAGGTGCCAGGCACCGACCACGCTGGCCGCCGGCCCCGAAAGGATCGTCTCGATGGGTCGCCACATGGCCCACTCGGCCCGCACCAGCGAGCCATCCCCTTTGACGACCATCAACGGTGCCACGATGTCCAGCTCTTGCAAGGTGCGACGAACAGTGACGATGAGTTCCCGCAGCAACTGGATCAACCGGGCGTTGAGGGCTGCCGTCGTCGCCCGGCGCACCGCGTTGAGGCGGGTTGTCAACTCGTGGCCGCAGGCGACCGGCAGATCGGTCAACTCTTCCACCAGCGCCCGCACGCGCAGTTCGTGGGCCGGGTTGCGCACGCCAAAATAACCTGATACGGCAAAGGCCTCCACCTGGTCGCGCCAGGTCAGGATGGCCTCTCGCGCTGCCGTTTCGTCCAGGGGCTCGACCTCGTCGCCCGCCACATTGTGGCCACCGCGCAGGTAAACCACGTTTTGAGTCACCAGGTCGCGCTCAAACCCGTATTGCCGGATCAACTCCTGGTCGTAACCGATGAGCAGCAAACAAACCGGGCTGCCCTGCCCCTCGACGATAGCGTTGGTGGCCATGGTAGTCGAAAGGGCCACCAGGCTCACCTCGGCGGGGGATACGGTTTGCCCGTCGAAGGCCGCTGCCACGGCTCGCCCAATGCCAACCGACAAGTCGTTACGGGTGGTCAGGGCCTTGGATCCGGCCAGCACTGCACCGCTGGCGTGGTCTACCAGCACTGCGTCGGTATACGTGCCCCCTGTATCAATGCCTAAAGTAACAGCCATTAATTCTCTCGCCGTCGCCAGTCAGCCCCCCCCCAGTCCCCCCCAAACTTGGGGGGGAGGTACCCCTCATCGCAGAAATCGCCCAACTGGGCCCCGTCCAGCGCTCGCACCAGATCGTCGGGCGAGAGGGCCAGCCCGACGTCTGGACGGCCCGCGCTGATGATCACCGTTTCCTGCTCCAGGATCCTCTCGTCTACGCAGGCAGCAACGTCCGGACGGCGGAAACCCAACACTGACACCGCCCCCACCCGGTAACCGGTCACCCGTTGCACGTCCCGCTCCGACGCCAGCGTCACTTTTTTGTCACTCAGCGCTGCGTCGACCTTCTTGAGACTGAGACGCCGGTCACCAGGGATCACCACAAGCACAAACCGGCGGTCAGAACGCTGGATGATCATCGCCTTGACCACCTGGGCCACAGGGACTCCCAGGTCCTCTGCCACTCCTTCGGCTGTGTGCTGTTTGTGGGCCTGACGAAGCGGCTCGTAGGGAATCTCCTGCTCCTCCAACACCCGCATTGGCATTGTCCTGGCCATACCCTTCTTTTTATTCGCCATCTTGCTGTCCTCCCCCTGCCCCCGCTGGGTCGCGGACCCGGCGGCTTTGGCCGCTAAAGACACGGGTCACAGGCCTGCTATGAGCGAAGGACTCGTCCAATCGTTCGGTGTCACTGCTCTGTCTTCGCCGGAAGAGTAAAAGCACGCCGGTAACCACCATAGCTGCCCCGACGAACTGCGTGACCGTCAGCCGCTCGCCCAGAAGAAAGTAAGCATAAACGGAGACAACAGGGATTTCTGCCATAGCCAGGATGCTGGCCACGCTCGCCGGCAGTCGCCCCAATCCGAATGTGTAGACAGACCAGGGGATGATAGTGGAGAGGCTGATCAAGGCCGCGAACCAGATCCAGGTCGAAGAGGGCACGGGCCAGGGCTGCGGAGTGAAAAACTGAAAAGGCAGCAAAGTCAGCGCTCCAAAGCCAAAGCTATAGACCAATACGGTTGGAGAACGATAGCGTGCGCTTATCTTCTTGCCAAGAAGGTTGTAGCTAGCATAGGTTATAGGGATACCCAAACCTACCAGCAGCCCCGGCGCAGTCAGCTTAGCCCTCCCCAGAACGTCCAGACCAGATACCAGCACCGTGCCGGCGAAGGTCAGGACAATGGCCAGCACCTTGCGGCGCGTCAGCGGTTCACCCCAGAGCAGCCAGGCAGCAACAGCGACAATAGCCGGCATAGCTGCTTGCTGCACTGTCGCCACTGCTGCCCCGTTGAGCAACACGCCCAGGTTCCAAAAAACGTGAAACGCGCCCAGGCCACTGCCCAGGGCAATCAGCCGAGTCAAGTCGCGCCGCTGCACCCGCAGCCAGGCCGGGCGCAGCAAGCCCAGGGTTAG
>CAYPOY010000273.1:0-7219 GCA_964412395.1 uncultured Anaerolineales bacterium | reverse complement strand
GTTAAGTTGCTTCAGCCTCCGTCCTCAAATTTGCGAAATCTTGGTGAGGGTATCCAGGTTGGTAGATTCGTGAGTTCGCAGATTCGTAGATTCGCAGACTCGTAGATTCGTAGATTCGTAATTGGCAGTCACCAGCCTACCAGTTTCCCAATCCGCCAATTTACTGGTCTACCATCTCTTCCCAGAACGTTTGCAGGGCGATGAACGAAACCGCCGGTTGTTGGTCACCGCGTTTGCCGCTGTTCCAGGTGATGATCAATTCCTTCCTGGCGCGGGTGATACCCACGTACAGCAGCCGCAGCCGCTCGGCCGCGTAGTCCAGCCGCGCCACCTGGGTCGCCTCGCCTTCCTCATAGTTGGCATCCTCGGAGAGCGCCCGCAACTGGGCCAGGGCCTCCGCCTCCAGGTTCAGGCTATCGCGCACGAACCACTTCTCCGAGATGAAACTGTCGTGGGGCAGGCCTGCCGGGAAGTTGTAGTTGTTGACCGACATCAGGTAGACCCGGTCCCACTCCAGCCCCTTGGCCTTGTGGACGGTGGCCACGACGGCCTTGCCCTTGTATCGCGCGGGGTCGAAGCCAGTGTCGTCGCCGCTTAACCCTAAGAAGCGACGCTCGTTCCGGGCAATCACCGCCAACTCCTGGGTGAGTTCTGGCAACCGCCAATCAGGATGACTCTCGCTCGCCCGCCGCAGAACCACGGCCAGCTTGTGCGCTACGGCCAGGTCGGCAGGATCGTCGAACAGGTCCTGGGCCAGGGTGAGGATGAGTTGGTCTATGGGCAGCAGGATTGCCCTCTGCCAACGACGGGCCAACTCGCGAAAGGCAACCAACTGCTCACGGACATCCGGATATTCGTCGGCCAACTCCAAACCATCCAGCCAGTCCCGATCCACCCGTGGCCATAAGAAATCCTCGACCTGACGACACTTACGCAACGCCCTGGCGACAATTTCGAGGCGGGCCTTTGCATCCACATCCTCGCGGTCTTTTCGACGCCACACCCGGTAGACCCTCGCCAGCCTGGCCGGGGAGGAAGGATCAGCCAGGTAGTTGACGACGTTGCCCAGGGCCCCCGCCGCCTCCCGGGTAGACATAGTGCTGCGGAGAAGTTCTACGTACTCCAGGCCGCGCTTCTTCAACTCACCAGCCACTTCAAAGCCACGTTTATTGCGCGGCACCAGGACGGCTACAGTATCATCCTGGTGTTCCGGCAGCCAGCGTGCCAGAGAGTCCGCCACAGCCTGGAGTTCCTCCCCCGGGCTGAACTTCTGGGCCACGATGCGCACTTTGCTGGGGTCATCCGGCGGGTTGGGCTGCGGGTCACCGGGCGGCGCGGACTCGACATGCGGCGGCGTCAGAGCATCTCGGACTGGTCCCACCGGATGCGTAGCCTGCGTCCAATCAATCAGGTAGTTGGCCAGGTTGACGATGCTCCGGGTCGAACGGCCGGAGTTGGGCATCTCACGGCGAAGGACACCCGCCTCCTCCAGGAAGTCGCGCAGGAATTGGGGGCTGGCCGTGGTGAAGGTCTCGTAGATAGCCTGGTTGGGGTCACCGACGCGCACCCAGTTGCCATCGGGGCCGACCAACAGCTTCAGAATCTCCTCCTGCAACCGGCTGCTGTCCTGCGCCTCGTCCTCCAGGATGAACGGCCAGCGGTGATGCAGCCGCTGTAGAAACTCCGGGTCCAACTGTAAGGCCCGCAGCGCCAACCGGATGAGGTCGTCGAAGTCCACAGCGCCACGGTAGGTCAGGGCGCGCTGGTAGTCGGCGTAGATGGCCCAGCCCATCTCCACCAGGGGAAACGGAGACACCCCCTCCCCCACGGGGGGAAGGGAAACTCCCCCTTCCCTGGCAGGGAAGGGGGTTGGGGGGTTAGGTAGTTGGCCGGTTAGCTGATCCAGGCGGTCACGAAGCTCAGCCGGCGTGATCTGCATGTCCTTGGCCTGCCTGATGAAACTGCAGGCGACGTCGCCCACCAGGTCAGGCCACTGGACGCGGCGCACCCAATCCCGCTTCCTCTCCTCCAGGTCGCAGGACAGGAAATCATCGGCGGCGTATGGGTGACTGCGCAGCCATGCCTCCACCGCCTCCTGCCGGATCTGATCCGCTGCTCGCTCGTCCACGATCTGGAAGTCATCCGCAAGGCCCACCAGGGCCGGTCGCTCCCGGACGATGTCGTGGGCCAGGCCGTGCAGCGTGCGCACCCGGTAGCCGAGGTGAGGCAGCAGCCCGCGTCGCTGGACGAAGCCGGCCACCCGCCCGGCGAAGTTATCCACGGCGGAGTTGACCAGAGTCACGACCAACACCTCCTGGTCATCCTCCAGCACCCCGCTGGCGACCAGTTGGGCGGCCAGGTACGAAAGCGTGACGGTCTTACCGCTGCCGGGTACGGCCGAGACGCCCATCTTGCCACCGGTGTAGCTTAGTACCTCCTGCTGCCTGGGACGAGGTTTGAATGGGATTCGTGGTCCGTCATTCGTCATTCGTCGTTCGTCGTTCGTCATTCGTCATTCGTCATTCGTCGTTCGTCATTCTTTGGGGGCCGCTTGCTATCAACGGCAGGTAGATGGCTTCCGGCTGGTCGAGCGGTAGGAAGCTGGAGGTCCACGCCGGGCGCGGTGGGTTCTCCTGCAACCTGGCCGCCCACTCCGCGTCGTTCAGGCGGTTCCAGTCCGGCTCGGCGAACTCGTAGTGGCTGAAGACGTAGCCGATGCCGGCGATAGGCTCGCCGCCCGGCGGCGTGTAGACCACGATCAGCGGATTGAAGTACCCCGTCCCCTCGTGCAGCACGCGGCCGGTGTTGGAATCGCTCGCCACGTCGGCCACCAGCATGGGCGATTTCTCCTCCACGCCCCAGCCATCCTGGAAGAATCCCAGCAGCCACAGGCCGACGCGGTGGATGTCATCCTGCTCCTCCTCGCTGAGCCAACCCCCAGCAGCGATCTTTTCGGCATAGTCTCGCCATATGCGCAGCCTGGTGGCCAACGCTTGCAGGCTACGGCCATGGACCTCAGGCAGCATGTTGTATGCGTCTAACACGCCGTATACCTGATCGCAGAGGTCGGCCAGGCGGTCGAAGGTAGCGGGCACCGGCTCCACCAGCCCTGGCCCAAATGCCCAGGGGCACGGTATATAGGTCGGCTTACCGTAGAGGATAAAGTCGTGGCGCAACTGCGTCCACGACCCGAGCGCCGTATTCAGCTCCTTGTCCTGCCAGGCCGTGCCTTGCATGAAGGCGGGCGCGCCGGCGGGCATCGGCTGTAGCAGGGGACGCAGGCTGTACAGCCAGCCGTTGTAGGTGGATTTGGTCCAGGTGGTCACAGTGTAGGCGTCGAATTGCGCCCGCAGCGCGATGAGCTGTGTGTCCAGCCCAGGATAGGCCGCAACCTCGCTTGCCAGCCAGTGCTCGGCCCGGTCTGAAGCCAGCACGGTGGCCATCACGTCCAGCCCTGAGGGCAGAGTGCGCTCCGGCACGTGAGGGAAGCAGGTCTCCTGCATGGCCTCGCCGTCAGGCAGGTAGCGTTCGCCCAGGAACTGCACATACCTGGGCGGGATCTGCCCCGGGAACTCCAGCGGCACGGGGATGATCTCGCTGGTGGGATAGTCATCCTTCTCGAACTCTTTCCGCAGATTGGCGCGGTTGTCGGAATCCTCCAGCACGTCCAGCGTGAAGCTCGGGCCAAAGACATTGTCCAGGGCTTGCCGCACCAGGGCTGGGGTGATGCTATCGGCGGGGCCGGCCAGGAGCCGCGTGACGTCGTAGACCTTGTTCCAGCGGGCTTCAATGGCGGAGTCATCGGAGATGAGTTGGGCCAACAGCGCCGCGGCGGTCAACTCCACGTCGGCGTCGGCGGGGTAGAAGTAATCCTCGATGCGGAAGATGCGGCGGCTGAGCCACTTAACGGCACGGAAGTAACGCTCCAACCGCTCGTCGCCGGCGTAGTGGCCGCGAGGCTCGTACTGGGTGTAGTCGTCGCCGGGGTAGAACTCGGTGATCGTGTGGTCAAGCACCTTCTGCACGTACTGGCTGGCCTCGGGTTCGACGGCATCCGGGAGGACGAAACTATCGTCCAGCAGGCGCGCAGCCACAGCGAAGACCAGCACGTCGTGCCGTGCCGCGGCTTTGCACAGCGGTTGCGTCTCCTCGGAAATGGCCCCGTAGCGGACAACGCTGGCGGCGGTTAGTTGCTGCGCCAGCCACTCCACGTCACCGGTGAGATAGGACTTCTCCACCTCGGCCAGCAGGTCATCGAAGACGTTGTGGAAGATGTGCAATGCCACGTCGGTGGTAATGAAGACCGACACCTGCTCCTCGTTGAAGAGGCCCATGTACGCGCTGGAGAGACGCTCGACATCATGATCCGGCAGGACGACGAGCCCGCTGGCGCGCAGCCGGGCCCTGGCCGCCTCGCTGAGCGAGCCGTTTTGTAGAGCGGCCTCCACCGCGGGCAGGTTGTCCGGCAGCTCGAAGGATGGGGGAGGAGTGGATGGTGGGATGGTTAGTTGGCTCATCGGGTGGTTAGCCGGTTGGCCGGTTTGCGGTAGCAGAAGCGGGATCAGCATGCACAATACCAACGAGAGGTTGCGGTTCATCATCGTCACCTCCTTACCCATTTACCAACTTACCAGTCCCCCGCCTGGCGGCGCAGCACGCGCTGGATCGCTTGCAGCAGCGGCCCTTTCTGCTCGTAGCCCTGCTCGCCCAGCTCGCTCAGGCCGAGGTAGACCTTGCGGCGGCAGCGCCGGATCAAGCCCAGAGTGAGACGATAGAGCGCGTCCCGCCGGGCCTCGACCTCGTCGGTACCGCTCCAGACCGTATCATTCCCATTATGGGGCCAGCCCCGACTGAGCACGTAGGGATGGGTGAGTGGCTGATAGAGCCGTTCCCACCAGCCCCGGCCTCCGACGTTGAGCCAGAACTGGTAGTCCACCGGACGGTTGCTTATGATGAAGGTGTAAGCCGGTGCCAGCAGCACCGCGCCCTCTAGCTGGAGTTGCCAACTGCGGATGTACTGGGCAGCGATCACGCCATCCTGCACCATCTCTAAATATTCCTGCCCCAGTGGGACCCTCCCGCAGGTTGTGGCAGAATCGCTCCCAGGAGGCAAGTCGTCATTCCCTGGGGTTGAGATGGTCTCGCCACCAGTAGGGCTTAACCTGCGGGAAGGTTCGGTTGCCCAGCGGAACTTGCGCACCGACTCGATCAGGTTAGCAGCCACCTTCCCTGCGTCATAGTTGCGGTGAAAGCCATACCCCTGCTGGGACAGCACCTCGCTGAACAAGCGGCTCAGAAAGTGGTCGAATATCACCTGCGGACCGGCGATGTAGTCTTCGATCCAGGCGCGCAGACCCTCGTAGCGCCCGCCCAGCACAAAGGTGATCCGCTCCTGCGTGGCGGTGTTAATCGGGTCAAAGGAACCCAAGCCAGGCCGATTATCCCGGACGCGGTAGACGATCTCCGCCAGGAGTTGCGCCCGCACCAGGTCCATCCCGTCAATCGCCTGCATCAGCGCGTAGGCCACGTCGAACCGGCTGGGGCAGATTCCCCATTCCGGGTGAGCGACCGCCGCCAGCGTCAGCAGGCACCGGGTGGCCGGTTCCTCTCGCAGGGCCCGCGAGGGGCGATGGGAGCGGACCGGGACACTGCGCTGCTCCAGTCTGTTCATCAGCGAAAAACGAAGGGCATCGGTCAGGAACGGGGCCAGCACGACAATCTCCCCCGGAGGGACGCCCTCGTCGTGCACCAACCCGGCGATCTCCCCGGCGACCCAGTCGAGCATCTGCGGGTGGTAGCGGTGATACTCGTAGGCCAGCGCGTTTCCGGAACCTCTCCCCCGGCCCCTCCCCGCTTCGGGGAGGGGAGAGTCACCACTCCCCGCTTCGGGGAGGGGAGTATCTGCTGCTCGGTTCAGGGTGCGGGCCAACTGGTATCCGAAGGCCCGCAGGTCAGGCGAGGTGACGGTGGATTCGGTGCTGTCTACAAGGACCCTCTCCTCGCAGGATTCCCTGAGCGTGCGGGCGTTCTCCGGGTCGGCACCCAGGAAACGACGGTAACCCGCCTCGTGATCATAGATCAGGAGCGCCGATTGGCAATGGTCCAGCCATTCTCCCAACAGGTCGTGAGCCACCGGGGTGTCCTCCTCGATGTTGTCCACGATGAGGTGGGTGTAGGTCGTCAGCAGGTAGTCGCGGCACAGAGATCCAACACCGCCGTGAACAGACGGTGCTGGGCCTTCAACATCGCCGTGAACAGGCGGTGCTGGGCTTTCGGGCCACAGGTAGTTGGTGAACACCTCGAGCTGGAGCGAGAAGTCGAGCAGGTTGTGGGCCAGGCAGTATTCGCGGAAGCGGGTGGCGCAGTCCTGGGTCTCGTCGTAGATGCGCTTTTGGCTCTGCTCGCCTCCCCAGGCGGCCTTGAGCCTCTCGCCGATCTCCCTGTACGGGAAGCCGACCACAGCGGCCTTGTTGAGGTTGTCAAGGATCTGGCTGTAGATCCGGTTGCGGTCAATGACCACCGACTCAAAATAGCCCTGTTCGAGGAGGGGGCGAACCAGGCGGGCCATGTAGTATTGGGCCGTCTCCAGTGTGAGGAAGGTGGGCGGTTGGTCGGGATGGCCAAAGCCCGCCTCCTCGGCGATCAAAGGCCAAAAAAGGTCCACCATCCGTTGGGCCAGGCCGCCGATGGTGAAGATAGTCACCTGCCCACCGGCGTCCACGGTCGGGCGGCGGAGGGCTTCGTAGTAGGGGGCGGCCAGCGTGCGATGGGGCACGATCACCAGGACGGAGCGAGCCGGGACGCCGGATGCGAGCAGGTGCAGGAGACGCTCGACGCCGGCGGTGGTCTTGCCGGTGCCGGCGGGACCTTCCAGGAAGATCTTGCTCTCGATGGGACGCTCGATGACCGCGAGTTGGTGGTCGGAAAGCCTGTAGGACAATTTGGCAAATTGTCCTACAGGTGCTTGCAGTAGGTCCATTTCCAATCTTCCCAGTGCTCAACCAACCCGGCTTTAACGGGGTTATTCAGCACATAGGCGATAATCCGCCGCAACTCTGCTTCGTCTCGCACGACGTGATCATAATTCTCGTGTTGCCAAAAGCTCCCCTCACGTCCCAGCAACAGGTTGGCCTGGCGGGCGGTGTACCGTTTGAGGGAGTGCATGATACCCTCACCAAGATTTCGCAAATTTGAGGACGGAGGCCTGATTGACTGACAA
>CAYPOY010000272.1:0-7225 GCA_964412395.1 uncultured Anaerolineales bacterium | reverse complement strand
CTCCATAGGAGTTTCGGGGCTATGGGGGGCTTACCTGGCCGAGTCCGCCGAGCGCGGGCGCGAGTTAGCTGAACTGGAGAGAATATCGCTGACCGACCTGGGAGAGACGAAGATCGGCCGTGCCTCGCGCATGGCAGTGATCGTCGTGTCATTAGTAGATGGCCTGTCGCCTCTCGTTTCTTCGCTGATTGTACTCGCCCCCTTTTTCCTTGCACCGCTTATCAATGACATCATGGTCAGTTATGCGCTCTCTTTGATTGTTGCCCTGATCAGCCTGTTCGGGCTGGGGATGTTCCTGGGGCGCATCTCCGGGCGCAATCTCATCGGTTATGGACTGCGCACCGTTATCGCAGGCATTGTGGCCATCATGCTCAATTTTCTACTGGACAGCGGGCCATAGTCGTATCGCTAAACCTTACTCAAAAGGAGGCTGCCCATGTTTCGCAGACGCCTTTTCCGTCGTCCGCCGTTGCGCCGCCGGCGACCACTGCCGCCCCATCCGGGGGCTCCACTTGTTTCTTATCTACCTGTCTACTGACCTGCGAGCGTATCTTCTCCACGGGTATAGTGTTTTACTTATTGGTATCCTCAGCGCCATACGAAGGGAGGTAACTATGAATACTGGTAAGATTGCAGTAGTGACGGACAGTACAGCCTACATACCCCAGGAAGCCCTGGGTGGTTTGAGCATTCCGGTGATCCCACTGTGGCTTCTCTGGGGCGACGAGCACTTCCGGGACGGAGTGGACATTGACCCACCAGCCTTCTATCACCGCCTGCGGGAGGCTGAGATCTTGCCCACTACCTCCCAACCCTCGGCTGGCGAGTTCATGGATTTCTTCCGCCGCGTCGCCGCTGAGAACAACACCGATACCATCGTGGGAATTTACATCTCTGGTGGGATCAGCGGTACTATCGCCTCGGCCGAGGCGGCCAAAGCACAGTTGCCTGAACTCAACATCACAGTCATAGATTCGCTCGGTGCCTCGATGAGTCTGGGTTTCATCGTGCTGGCGGCGGCCCGAGCGGCGGCTGCTGGCAAATCCCTCGGCGAGGTCATCGCTGTGGCCGAGGACGTGCGGGATCGGGCACACATCCTTTTCGCCGTAGACACGCTGGAGTACCTGCACCGGCTCGGACGCATCGGCGGGGCCCAGCGACTGCTAGGAACCGCGCTGAACATCAAGCCGCTATTGCACCTGGAGGACGGGCGTGTCGAGCCACTGGCCCAGCCACGCACCAAGCGCAAGGCAGTTGCACGGATGTTGAAGGTCGTGGAGGAACGGCTGGGCGAGAAACGGATGGCAGAAGTAGCCGTCCTTGACGTGGACAGCCCCGAAGAAGGAGATGCCATTGCTGAGCAGGTGAAGGAGCGCTTTGACATCTCCACAGTCTACCGCACTAAAGTCAGCCCCGTTATCGGTATCCATGTCGGGCCGGGCACCGTCGGCGTCGCTTTCTACGCTTCCGACTGACAGCCACACACGCAAACACCAGAGCGCGCTTCCAGACCGGAGCGCGCTCTTTTCTTGCCTGCATTACTTGACTTCTGAGAAGAATGGTCGTATAATATCCTGGACTGACTGGTCAGTCCAGAAATACCATGAGGTCAATTCGAGCCCCTCATCAGCGCACTGCTCGTGCTGTGGCTGCTGTGCATCGTCAAGCGCAAGCGAAAGGAGTGACCCATGCCATCCGACATATCCGCAGAGCGCCGCGCTCAGATCATCCAGGCTGCCCTGGTCTGCTTCGCCCGCAAGGGCTACCGCAACACCACCATGGACGACATCGTCGCCGAAAGCGGCCTGAGCAAGGGAACCCTCTACTGGTATTTTGAGAGCAAAGACGGCCTGTTCGCAGCGGCGATTATGTCGTTTTTTGAGGATGTCGGTCAAGAGACTGCCGCTGCCCTCGAGCAATGTGCAACGGCCTCCGACAAACTACGCGTCGGGGTCCTGGAAATTGTAAAGTTCTGGAAAGAGGCCAAAGGTCTTTTCAACCTGTTTGTTGAGTTTTGGGGGCAAAGTCCCCGCCGCGAGGAAGCCAGTAAGTTGTGGACCGATCTGCTCGTTCAGTCCAGAGAGATCATTACGGGAATCATCGAAGAGGGTGTTAGAAATGGCGAGTTCAAACCGGTGGACGCGGGGCAATTGGCATGGGCCATAATGGCTGCCTACGACGGCTTGGCGGTCTACATCACGCTGGTGCCCGATCTGGACCTGGACCGGGTCAGCCAGGTCTTCATTGAGACGCTTTTGAGCGGGTTGGAGGTAGATGGGCAGGGAAGCGGTCAAAAGGGGGATTGAACCGTGGCGACGGAGCAAGGACAGACAAACAATCCATACGACATTTGTAGTTGGCGGGCCGCGTCTGAATGTGAAGGTTGTCCCGTCGTGGGGCGACTGAAATGCCGGTTCGACCGGGGGAACCTGCTGCATTTTGTGGGCATGTTTGGCGTTTTCATGCTTCCGGCTGTCATTGGGATGATCCAGGGTGGGTATGGCTGGTATCTCCTGGGGTGGGCTGCGTTCTGCCTGGTCTTTTTCCAGTTGTGGGAGATTCGTATCCTGTGCAGCCATTGCCCCTATTACGCCGAAAAAGGGCTAACGCTGCACTGCATTGCCAACTATGGTTCTCTCAAGGTCTGGAAGTACCACCCTGAACCCATCAGCAAAGCAGAAACGGTTCAGCTCGTGATTGGGTTCATCATACTGGGCGGTTACCCGTTTCCTTTCTTGATCCTTGGCAGGCAGTTTGCTCTGACCTTGATTGCCCTGTGGGGATTGATCACGTTCCTCTGGACATTGCGGGAATACACCTGCTCTCGATGTGTGAACTTCTCCTGCTTCTTGAACACGGTTCCCAGGGACGTGAGGGACGAGTACCTCAAGCGAAATCCCGTCATGAGAAAGGCGTGGGAGGAAAGCGGCTGGCAAATGGACCAGGCAGGATAGCACATCAAACTTAAGGAGGCGAGAAATGCAAATCGTAGTCCTGTTAATCGCAATGGTGTTGGTCGGGCTGCTGATCGGCGCGATAGCCAGTTTGATCTGGAAGGAGAACAAGCCCCTGGGCGCGGTCGGCGACTACGTGGTCGCCGTGATTTGCGCCATCGTCATCGGCCTGATTGACTGGTACGTCATCCCCGCGATGGGTTTCAGCAACACCATGAAGTACCTGGGGGTGGCGATGGAGCCGGCGCTCGGGGCACTGGTCGTGCTGTGGGTCGTGCGGAAGGTGAAGAAATGACCAGGTGCGACGCACTTGCAGAAGTGCGTTGCACCTCAAACGCTAAAACTATGGAAAGAATCCCTCCCATTATCGAAACTCACGCACTGACGCGCGACTTTAAAAAGACGCGGGCGGTGGATTCCCTGGACCTGTCCATCCAGCCGGGAGAACTATTCGGGCTGGTCGGGCCGGATGGGGTCGGCAAGACCACCACGCTGCGTCTGCTGGCCGGCCTGCTGGACATTACCTCGGGGTCGGCGAGAGTAGCCGGCTACGACCTGGCCCGTCAGCCCGAGGCGATCAAGCGTAAAATCGGCTACATGGCGCAGCAGTTCAGTCTCTACGGCGAACTCTCGGTGCTGGAGAACCTGTCCTTCTTCGCCGATCTGTACGACGTGGAAGTCTCCGAATTGCAGGAGCGTACCGAGCGACTGTTGGCCTTTGCTGGCCTGACGGAGTTCAAAGGCCGCCGCGCAGCCCATCTCTCCGGCGGGATGCAGAAGAAACTGGCCCTGGCCTGTACCCTGATCCACCGGCCCGAGATTCTGCTGCTCGACGAGCCCACCACCGGTGTTGATCCCGTCTCGCGGCGGGAATTCTGGGACATCCTGACCGACCTGAACCTGGGAGGGACTACCATCGTCGTCAGCACACCTTATATGGACGAGGCCGATCGCTGCTTCAGGGTGGGCTTGATGTACGAAGGACATTTGGTCGTGTGCGCCGAGCCGCAGCAGATTTGCGCCCAAATCGAGGGGGACTTGATCGAACTGTGCCCCGATGACTGGCAGGCGGCGCACGCATTGGTCGAGACGCTCCCCGGCGTGCTCGAGGTGCAGACCTACGGCGACTTGCTCCACGCGCTCGTTGATTCGGCGGAGAGGCGTCTCCCTGAGATCGAAGCCGCTCTGGAAAAGCAGGGAGTTGCCTATCGAGGTGTCCGCCTTGCCCCGGCCCGTATGGAAGAAGCGTTTATTTCCTTGATCCGGCGTATGGAGGATGGCAGAAACCAGGTTTTTTCTTAAAAACCTGGTTTCGAGGAGGATTGACGTGTCGCTGCGCCACCTGCGGGCTGTCATCCGCAAAGAAATCAGTCATATCGTACGTGACCGGATGACTTTCATACTGGTTATGTTGATTCCTACTATCATGCTTTTTATCATGGCCTATGCGTTAACGGTGGACATCAAGCACGTGCCCATCGCCGTACTGGACTATGACCGCAGTCCGACCTCTCGCGCTTTCGTCCAGCGAACCACGGAGGGCAAGGACCTGGACCTGTACGCTCAGGTGGACTCCCTGGATGAGATTGAAGGGTTGCTCGTGCGCGGTGAAATCAAAGCCGCTCTGGTCATCAACCCGGATTTTGAGCACGACCTGCTATCGCTGCGGGGGATACCTCTTCAGATCATCGTTGATGGGACGGAACCGGGAAGCGGTGGCTTTGCCGTGGACCAGATTGGGGGACGAGCCGAGGAATTTGTCAGCGAATTGCTCATCAGCCAAATCCAGGCCCTCGACGTCTCTCTGGATTCTCTGCAACCGATTGATCTGCGCGTGCGCGCCTTGTACAACCCCGGCCTGAAACCCAGGGTGGATATGATACCCGGTTTGATCTCTATGATGCTTGGCTTTCCGGCCCTGTCTGTCGCCCTGACGCTGGCCCACGAGCGCGAACACGGCACGTTGGAGCAGGTGCTGGTCACACCGGTGGGACGCGCCGAGTTCCTGTTGGGAAAGATGATCCCTTACGTCATCGTCGGTCTGGCCAACGTGATCGTGATGCCAGCCATCGCCAGGGTGACGTTCCACATCCCCTTTAACGGCAGTTTCCCTCTGTTTTTCCTGCTCTCTGCGGTCTTTTTGTTTGCAATACTCAGCATGGGGATGATCGTAGGCGTGTTTATGCCTACACAGCCGGCTGCGCTGGCACTTTCCTTCTTGGTCATCTTCTTCCCCGGTTTTTTTATGACCGGGATATTCTTTCCCATCGCTTCCATGCCGGAGATGATGCGCATAGAGGCCCTCTCTCTGCCCGGAACTCACTATGCCATTATCACCCGGGGCGTGTTTCTCCCCGGCGTGGGGCTGGACGTGCTCTGGCCCTACGGCGTGATGCTGATTATGTTAGGGATCGGGTTTACGGCAGTGGCCGCGTTTTTCTTCAGGAAGAAGCTGGGGTGAAGTGAGCAAGTAGGCAAGTATGCAAGTAGGCAAGTATGCAAGTATGCAAGTTGGAGAAAGCTGCCGTGGACAACCACATCAAGAGCTTCGAGGCCTGGCAAGAGACTGTCCACCCTAGCATCCGCAACGATCCGCTGCGGAGGTTTCAGGTTTACCAGAAGGCGATCTTTGCCTACGACCTGGCCTGGGAGGATTGCGAGTATTTGCTAAAAGACAAGCGTGGCAAGGAAGTTGCGGTGCAATTGATCCGTAGTGAGGGAAATTGTGTTCAAACGTATCTGGTCACTTTCCGTTAAAGAATTCCTCCATCTCTTCCACGACTGGTGGCTGCCGTCCTGGATGCTGTTCGGCGGCGTGATAGAGTTATTGGCAGTCGGCTGGGCTACCTCCGGCCCAATCACGAACCTGCCGCTTATGGTCTTGGATCAAGATCGAAGCGCTGCCAGTCGAGCTGTCGTCACCGCCCTGGAAAACACGGGTACCTTCGCCCTCGAGGCCCAGGCGCCTGATATGGAGGCCATCCAGGATGCCCTCGACCGCGGTCAAATCAACGCCGCCGTGATTATCCCCCCCGACTTTGACAACGAGTTGGCCTCGCCCACGGGACGTCCCTCCCTGGCGGTTCTGCTCAACGGAGCCGAGAGCACCCCGGCGACGGCCGCCCTCCGGGCCGTTGAAGGCGTCATCAGCGATATGGGGCAGCGTGTCACGCTTCGCCGCCTGGGGTTGAGCGAGGACGACCTGGCCGGTTTCGACGCTAGCCTGCGGGTTTGGTTCAACGAAACGCTCACCGAGGCGTTTTATATGACCCCCGCCGAACTCGGCCTGATGCTGGAGTTCACCGTGCTCCTCTTTGCTGCGCTATCCTTCTCTCGCGAGCGCGAACTGGGCACGTTGGAACAACTGCTGGTCATGCCGTTCTCCTCGATGGAGATCATCATCGGCAAGTCCATCCCGGTCGTTCTGGTAGGCTTTTTCGATTTCCTGCTCATGCTCAGCGCGGTACATTTCGTCTTTGGCGTCCCCGTCCGGGGATCGCTGCCCCTGCTGCTGATTCTGGCCTTTGGCTACCTGCTGGTCGAATTGGGCAAGGGGATGGTCATCTCAATCGTATCACGCACACAGCACCAGGCATTCCTGTTGGTCATGATGATCGGTATGACGGATTTCATGTTCACCGGATACGCCGCGCCGGTCGAATCAATGCCTCGGATCATGCAGCTCGTGGCGAACGTGATTCCAGCCCATCACTGGCTGGACATTCTGCGGGGCATCTTGCTCAAGGGGGCCGGTCTGGACGTGCTGTGGCCGCACGTGCTGGCGCTGGCGGTTTTGGGTTTGGTGATCGGCACGTTCTCGCTGCGCTACGTGCGCCGGGCGCTGGATTGAGAGGAGGGCGTGTTCCGTATTGCGTGTTGCACGAACAGGATTACAATATACCAGTGTTGCATGAGTGGATGCCCGAACTTGTTCGGGTTGCCTCTGAGGTGGGAGCAAAATGACAAATTTAACCAAGTTGAGTGTTGGGAATGCCTATTACGTTAAGCTTGGCAGAGGGGGGAAATGGGCTGAATCTAGTATAGCGGAAGGAAAGATACGAATAGGCTGGATTGAACTAACGATTGAAGACATTAATGCATGGCGAGAAGATGTAATCAGAGAGAAAATACGTCTATGGAGGGAGAAAGAGGGAGCACCTGAAAGTGAGAGTGCGGTCACTAGGGACTTGAGTGCATTGAAAAAGCTTGTGCATTCTGACTTGAGTTTAGACAAAGTGTGAAACACCGGGCAGATGCCCAGCAGAGCCAAG
>CAYPOY010000271.1:0-7276 GCA_964412395.1 uncultured Anaerolineales bacterium | reverse complement strand
TATGTTAAGGTTCTTCAGTTGTGCTCAAATTTGCGAAATTCTGGTGACACTATCCTTCATAGAACCGCTTGGCCTCCATAAAGACCTCGCGCCGGTCGCGCAGCCACACGTCAATCCGATTCTGCACTTCCTTGATTTGCTCGGTGTACAACTCGTGGTCTGGGAGGGCCTCCAGTCGCTTCTTCTGGAATCGGTCCGCAATCTCGCCAAAGACGCTGTCCAGTTCCCGCTGGAACTGTTCTTCTTTGTACGAGACTGCACATCCAGTGGCCTCACGATAAGCGCGGGACGCCGTGCTGAGGACATTGGACCAGGCCACGTAGCAGCGCAAGTATGCCTCAGCGGCATCCAGCTCCGCCTGCGTCTCTTTCAGTTCGGACTGCGTGGCCAGGTTTGCCTCATATAAGGCCAACAACGCCCCCGGATCGTTGGGAGAGGCGCTCGTCCAGGCATTCCAGGCCGTTGTCACCCGGCTCTCCACGTTGCGGAATGCTGTGTAGCTTCGCTGGTACTTGTCCTTGAGAAGCGCCTGGCAATGCACCAGTTCACCAACCCAGCTCACATCGCCCTTCAGAGGACGAGCCAAGTCGGCAGGCAAGGGCGCACGCACTATCTGCCCAGCACTGTGACGGATCTTCTCGAAGGCGGCCCCAATCTTCTCCGCCCACCTTTTGGAGAACTGGGTGAGTACGTCCCGCAGCCGGGCCAGTTGGGTCTGATATTCTTCCAGTATCTCAATGTCATTACACGCCGAGACTTGCGTCGCCAGCCTAGTCACCTCTGCCAAGAACCACTCTCTGTCGAAATCGGGAATTCCGGCCAGAATGTCAGCCCGCTTGGTCAGATCAGACAGCGCAGTCAGAATCGCTTCTCGGCGCTCGGCGGGCGATTCCAGAACCTCCACGAAGTATTGTCGTTTGACATCGAAGTCAACCAGGCGCCGGGCCTTGAGCACCTTCAGAAGATAGCCAATTTCTTCACCTCGATACCCAAGCCCGTGCAGGAGCTCAAACCCCTGGTGCTGATCCAGAACCCTGAGTACGACCTGGCCTCGGGCAAGAGTCTCCTCGCTACTGCGCAGTGTTTCCATGAAGGCTACCTCGGCCGGGTGTAGCTTGAAGCGGACGGTCGAAGGCGAGTCGGCTTTGGACCCCAGATCCACCTCCAGGACACTGGACAAGTTCTCGGCCAACCCCCTGAAAGTTTGGACTTTGGTCTCCCCAAACAGGGCCAAGACGTCACGTTGGGGCAGCTCAAGCGGCTTGTTCCCCCTCAGTACGCCTACTGAGGACGAGGCTTTCTGGGACTCCAGCGCGTTCAAATACGCAGTGTAAGCCCCCTCCCAACGACCGGTAGTGATGAGCGTCTCGTAGTCAGGATAGCGCACCCGGCACATTTTGGAGAACACTTCCTGGGGCAGCGCCAGACCAACTTTCGAGAGACCGTCGAATTCCGCATTGTCCAAGAGATCCTCTCCGAACAACAACTGGACCGAGTAATCCACCAGACTGCGCACAAAGGGCGGTATCTGGATGCGCTTTTCGTCCTCGGGGATGAGGTGCTCGTTATTGCGCAAATGCTGAACCAGTGCCAGCATAAATGCCGGCGTTACTTTCTTTGACGGGTATCCCATTTCCTCGATGTAGGGAATGTTGAGTGGCTTGGATGGCCGACACAGCAGGTTCAGGCAAAAGAGCGCCAGCGTCCCGGCTTCATCGGCGCGCTCAATCCGCCCAGGTGAATCACAATCGCAGTCGGGGTCAAACCAGAACGCCAGGCCAAACTCTTCGACCGCTTTGACCAGTTCGGTGCGGTCACGGGATACTCGGACCACCAACCGTCGTTCCGGGTATTTCCGATCGAAGGTTCCCACGTACTGCCCGGCCACTTTGGAGTCAGGAATCCATCCCTCGATCTGGTCCTTCCGACGTGAGGATAACAACTGCTCTTGAATCACCACTTCCCCGAACGCCTGGATCCCCATATCCAGATCACGCTCGGATTCCGAGTAGGTCTGGATGAAATCCTTGGTCAGCTCAATGAAGCGCGGTTCAGCACCTCGTTCGGTGGGGGCCAACTTGCGCAGTGACACGCCCTCTGGGAACTTGTACAGGTATTCGGTGTACACGCGCCTGGCAATTTCGTCCTTGACATCTTGCAGGTCATAGGTCTCGAAGCGTTCTTCTGGACAGCCCATCGGGAAGGCAGCCATCAATTTGATCGCCCGATCCCCATCGCGAATCTGTTGCACGTCTCTGGACTGCAAAACCTCCGTCACTGCCACAATCAACTTGCCGCTCGCATCAAAGGCGATCTGACGCCCAAGATACGCATCCATCAGGTCAATGGGTGAAAAGCGCTGCCCTGTATGGTCGTAGTGGTCAATGGCGCAGCGCATCGCCTGGATGACCGTGCGCGGGCCGGCCCCCAGGTCGTCGCGGAAGGCAATTTGCCCCATGCTATCCAGCGTGTCGGCCGGCAGGATGCCGTCGGCCACATCCTCAAACTCAAATACTTCGGCAAACTTATGCCACAGTTCCTTGGGGAAGTCGCGCTCGTACATGGTGTTGGGACGGATAAGCAGGTTACAATACTGTAGCCGCTGCAAAACGTCGGGGCGGACATCGCTGATGATAGCTTCCGTGGAGAGGGGCAGACCAATCATCAGGCCGAAGCTGCCTTGTCGGTTGATGAGGGGGTTGACCAACTCGAAGAGGTCCTGCATAAACTCATCGCGTGAGCGGCGCTCGGCTTGATACCGACTCATTGTCACCTGCAACTCGTCAGTAAAGACGATAGGGCCGTACAACTGCAGGGCGTCCCCTTCGAGTAGTTGGCTGACTTCGGCCAGGAACTCGATGACATCCTCTGGATGGCAGCGGAGGCTGACTCTCCTTTGCTCCAGAAGTTCCTGAACTTTAGAGATGGGTATTCCCGCCTCATCGGCGAATTCCTGGATCGACTTCTCGCGGTATCGCTCGTAGATTTGATCTAGCTGAGCCACCGCTCCTGGCTGGATCTGCCCTACTCGATAACGCACCCAAGTCCAGGTTGCGTCAATGATGTCTTGTAAGCGGTGCCACTCAAATGGAGGAACCGCAATCACACGCGCCTGCTCGCACTGCTGCCACAGGTGAATAGCCGTGCTCGTCTTCCCGTATCCATACTCGCCTGCGATGGCCCCGATAGCCGTCCCTTTGTTCGTCCGCGCCCACCGTAGTAGCGTGGTTACGTAGTTCGAGGTATCGCCCAGGGACATGTGCGTTTCCGCGTGTTCCAGGTAGACCTGGCTGACAAAGTCGGGCGAACTGACCAACTCGCGGGCGGTGAAGGTCCCGATGACCGGGTCCATATCCCTGAGCTTCTCCAGACGTGGGTCCTTAGCCATAGGTGCCTCCTATCAACTTGAGGTGTTCCCAAAGGTTCAATGCCGCGCACTCCGGCAGACGCAGGTCAAGGTATCGAAAGAGGTTGGCGCGAAAGCAGCGAACATCGTCCGGTGTGAGACTCAGCGCGAACGCTGGGACGGAATCCTCGACGCGATAGCGCGTGACGAGAATGACGTGTTGCAGGTCAAACCTGCGCATCTGGTTGCGCATGCCACGGACGGCAGTCCGTTCAAAAGGCGCATTATCAACTACCAGTGGGCGCTCGGCGGGGCGAAGCAGGTCGGGGGATGTGACGTACTCTACACGATTTTCCTTGCACAGAATGTGGGCCAGGAACGTCTTGCCGGTCCCTTGAAGTCCATACAGATTCACGACTCGGTGGAGCCCACCCAGGAATGGGAGCAGCTCCTGATACACGGCAGCCTGAGAGGGAAAGAGCCAGGAGGCATCAGAAAGGGCCTTGATTCGGTTCTCTACCTCGGTGCGAGAGTTCATTGCTCGCGTCCTATACCGGTCTACCGGTCAAGTCAGCATTGGGATGTCCACAGTTTGCCGTAAGATGACGCTGCTGCCCCACTCACCGGTGTGAATATCCAGGACTGGAAACGTCCTTGAGGCAGTCTCAATCATTGCCACAATGCGCTCAACTGAGGCCAGACACAAGGGGCACAACAGTTCCACAGTATCGCGGTCCAGTAAGAGGGGCGTTTGAACCGCTGCGCCACGGGCAGCGTAGAGATACGATACCGCCAACAGTGCCAGTTCAACCGAGAACCACTCCCGTTCCTGACTCGCGACCAGTTTATCACTCTCCACCACAAAGAACGATGGAGACAGTTCCCGCAGCCAGTTGGTCACAGCATATACAGTCTCGGTGCCCACCACCGGGTCCAAATCAGAGAACTCCTTGGACGCTTCCCCTGACAGTTGTCCGAAGATGGTCTTGCGACCCTTGATGGCGGGCTTGTCACGCCAGAGAATTTCGCACGTTTTGGCATACGACCATGACCAGTAGTCCCGATGGCCGTCGAGTTCCCAGGTGGCAAACAGCAGGAAGTGCATGACATCACAATACACTTCACGACGGTATAACGCCAGGTTTCGACAAGCCAGGCCACGTGCCGTCAGTGTGTAACTGGAGCGGTTCACCTTCTCAAAGATGCCCAGCTTCCCACCCATATCGAGGCTACGGCGGGCACCATCAAGCGTGATCTGGTATCCATCTTGAGCCAACTGGAGATGTGTGGATTCGGGGGCGAGCGGCTGGTCATCAGATGCGATGCTCAGTATGCGTTCAATGTGCGCTGGCCGGGCAATGTGCTGGACGTGGAAGGGAATTGGACTTCTTGACATTGGATCGCGTCCTAGCTTGATAATCTAGAGCCAGTCCTCCATCGACACACGCCAGACGATGAGGCCCGCCGCACCTTGGATGGTGGGCAGGCTTATGCTAGGATCCCACTCGCCAGAGTATACTCCCACCGTCCCTGGACGAACCTCGAACTCCCCAAAACTGCGACGCCTTTTCACTTCAAGAGAAATTGTAGCACAATGCAGGTGGGTGGGCAAGTCACCGCGCCGCTAACCCTCCCACCGACCGCCTTTGTTGCCTGGTGCGAGCCCACCTCAGCAGGCTGGATTTGGATGGTAACACTGTAACCCGCCCTATGCAAGTGCAGACGTTGCACCAGAAGTTCGTGCAAACTTTGCACTGAGATGAGGCCATCGCTGTAAGATGGTGGGATGTTAGCCGAGCAACTTCTCGCAACCAACGGGCCTGCCATCCTCAACCGACGCCCGGCGAGTGCAAATGTCCCAGACAATCCTCCCACACCAGCAGCGCTTCGCGCACCCGGCCGGCAAAGTCAGCTAACTGCACTTCGGGCCAGCGGCTACCTTCCCTCCGGCGGTTGGAGATGCAGCAGCCGGCGGGCGTGGGCCAGCAGGGGGCGGACGCCGGGATCAAACGTCGCCTCGGCGCGGGCCAGAAGCTGCTGCCATGTCAGGAGATGCGTCCGCTCCGGCGCCAGGCGCAGAGAGCGCCGGAAGTGCTCGAACTCGGCACCGTGAGGCTTCCCATCCCGGTTGACGTTGAGCACGTTCACAATCGCCAGGATAGGTGGTCTTACCAACCAGTCAATAGTTGGCTTATGCATTCCGTGTGTGAAACCTGTAAGTCAGTACCAATATCTCTCAACCTGAATAGGAACAATCAGAACAGGCGCAGCTGTTTTGGAGATGTTGGTGGGGAAACATTGAAAGCTGCGTAGATCTTGCCCTTGTAGTAGAAAGCCTCACACTCGCATTTCCAACCCCGATTCCCACTTCGAAAGAGGATTGGTGCCACATCCTTGACCGCATTCTGACTCTGATATGCCAGTGCTATCACGTGGTCACTGGGAACGGGCACGAACCTTCCAATAGGATACTTGGTAGAGGGTGAACTCGAAGCGTACAGTACATACAATTGGGGTCCGCTATTCACAGGGGAAAGGAACGAAGCTTGCGGTTTCTGCTGCTGGGGCATCTGTCCCCATTCACAAACGACTACGAAGCATTGGTGGGTAGCGCATTGGGCCAGCTGTATGGCGATGGCCGGTTTCGAGGCAGGGTAAATGGGTTCCATGTGCTCGACCAGCTTTATGCTAAATCCCTGTTCTTGGATGACCTTGCGGACCTCCTTGGCGGGAATCAGGAATTCCGCTGCGCCAACGTTGCAATAGCGCTCTAGCGCAGCGTCAAAGTGCTTGTCATTGGCCGAAGTATACTCGTGGATGAACGAGTACAGCTCATTGTGCTGGCATATCAAGTGATGCGCGACTTCGTGAAAGAAGGTAAAGTTCAGGCGATCTGGGTCGCTGATCCGAGGGTTAATGACGATGATGGGAGGATCGCCAGGTATGTATTGCCCCTCATCGCCTAGTGGGAGCGGCTCTTCCTTGACTATGATGCCCAGATAATCCGCAATGGGGTCTTCAATGCCCAAGTAGCGTGGAGCTTCTTGCAGACCCACCTCAGCCTTAGTGCGTTGCACCAGTCCCCGGACTCGCTGTCTCGCTTCTTGCTCGGTGTATATCTGCATCGCTTCAGCGCCCCAGAATGGCCTTTAGCGAGTAATAGTACTGTCTCCAATCTTCTTTCGTCTGAGCTCGTCGCTTAGCCCGCCGTTCTACTCTCATCAGCAAATCCACTAGCTCCGGCTCAACCTCTGTCTCTTTGAGGAATTCCTCAAAGCCGGGTGGATATCCCCTATTTGAACCAAGCGTGTCGGCGTCTACCCCTTCCAATAAATCATTGATGGTCAATTGGTAGTATGTGGCCAGTTTTTCTAGAGTGTCCAGGGATGGCTGCGTTCGGCCCCTTTCGATGTCGGACAAGAATGAAACGGACAGCCCAGTTTGAGCCCCCACATCTGCAAGGGTGTCCCCCTGCTTTTTCCTTATCGCTCGCAATCTTGCTCCCAGCATCTCGCTCCTTTCTCTGCCTCCGTTTTGTACCCTCATCCCAATTATAGCGTGGGAAACAGTTCCTGTCAAAACGTAAGTAGCTCACAGATTCCGCCTTGACAGTAATCCAGGAGTGTGTTACAATTACGCCCAGGGCGAAGAAGTAGCGCCTGTTTCGCCAGTAGGGAAATTACCGACTGAAAGACACGGTGCACAGATGGAGGTACAAAGTGATGACGAAGCTAGCGTTTGACCTACAATGTCCAAAGTGCCAGAGGAAACTCAAGCAGAAGGTGGAGGACATGCAACCCGGTAAGTCCCGCCGCTGCCCCTACTGTGCCACTGTTATCGAGTTCACGGGCGACGACGGGCGGAAGATACAAAAAGGGGTCTCCTTGAATTGTTGGGAAACTTGACAAAAATGCACCTCCCAGGCAAAGT